>CAZPWK010000233.1:0-4210 GCA_964590285.1 uncultured Acidobacteriota bacterium | reverse complement strand
GCCTCCTCGATGCTCGCTCCCACGCTCGCCGTGTCGATCACGTTCGCCTCCTCGTCCGACGCATGGGCGGCCGGGCCGCGCGGTCCCCTCACCTCGCCGCGCCGTGCGGCCCCTCCGCCTCGCGGAAGATCTGTCCGGTGAACACCTCGAAGCTCGCACCCTCCTTCCAGGCGTCGGGCGGAAGCCCCGCCTTCCGGGACAGGTGCGAGAGCGTCTCCTCGACCGTCCATCCCGCCTCGACCGGAACCTGCGGGAGGAACACCGCCTTCCTGCCCGCCTTCGCGAGGACGATCCCGTGCGTTCCGAGCTCGATGTCGCGCCAGGACGCGACGGGGCGCGGGGGAGAGAGCGCGGTGATCTCGACCTCGAGCCTCGAGATCTCCTTCGCCTCGACCGGAGGGAAGCGCGTGTCCCGGAGCGCGGCGCTCATCGCGGCGTGGACCACGGCCTCGCGAAGCGGCAGCGCCGGGAAGATCTGTCCGATGCACCCGCGGAGCTTCCCCTCCCGCGCGATCTCGGCGGGGTCGGTGCGCTCGAGCGTCACGAAGACCCCCTGGAGCCGGTCGAGCTCGGGCCGGGAGGCCGGGAGCGCGTCGAGCGCCCTCGGGAGGGCGTCGGTCCCGCGGAGCTCCGTCTCGATCGTCGCGCGGGCGAGCGCCAGGAGCTTCTTCCCGAGTGCCTCGCCGAGAGGGGGCGCGCCGGCCGGGATCGCGTCGCGGGTCGGCGGCGCCTCGAGCGGCCTCCCCTCCGCGCGCGCCGCGGCGAAGGCGATCGAGGCGTAGGTCACGGAGTTCTCGTCCTCGAACCCCGGAACGTCGATCGAGGCGTACCGGGCAAGGAGGGACCCCTCGGCCCTCGGGGCGACGAGGGGCAGGAGCTCCAGCAGCACGCCGAGCCCGTGACGGCCGCAGATCGTGTCGTCGGTCCGGTCGAGGAACGCCCGGAACCCGGCAGCGTCCTTCGCGAGCAGGAGGCCGACCGCCTCGTCGTTCTGCCTCCTCACCCGGTCTCGAGCGGCGACGGCCGACCGCCCGAAGGGCGCGTAGGCGTAGCGCGGACCGTAGTGCGTGAAGTCGGTGGAGACGACGAAGAGCGTCCTCCCGTCGGCGAGCCCGGCCAGCCGCGCCGCCAGGGCCTTCTCGTCCTCGGGGGAGCAGGCGCCCGCGAGGATCGGGAGGAGCCGGAACGTCCCGAGCCGCCGCTGGAGGAACGGGAGCTCGATCTCGACCGCGTGCTCCCGATCTTCGGCGCCGGCCGCCGTCCGGACCCGCGTTCCATCCCGGAGCGCCGCCGCCTCGGCGGCGGCGACCGGCACGTCCCCGAGCGGCGTCCGGTAGGAGACGGCGTCGGTCGTCGCGAAGCCCGGGAACGAGGCGGTGTGCGACGGAGCGACGAGGACGACCCGATCGAAGTCGCCGGGTTTCAGCGCCCGGAACGCTGCGGCGGCCGCCGCGCCCGAGAACCGCCACCCGGCGTGGGGCACGACCAGCGCGAAGGGCTTCCCCGCGAGCGTCGGGGCCGACGCGGCGTCGGCCAGGAACTGGTCCACCTGGGCGTAGACCAGCGAGACCTCCTGCGGATACCACGACCCGGAGATCGCCGACGGGCGAACCCTGCCCGAGGAGAACGCGAGGGCGGCGCACGCCGCGACGGACAGCGCGAGACCGAGGGCGACGCACACGTGGGTCTTCATGAGCCGGTCCTCCGCGGGGGGAGCGTCAGCGACGACTGCCGGGCCCTCGACTCCCCCACGCGCGTCACGCGGACGGCGGCGAGGTCGCTGACCGGGCACTTGGCCTCGCACAGGCCGCAGCCGACGCAGCGGGCCGGGTCCATGTGCGGTCGCTGCAGCCGGACGGGCCGCCCGTCCCGGCCCGGGACCTCGACCGGCTCGAGCCAGATCGCCTTCGGGCTCGTCGGGCAGACCTCCTGGCAGACGATGCACGGGATGGCGGGCCCCCACGGGAGGCAGCGGCCGAGGTCGAAGAACGCCGTCCCGATCCGGATCCCCTCGGCCTCCTGCCTCGTCCAGCCCTTCTCCTCGGGAGTGAGCGGGCGGATCGCCCCCGTGGGGCATACGCGGCCGCAGAGCGTGCAGCTCGGCTCGCACCAGCCGCGGCGCGGGACGAGCACGGGCGTGTAGACCCCCTCGGGTCCCGCCTCCCCGACCGCGGGCTGCAGCGCGGAGGTGGGGCACGCGTGAACGCAGGCGCCGCACCGGACGCAGCGGGCGAGAAACTCCTCCTCGGCGCACGCGCCCGGCGGCCGGATCGCCAGCGGCCCGGGCGACGACGCGGAGCCCGAGCTGGCGCGGGCCAGGGGAAGGAGGGCGGCTCCGGCGAGCGCCGCCCCGACGACCTGCCGCCTTTGCAGGTCGACGCCTCCCGACGGGAGCGCCGACGGGACGAACGGGCGGAACGCGATCGCCCCCTCGGGGCACGCGGCGACGCAGTTGAGGCAGACGTGGCACTCCGACACTCGATGCTTCGAGAACGGCTCGTCCGCCCCCTGGCAGTCGGCGGCGCAGCGGTTGCAGCGCGTGCACAGATCCGGATCGACGTCGATCCGGTACACCGCGACGCGCGCGATCCAGCCGAGCAGGGCCCCGAGCGGGCAGATCGCGCGGCACCACCAGCGCACGATCCAGCGGTTCGCCGCGAGGAGCGCGAGGAAGATCGCGCCGGTGACCCAGGCCGCCTGGAAGACCCGGGGCCGGAACCCCTCTCCGGGCAGGACGGCCGCGAGCGCGGCGAACAGGGAGGACCCGAGCGACCGGGCCGCCAGCGAGATCGGATCGAAGAGCCCCGCGAGCATCGTCCCGGCGAGGGCGGCGATCCCGAGCGCGATCAGGAGGAGGTACTTCAGCCGGAAGTGCGGCCGCCAGCGGTTGACCTGCGCCGGCGGGCCGGGACGCAGCCTCCGCGTAGCCCGGGAAACGATCTGGTGCATCGTGCCGACCGGGCAGATCCACCCGCAGAAGGCTCGGCCGAACGCGACGGTCAGCCCGACGATCGCGAGCGCCCACAGGAGCCCCGGCGTCAGCGTCCACGACGACAGCGCCATCCCCAGCGCGGTGAGCGGGTCGAGGTGGAAGAGCCAGCGCACGGGGAGGCGCCTCACCCCCTCGTCGGTCATCGCGAGGAGAACCGCCAGGAACAGCAAGAGGAAAAAGGCCTGGTAGGCGATCCGGACCCAGCGCGGCGCGTAGAGCGGGCCCCCCGCGGGACGCGCGCGCCCGCTCGCCGCCTGCCGGTCAGGCCCCCGCACGGATCTCCTCGATCGGGCCCGCCCCCTCGCGGATCGATCCGAGGCCGCGGGACTCGGCGAGCACGACGTGGGGGACCTGCCCCGGATCGACGCCCAGCAGGGTCGCCCCCCAGGCGTCGAGGGCAACGGCGTCGGTCCCGGCGGCGATCGCGCCCACCGGGGCCACGTCGTCCAGGCGGCCGCCGGTCGGTCCGTTGCGCAGCATGACCCGCGTCGCGTCCACGACGGTGAGCGTCGGGCGGAACGCGATCGAGAGGTCGACGATGGACTGGTTGATCTGCTGGTGGAGCCTGGCCCGCGTCCCTCCGAGGAGGCCGTAGGCGTTCTTGAGGCCGCAGGTCAGCCGCGTCAGGCCGTGGTCCTTGACCACGGGCACGTTGATCAGCCTGTCGGCCCAGAGCATCGGCGCGAACACCTCCCAGGCGTCGAGAACGACCCCCCCGAGCCTCGCCAGCACGAAGCCGGGGCCCGGCGGGACCAGGACCTCGGCGCCGGCCTTCCGCGCGGCCTCGCCGATCCCGGATCGCTCGCGGACCCGCTCGGCGTCGTGGACCGGAACGTCCGCCACGAGGACGCGAGCCGCCCGGGCCTCCTCGAGGCACAGCCGCACGACCTCGGCGACGACGCGCGGGTCCGTGTTCGCCCCCTGCTCGGGCGTCCGGTCCCAGCCCATGTTCGGCTTGACGAGCACCGTCTCGCCCGGCCGGACGAAGCGGGCGATCCCCCCGACCGCGCCCACCGCGGCCCGGACCGCCGCGCCGGGGCCGCCCCGCGCGACGGCGATCGCCGGAAGCCCCGGGTCCGCGGCGACCGTCCTCTGCCTGGGAAGCTCCGCGATCCGCGGCTCGCGCCACCGGCCGCGCGAGAGAGAGGCCAGGCCGGCGATCAGGCCGGCCCCTCCGAGCACCGCGCCGGCGGCGGCGAGCCGCTTCAGAACGAGGCG
>CAZPWK010000232.1:0-4268 GCA_964590285.1 uncultured Acidobacteriota bacterium | reverse complement strand
GGGCGATGCACCTCCTGGTCCGTCTGTTCGCGCGGCTGTTCCACCGGACGATGGCGCTGTCGGGAGCCGAGGCGCTCGCCGGATCGGCGAACGTCTTCGTCGGCGTCGAGACGGCGATGACCGTGCGGCCGTACCTGGCGAGGATGACCCGTTCGGAGCTCCTGACGCTGATCGGCTGCGGGATGGCGACGACCGCGTCCACGACGCTGGCGATCTACGTCCTGTTCCTGAAGTCGTCGTTCCCGCTGATCGCCGGCCACCTCGTCTCGGCGTCGGTGCTCGCGATTCCCGCGGCCCTCCTGACCTGCAAGCTGGTCCTCCCGGAGACGGAGGGCCCCTCGACGCTCGGCGGCGTCCCTCCGCTCGACGAGTCCGCGCGGGAGGCCAACCTGATGTCGGCGCTCGCGGCCGGGGCGTGGGACGGCCTGAAGCTGGCCGCGGGGATCGCGACGCTCCTGATCGCGGTGCTCGGCCTCGTGGCGCTCCTCGATCTCGCGCTCGCGAAGGCGACCGCGCCGTTCGCCGGGGCGATCGGGGGGCCGGTGGATCTCCGCCGCCTGCTCGGGTGGGTCTTCACCCCGCTGGCGTGGCTCCTCGGCCTCGAGGGGGCCGACCTCCGCCCCGCGGCGGCGATGCTGGGGGAGCGCGCCGTGCTCACCGAGGTCGTCGCCTACCGGACCCTCGCCGACCTCGCCGCCCGGGGGGCGATCTCCCCGCGCGGCCTCCTGGTGATTTCGTACGCCCTCTGCGGGTTCGCGCACGCGGCCTCGGTCGGGATCTTCGTCGGCGGGACGGCGGCGCTCGCGCCGGAGCGGAGGGGCGATCTCGCCGCGGTCGGCCTCAAGGCGCTCCTCGCCGCCACCCTGGCGACGCTCCTGACCGGCGCCGTCGCCGGGGTTTTCTACCGGGGGGAGGCGGGAATCCTCGGTCTCGCCCCCTGAGGGGGCCTCGCTCCGTCAGATCGTCGTTCCGTCGGGGATCACGGCGTTCTTCGGGATCACGACGATCCCGTCGCGGACGACCCAGCCGGGGCCTTCCCCTTCCCGGATCTTGTCCTTGTTGACGATGCGGACGTGACGCCCGATGCGGGCGTTCTTGTCGACGATCGCCTCCTGGATCAGCGTTCCCTCCCCGACGCCGATGGGCGGCGCGCCCGGCGGGCCCTCCGGGGGGTACGGGTCGGCGCCCATCAGGAGCGACCGGCGGACGGTCGTGCGGTGGAGGGCGGATCTCACGCCGACGACCGACTCCTCGACGGTCGAGTCCAGGACGACGGAGCCCTCGGCCAGGACCGACCGGTTGAACCGGGTCCCGCTGACGCGGGCCCCTGGGAGGAAGCGCGGGTGCGTGAAGAACGGCCAGGCCGGGTCGTGGAAGTCGAACGGGGGGCTCTCGCGGACGAGGTCCATGTGCGCGTCGTAGAACGATCCGATCGTCCCGATGTCGCGCCAGTAGCCGTCGAAGAAATGGGCCCGGACCTTGCGCTCCCGCACGGCCAGCGGGATCACGTCCTGCCCGAAGTCGGCGAGCCGGTTGTCGAGCAGCTCGCCGAGCGCCCGCTTGCGGAAGAGGTAGATCCCCATGGACGCGAGGTACGGCCGCCCGGCGTCGAGCCCCTCTCGCCCGAGGAGATCGGCAGGCGCCTCCATCCCCTCCCGCTCCGCCGCATCCTTCGGCTTCTCCCGGAACTCGAGGACGCGGGCGTCGCCGCCGACCCGCACCGCCCCGTAGCCGCCGATCTCGCCGGCGCCGCACGGGATCGCCGCGAGCGTGAGGTCGGCGCCGCTCTCGACGTGCTCCCGGAGGAGCGCCCGGTAGTCCATCCGGTACAGGTGGTCCCCGGAGAGCACGAGCACGAGGTCCCCGCGGCTCTCCCCCACGATCCGGAGGTTCTGCCGCACGGCGTCCGCCGTTCCCTGGAACCAGGTCTCGTCCTCGGGCGTCTGCTGCGCGGCCAGGATCTGCACGAACCCCCGGGAGAACGGGTCGAACTTGTACGTCCGGGCGATGTGCCGGTGGAGCGAGACCGAGTTGAACTGCGTCAGGACGAAGATCCGCTCCATCCCGCTGTGGATGGAGTTGCTGATCGGGACGTCGATGAGGCGGTACTTCCCCGCGATCGGCACCGCCGGCTTGCTGCGAAAGCGCGTCAGCGGATCGAGGCGGGCGCCCCGCCCTCCCCCGAGGATCACCGTGACGACGTCGCGCTCGAGGCCCATCGTGTCGCTCATCGAGGCTCCAGGACCCTCAGATCCGCATCGCGCCGGTCGAGAGGCGCTTCCAGCAGGGCGCGCAGTAGCGCTCGCCCTTGCGGTCGACGTCCGCGAGGGACCGCGTCGCCGCCATCGCGCAGGCCGGATCGCCGCAGTCGGAGAGCCCCCGCACGCGGCCGATCGCGCGGAGGGTCTCCTTGGCGAGGCGCGCGCGCTGCTTCGCCGGATCGGCCTTCCTGCGGTAGAACGCCTCGCGCAGCCGGCGCACGGAGACGACGGCGAGCCCCCGGGCGGCGTCGGTCTCGGAGAGAACCCAGTCGGTCGCGGGCGAGTAGAGGTCGAGGTCCGTGACGAGGACCGCCGCGGCCCGGGCCGGCGCGGGCGCCGGGGTCCCCGCCGCCGGGGCCCCCACGCTCTTGCGCACGGCGAGGCCCGGGAGCGCTCCGCGAGCCACCGCGAGGATGGCCGGGGCCCGGAATTGCCCGCGCGCCGCGTCCTCCGCCGACTTCGGATGGGGAAGGGGCTCCCGGAGATCCACGGCCGCGCGGATCACCTTGGAGACGCGCGCCGCCGCGTCCTCGAGCTCCGCCGCGTCCATCCTTCCGACCGGGACGAGCGCCACCCTGAGATCCGGCACGCGGCACCTCCGCCGGAACACTCTACATGGAGCCGCCCCGAGAAAGAAGGGGCCGGCCGGAAGCCCCCGCGGACTTTCCGGCCGGCCCCCTCGGAACCGGCTCGCCGTCGTCGGGCCGCTAGCCCTTCTTGATCTCCGCCTTGATCCAGTCGGTGGTGACGCTCTTCGGCCGCTCGATCGGAAGCCCGAGGGCGCGGTCCCAGACCAGGGACGCGAGGACTCCCATCGCGCGGGAGACGCCGAACAGCACGGTGTAGAAGTCGTACTCGGTGACGCCGTAGTGGACGAGGAGCTGCCCGGAGTGCGCGTCCACGTTCGGCCAGGGGTTCTTGGCCTTCCCGTGCTTCGTCAGGATGTCCGGGGCGGCGTCGAAGATCATCTTCACGATCCGGAACAGCTCGTCGTTCGGCATGTACTTCTGCGCGAACTGCTGCTGCGCCATGTACCGCGGGTCGGTCTTCCTGAGGACCGCGTGGCCGTAGCCGGGGATGACCTGCCCGGAGTTCAGCGTGTCCCACAGGAACTTCTCGAGCTGCTCCTTGGTCGGAACGCCGCCGCCGAGCTTCGCCTTCACGTCCATGATCCAGCGGAGCACCTCCTGGTTGGCGAGGCCGTGGAGCGGGCCCGCCAGGCCGTTGATGCCCGCCGACAGCGAGTAGTAGACGTCCGAGAGGGCCGAGCCGACGAGGTGGGTCGTGTGGGCGCTGACGTTGCCGCCTTCATGGTCGGCGTGGATCGTCAGGTAGAGACGCATCAGCTCCTTGAACTCGGGGTTCTCGACGCCCATCATGTGCGCCAGGTTTCCGCCCCAGTCCAGGTTCTTGTCGGCCGCCGGCGGAATGTGCTTCCCGCCGTGGTACGAGCGCCGATAGACGTACGCCGCCAGCACCGGGAGCTTCGCCAGGAGGCTCATCGCGTCCTCGAGCGTCGGATCCCAGTACTCGGTCTTCTTCATGCCCTTCTGGTAGCTCTTCACGTAGACCGACTCGTTCTGCATGGACAGGATGCCCAGGGAGAACTGCGTCATCGGGTGGGTCGTCGCGGGCATCGCGTCGAGCATCTTCGTGACGTACGGCGGGAGCGTCTCGTGGGCGCGCCACGCATGGGTGATCGCGGCCGCGTCCGCGTCGGTCGGCAGCTCGCCCGTCAGCACGAGATAGAAGAGCCCCTCCGGAAGCGGCTGCTCGCCGCCCTTCGCCCGCGGGAGCTTCTCCTGCAGCTCCGGAATGCTGTAGCCGCGGAACCGGATCCCTTCCATCGGGTCGAGGGCAGAGGTCTCCGTGACCATGCACTTCACGCCGCGGGCGCCGCCGTACGCCTGCTCGATCGTGACCTCGGAGATCTTCTTCTGCCCGTGCTCCTTGATGATCCCCTTCACCTCGTCGCGCATCGCGGCGACCTTCGGGGCCAGCTTCTGC
>CAZPWK010000231.1:3147-4271 GCA_964590285.1 uncultured Acidobacteriota bacterium | reverse complement strand
GACGGAGCCGGCATCTCCTCGAGGACCGAGCCGGTTGCGTGCTCCGAGCTGGTCGAGATCAGGGACAGGGCCAGGGACGTCAGCATGAACACGACCGCCGCGATCGTCGTCGCCTTGGAGAGCACCGTCGCCGCTCCGCGGGTCCCGAACGCCGTCTGGCTTCCGCCGCCGCCGAACGCCCCCGCGAGGTCGGCGCGCTTACCCGTCTGGAGAAGCACGACGAGGATCAGGATCACCGAGACGACGACGTGTATGAAATAGAGGAGAATGGACATGTCGCTTGCCCTCTGGGCGCCTCCCGCGTTCCGAACCCGCGCAGTCTAGCAGCGGAGGCCGGGGTGCCGCAAGATTCGCGGGGGGCGGGTCCGGCGGGCGCCCGAGGCCCCCGTCCCGGTCAGCGCGCCGCCGCGACGATTTCGGCGAACGCCTTGGCGTCGAGCGAGGCCCCGCCGACGAGGGCGCCGTCGATCTCCGGGAGACGCAGCAGGTCCCGGGCGGTCGACGCGGTGACGGAGCCCCCGTAGAGCACCCGGGTCGTCGCGGCCAGGCTCGGGGAGAACATCGAGCCGAGCTGCTCCCGGATCATCCGGTGCACCTCCTGCGCCTGGGCGGGCGTGGCGCTCCGTCCGGTCCCGATCGCCCAGACCGGCTCGTACGCCACGACGATCTCGGCGCCTCCCGCCGGCCGGATCTCCGACAGGCCGATCCGGAGCTGGTGCTCGACGACCTCGAGGGTCCGGCCCGCGTCGCGCTCTCCTTCCTGCTCGCCGACGCAGAGCACCGGAACCATCGCGTGGCGGCGGACCGCCGCCACCTTGCGGGCGATGCGCTCGTCCGTCTCGCCGAAGACGTGCCGGCGCTCGGAGTGCCCGACGACGACGAATCCGACCCCCATCTCCGACAGCATGCGCGGCGAGACCTCTCCGGTGTACGCCCCCTTGTCCTCCCAGTGGACGTTCTGCGCTCCGAGACGCACCGGGGAGCCCGCGAGGCGGAGGAGGTTTCCTGTAACTTGGGGCGGGGTGGCGGCTCCCTTGCGGCGGATAATCGAACACAGGAAACCATGACCGTTGAATCTATCATCCGCCTCCTGGCCGGCAGCCTGGTGCTGCTGAGCCTCGGCC
>CAZPWK010000231.1:0-3137 GCA_964590285.1 uncultured Acidobacteriota bacterium | reverse complement strand
AGGCGGTCGGCGACCGCCCGGAGGCACGGAAACGCCGGCGCCACGCCGACCTCAACGTCGAGCGCCCCGGCGATCGCGGGGAGCAGGTCGTCCAGCAGGGCGACCGCCCACCGCTCGCTCAGGTTCATCTTCCAGTTTCCGACGACGAACGGGGTTCGCCCTGCCGAGGTCATGACGCGTCGTCCAGCGCCTCGACGCCCGGGAGCGGCAGGCCGGAGAGGAACTCGAGCGAGGCGCCGCCCCCCGTGGACACGTGCGTCATCCTCGACGTCAGGCCGAACTTCTTCACGGCCGACGCGGTGTCGCCGCCTCCGACGACGGAGACCGCCGCCGAGGTCGCCAGGGCCTCGGCCACCTTCCGCGTCCCCGCGGAGAAGGCCTCGACCTCGAACCTCCCGAGCGGGCCGTTCCAGAGGACCGTCCGGGCCTGGGCCACCTTCGCGGCGAACTGATCGGCCGTCTTCGGCCCGATGTCGACCCCGGCCTCGTCCGCGACGATGTCGACCCCCTCCGTCGTTCTGTGGGCGTCGTCCTTTCCGCCCGTGGTCACGACGTGGTCGACCGGGAGCAGGAAGTCCTTCCCCGAGGCGCGTGCCTTCTGGACGAGCGCCTTGGCGAGCGCCAGCCGGTCCTCCTCGACGAGCGACTTCCCGACCGGCCTCACGAAGGCCTTGAGGAACGTGTACGCCATCGCCCCCCCGACGAGGAACAGGTCCACGCGGGGGAGGAGGTTCTCGATCAGCTCGATCTTGTCCGAGACCTTCGCGCCGCCCAGGATCGCGACGAACGGCGAGTCCGGATTCTCGAGGAGCCTTCCGAGGTGCTCGAGCTCGGCTTCCATCAGGAGCCCGGCGGCGGCGGGCTTGAGGATGGAGGGGACGCCCGCCGTGGAGGCGTGCGCGCGATGGGCGGTTCCGAACGCGTCGTTGACGTAGACGTCGCCGAGCCGCGCGAGGGACCTCGCGAACTCGGCGTCGTTCGCCTCTTCCTCCTTGTGGAAGCGGAGATTCTCCACGACCAGGAAACCTCCCGGCTCGAGGTCGCGGGACCTCCTCTCCGCCTCCTCGCCGACGCAGTCCTCGACGAATCCGACCGGCTTGCCGATGAGCGCCCCGAGGCGCTCGGCGACCGGCTTCAGGGAGAGCTCCGGCGACGCCTTCCCCTTCGGCCGCCCGAGGTGGGACGCGAGGACGGTGCGGGCCCCCTTCTCCGCCAGCAGCCGGAGGGTCGGCAGGGACGCCGCGATCCGGGTGTCGTCCTCGACGCGACCGTCCCGGACCGGCACGTTGTAGTCCACGCGGCAGAAGACCCTCGTCCCGCTCCCGATCTCCAGCTTCACGACGTTGAGCTTCCTCGGCATCGTCGGACCTCCCTATCGGCGTGCGCCGGCCCGTCGGCCCTCCGCGCGAGGGCGCGGGCGGGGCCGCGGAAAGATCGATTCGATGGCGCGACGCTGCCGTCCGGTCGCCGCCCGGAAGACGGCGTCGTGCCTGCGGATGCGCTCCCTCTTCATGATCGCCCGGACCGCCGCGCAGATTCGCTGGCGGAGGAAACGGTCCTCCCTCGAGTGGGCCATCAGCAGGCCGGGCAGCTCGTCCCGGGCCCCGATCAGCTCGAGCGCGGCGGGGATCTCGCTCTCGAGCCGGCGCCCGGGATCGAACAGGATCCGGCGGAGGTCGTCGACGGCGACCCGGCTCCCGACGCGCGCGAGCTCCAGGTGCGCCATCGCGCGGACCCTCTGGAGCGGGTCGAACCCGTTCCGGTCGCTCCGTCCCGCCGAATCCGACGCGATCCGGGCGATCAGATCGCGGAGCCGGTAGACGAGAGCCTTCTCGCCGAGCGCTCCGATCACCTCGACCAGGACCTGGAGGGGCACCGGCTCGCGCACGCGGTCGAGCGCCGCCGCGATCCCGCGCGCGGCGCGGGTGCCGATCGCCTTCAGGACGACCCCCGCCCGGGCGCAGTACTCCGGGTCGTGCGCGCGCCTTCGCATCTCCGCGACCAGCGGCTCCACCGAGGAGGCGCCGCCCGCGGCGAGACGCCGAAGCGCCTCGTTCCAGGCCGCGTGGTCGTCGGCGGCGAGATCCCTGGCGAGCCGGCGCATCGCGGCCGCCCCCCGGGCCCGGGGCCGGTCCGGCTGGGACTCCAGCTCCCGCGCCCGGCGGGCCACGGCCGGAGCGGGATCGCGGCGCAGCCGCCCGAGGATCCCCCGCCGCGACGTCGGCCGCAGCATCGGCACGAGCGCCGTGGCGGCGACGCGCACGCTCGCGTCCTCCGTGGGGTCGAACAGGAGGCCGAGGACGCTCCCGAGAGCGCCTTCCTGGCCCGACGCGAACTGTTCGAGCATCGCCTGGACCGCCGCGACACGGACGTCCGGCGTCTTCTCCCGGCGCACGAGCACCTCGAGCGAGGCGACGGCCTGCGGCGAGGGGAACCAGGCGAGCGCCCGCGCCGCGAGCTCCCGCAGGTGCGGGTCCCGGTCGAGCAGCAGCGCGGCGATCGGCTCGCGACCTCGGGGGTCCTGGATCAGCCCGAGGACCGGAATCGCCTGGGCCCTCACCCTCGGGCTCCCGCCCTCGACCGCCTCGATCAGCGCGTCCACCGCGCGAGGGCCGTGCGCGCAGAGCCGCGCGCGCGCCGCCTCCACGATCGAATCGCGGCGGCTCCCGAGCTGCCGGACGAGTCGCGGGATCTCGGTTGCCCTCGACATCACGCTCATCTAAAGTGAGTCCGCTGCCCGGATCGCGAACGCGCCCCCGAGGACCGGGTTTCGGGACGTGCGATGCGCGCCGGGAAGGGGCGGGATTATGGTTCGACGGTCCCCGGGTGTCAACGGGCCGATCGGGATCGCCGCGCTCGGCCTCGCGCTCGCGGCGTCGCTCTGGGCGCCCGGTTGCGCCGAGCAGAAGGCGGATCGCCTCTACCGCCAGGCGGCGGCTCGGGTCGAGAGGGACGACCTGGCCGGAGCCGTCGATCTCTTCGAGCGGATCGTTAGCGAGCACCCGGAGACGCCGGCCGCCGAGCGGGCCCGCTCGGACCTGGTGCTCTATCGCGGCTTGCTCGAGGCGTCCGAGCGGTTTCCCGTGCGGCGCGCGGCCGACCTCGTCGTGCAGGTCGCGCGGGCTCTGGAGCGGTAC
>CAZPWK010000230.1:0-4300 GCA_964590285.1 uncultured Acidobacteriota bacterium | reverse complement strand
GAGGCCGCCCCTTTGACGAGACGGAGCTTGAACCCCTCGCGCTCCAGCTCGAAGCTCGTGAAGAAGCTCTTCGAGATGGTCTAGATCAGGTCTCTCAGCTCTTTCGGTTCCACGCCTTGGGTACCTCGGTTCGGCCGAAGAAGCTAGGAGACTACCACCGCCGACCGCGAGGCGTCGAGCGCGAGGGGTTGTCCACGGGGAACCGAAGCGAAACTGGGGCGAATGAAAATGGGGATCAGCCCTCGAGCTCGGGCCGGACCCGCGAGGCGGCCTTCCGCAACTCGAACCGCGCTCGCCCGAGACTCCCTCCCGGAGCGAGCACGACGAGAAGCCCGTACTCCGGCGTGACCAGGCGCAGGAGCACCGTCCCGCGATCCGAGGTCATGATCAGCTCGACCGGCTCCCCGAGGGCCGTCTCCGCGTTCGCCAGCCTCGCGCGCCGTTCCAGGTCGGTCCAGCAAGCCGCGACGAGGTCCCACCCCGGGCCGGAGGATTCCCCCGCCGACGACACGATGACGCCGTCCGTCCCGACGAGCAGCGCGACCCGAGCGCCTCCCACCACCTCGATCAGCGACGCGAGAGCTTCATCGAGCACCGGAGTCCCCCCGTGATGCGCGGATGCGGGCCAGAAGCCTCTCGAGCCGGCTGCGGACCCTCCCCGGCCCCCCCGAACGCCCGCCACCGAGCGCGGCCCGGAACCGCTCCTCGATCTCCGAGGCCGTCGCCCGCTGCGGCGGGGGCTCCTGCTCCTCGGCCGGCTCCTGGTGCTCGGACCCGCCGTCCTCGAGGAGCCGCTCGAGCAACCCCCGAGCCTCCCGGTCGTCCGGTCGCTCCGCCAGGATCCTCTCGAGGATCCCGCGCGCGCCGGCCACGTCCCCCTGCGATGCGCGAAGCCTCGCGTGCGTCACCGTCGCAAGCCAAGGCTCGCCGCCCACGGGCCCCTCGGGATCGGCGTCCGGGCCCCTCGCGGCATCCCGCCTAGAGGATCGGGGCCGCGTCGCAGCTCTCGACCGAGATCGTCGCCCCTCCCGGCGGCCCGGGGACCGACTCGATGTAGACCCCGTCGACCGTGCGGCCCCGGAACGTGACGGTGAGGTTGGCGCTGTGGCCCGCCCGGTCCGCGGTCAGGTCCCCGAACTGGATCGGCAGAAAGGCGACGGTCCCCGTCCCCTCGCACGGGACGTACCCCGCCGTGCTCTGCACGATCGGCCCGACGATCAGACCGTCGTCCCAGGTGTAGCTGACGACCGCGCTCTCCACCACGACGTCGGAGAACGGCGACTCCGCCAGATCGGTCTTCGGCAGGCTCTTCAGCGTCACCGAGGTGTTCGTCGGCACCAGGAACGTGCAGCTCCCATCCTCCTCCGTCGTCGTCACCGCCGGGATCGGGGGGAAGCTCGAGATCACGAGCACCACGTTCGCGCTGTCGCCGCTATCGAGATTGCCTTCGGCGCAGGCCTGCAGCGCCAGGACGAGCCCGACGGTGAGAAGAGCCCGGAGGGTTCGGTTCGTTCCGCGCATGGTCAGACCTCCGCTACCCGACCTTCAGAATCTTGGGAGTGAGGAAAATCAAGAGCTCCCGGTTCTCGTTCGTGATGTTCCGGGTCTTGAACATCCATCCGAACACCGGGATCTTCCGGAACCAGGGCACGCCCTGCTCGCTCGACGCCTCGTTGACCGTGAAGATGCCGCCGATCACCGTCGTGCCGCCGTCCCCGATGAGGATCTTGGTCTGCGCCCGCTGGGTGTTGACCGCGGGGACGTCCCCGACGCGGTTCGAGAAGTCCGGCGAGTTGTTCTCGAGCTCGACGTCCAGGATGATCGTCCCCTCCGCGGTGATCTGCGGCGTGACGCCGAGCCGGAGCGACGCCGAGACGAA
This sequence comes from uncultured Acidobacteriota bacterium, assembly GCA_964590285.1. Lineage (GTDB taxonomy): Bacteria > Acidobacteriota > Polarisedimenticolia > Polarisedimenticolales > JAIQFR01 > CALMJU01. Next base: position 2,421 of record CAZPWK010000230.1, on the reverse strand, counting down.
CTCGACGTTGATCTCCGTGGCCGTCGTGTTCACGACGGGGATCCGGACGCCCTGCTCGATCTCGGCCCGCTCGTTGTTCTGCGTCGCGATCTTCGGCGACGACAGGATCCTTCCCTTGCCGTCGGTCTCGAGCGCGTTCAGCGCGAGGTCGAGCGTGAACGAATCGAGCACGTTCCCGAACTTGAAGGCGAGGTTGCTCGCGCCGCCGTCGCCGGGAAGATTCAGCCCGTACTTGACGGAGGCGTTGTGCGGGAACGACAGGGAGGTCGACGTCCCGCGCGACGCGTCCGCGATCGCGGAGAAGCCCCAGGTCACGCCGAAGTCCTGGACGAACTCCCGCGACGTCTCGATGATGCGCGCCTCGATCATGACCTGCGGGGTCTCCGCGTCGAGCGTCGAGATCAGGACGTCCAGAGGCTCCACCCGCTTCGGGATGTCGCTGATGATCAGCGTGTTGGTGCGCTCGTCGACGATCACCCTTCCGCGCGGGGACAGCACTCCGCCGTCCCGGATGACCCGCTCGACGTCCTTGGCCTTCGCGTAGGAGAGGGTCCGCGTGATCGTCGTCGGCTCGACCTCCAGCTCCTTCGCCTCCTTGAGCTGCTTCCGGGCGGCCGCCTCGGACGCCAGCTTCTGCGTCGAGGCGATCCGGATCACGTTGTCCTCCATCACCTTGTCGAGGCCGTTGTTCTTGAGGATGATGTCGAGCGCCTGGTCCCAGGGCGTGTTGTCGAGGACGATCGTCACGCGTCCCTCGACGCTCGGGTCGAGCACGAAGTTCAGGCCCGAGATCTCGTGGAACAGCCGGAACACCTGCTTCACGTCCGCGTCCACCAGGTTCAAGGACAGGCGCTTCCCCGTGTACTGCTGCGCGTCGGCGGCGATCGTCTTCGTCTCGAACGACGTCGTCACCGGAGCGATCCGGGCGGCGGGCGGCGGCGCCGAAGCGGGGGCCGTCCCGGAATCCGCGGACTCGTACACCGGCGCCGTGCGGAGCAGCGCCTCCAGCGACTCGGCCGGGACGGCGCGCGCGGGGGCTTCCGGCGTCTCCGCGGCCGGCGTCTCCGCGGCCGTCGTCTCGGCGGTCGCCGTCGCGACCGGCTCCGCCGGCGGAGCCTGGGCCGGCTCCTCGGCGGCCGGCGGCGGCGAGACCGTCTCCGGGACCCGCTCGGGCGGTTCCCCGGGAGCGCCGCCGAACGCGACCACGAGGTCCGAGCCGCGCTCCTCGATCCGGTACGGCACCGCGTCCAGGAGATCGAACACGACCCGCGAGACCGGCTCGGGCTCCACGCGGTACTGCCCCACGCGGACTCGCTCCACCCCGCCCACCCCCACCGGGACCTGGCGCGTCATCACCCGGCTGTTCGTTCCGGGCAGATCGAGCACCAGCCGCCGAGGGGAATCGAGCTCGAGAGTCTCGTAGCGCAGCGCCCCGTCGCCGGAAATCGTGACGACGGGATTCCCTTGCGCGTCGGAGGAAACCGTCACGGCCATCAGGTCTCGGGCCGCCCCGGCGTCCGGCGATGCCCAGGGGGATCCCACGGCGGCCGGCACGATGAGCGCCAGGGCCGCGAGGATCGTCATGCCGTGCTTACTCATTGGCCTTATCCTCCTCCAGCGGGACCAGCCTCTTGACGACGTCCCGATAGGGCTTGATCAGCCGGGGGTCGTCAACCTGCTGGCGGAAGGTGACGTTTCCGGCCTTCGGATCCACCGAGATCAGGGTCGCGTCGTACACCTCGTCGCCGACCCTGAGGAAGTACCCCTTGTTGTCCGAGCCCATGAAGAGCGAGACGTCGCCCCCCGACGGGTCGCGCACGATGCCCACGAGCGAGATCTCCGCGACCAGCATGCCCGCGACGCCCTTCGGTCTCGGCCCCTTCCGGCGGACCGTCAACTCCTCGTAGAGCGAGCGGAACGGATCGCGGCGGCCGGCCGGATCGTACGAGAACCGCTGGCCGCTCAGGAGCTCCTCCTGCTGGCGGAGGATCGCCTCGACCGTCTTCTCGCCTTCCTGCGCCGCCTTCTGCGCCTCGGAGGGAGCGGCCGTCCCTGCCCCCGCGGGCCGCTCCTGCGGGAACGCGGGGGCCGAGGCCGCGACCAGGAGCGTCAGCGCCGCTGCCGCCACGATCCACACCCATTGCCGACGGCTCATGGCTTGCCCTCCTCGGCCTTCTCGACCGCGGGCTCCTCGTAGACGAACGTCGTGGCGGTGAAGCTGGCCGAGATCGACTTGTCGCCCCCCTTCCGGAGCGCCGCGAGTCTCAGGTTGTCCACGTTGATGATCCGCGAGTACTTGCTGACCCGGTCGAGGAAGATGCCCAGGTCGTGGTACCGGCCCGTGACGTCCATCTCGGATGGCACTGAAGCGGCTCCGGCGCCGAAGGCCGGGGCGCCTCGCGGGGAGCCGACGGCGCCGGC
>CAZPWK010000229.1:0-4304 GCA_964590285.1 uncultured Acidobacteriota bacterium | reverse complement strand
GGCTTCGCGAGGGGGCGAACGAGGATCAGAACTGGAAGCTGACGCCCCCGTGGATGACGCCGAACAGGAGATCCCGCGTGTTGTACAGAATGGACGTTCCGGCCTGAACGTCCGTCGCGACCTGGGGGATGAAGAACTCGGTCGGCACGAGCACGGCGTCCTGGAAGGAAGTCTGCCCGTAGCCGATCTCCGCCGTGACGCCCTGGAGGAGCCGTACGCGCGCGCCCACCTCCGCGGTCACCTGCCAGACGATCTTCTCGCGGTTCTCCAGCGCACGGGCCTCCGCCAGGACGACTCCGTCGTCGGGGTCCACGAGCGTGAAGAAAGGCCCGGAGTCGACCTCGAGGGTCTCGTAGAGCAGCGCGGCGCGTCCCAGGCCGTACAGCACGACGCGATCTCGGAACATGTGGAACTGAGCCTCGAGGGAAGCGGTCGGGCCGAATCCGCTCGAGCTCTGCTTCATCGGGAGCAGGTGCAGCGCGACGCCGTCCGTGTACCCGTACCCGACGACGTCGCCGTCGTTGAGCCACGCGCCCGCGGGGACGTTCCCCTCGTACAGGAAGTAGCGACCTCCGGCCGACCACCGGGAGCTCCAGCGCCGCCCGCCGAACGCGCGCTGGTACAGGACGTCCCAGGTCTGCATCTCGTTCTGCAGGTCGGTCGCGGTGGGCCCTTCGCGCTCGGCGAACGTCCGGGGGTCCTCGACGTCGTAGAGGATGCTCTCCCCAGCCAGGATCGGGACGGTGTACGTCGACGCGAGCCGGCCGTTCGAGGCCTTCACGCGCCACCACCGAAGCGGTTCCTCGTAGACGTAGGCCGTGATCGTGCCGTCCTCGGCGATGCTGTCCACTGCCCACGCCGACCGGCCCTCGGCGTTGAAGAGGTAGGAGTCCTCGCGGAAGGCGTTCATGGACAGCAGGATGTGGCCCCGGCCCGCCGGGAGTTGCCAGCCGACGGTGAACCGTCCGTGGAGGACCTCGTCGAGGTCGAGGTCGCTGACGGAAACCGCGCTCCCGGACGTCTTGATCGACGAGTCGATCGTCCGCTCCGACCAGGCGCCGCCGCCGGCCACCGCGAGGAACAGGGCGAACCGGTCGCCCCAGAAGCCGGGCTTCGAGGCTTCCTCGGCCTTCGCCGGCTCGGCCGGCTGCTGTTCCGGCGTCGGCTCCTGCGGCGCGGGCGTTTCCTCCGCGAGGAGCGCGGTTCCCCCGAACGCCACAAACGCCAACACGCCCGCCCCCGCAAGGAACCGCTTCCACGCCATGACGAATCGCCTCCTCGCTCGCGACGGCGGACCGCCCCCGCCCGGCGCGAACGGCCTTTCACGACGGCCCACTGCCCAGAAGACCGTCTTTATATGGGGAGAGGGGGGGGGCCGTCAAGGAGCATCCTTCCGCGGGACCGTCTGCCGCGGCTTTCCTGCTGCATCGGTGCAGAAACCTCCGCCGTGCGTGCTATGCTCCCGCGCGGTCCGGCGCGTCCGGGCCCTTTTCGGACCCGTGGGCCCCCGGAAGCGGTCGGGCGCGAGGGTCCGCGACAGGGGGGTACATGAGGAATCGGAGCATCGGGTTGGTGATCGTGCTGGTCCTGGCGTGCGCGACGCCCGCGGTCGGGTCCGGGTTCAGCGTTTACGAGCAGAGTGCGAAGGCGTCCGCCCAGGCGGGGGCCTGGGTGGCGCGTGCGGACGACGCGGCGGCCAACTGGTACAACCCGGCGGCGCTGGTGCGGCTCGACGGGACGAACCTCCACTTCGGAGCGAACCTGATCCCGATCGGCCGGGATACGTCGATCACGACGGCCGATCTCGCCTACGGCCTGCCGATGGAGATGAAGTTCGACGCGGTGACGGTCAACGCGACGCCCGTCAACCTCTACTACACGCACCGGATCGACGACTGGGCGGCCTTCGGCATCGGCGTGACCACGCCGTTCGGTCTCGCGACCGAGTGGGAGGACCGGCCGATCACGTTCTCGAGCAAGCGGGTCGAGCTGGCGACGTTCGTGGTCAACCCGAACCTCGCCTTCAAGCTCGACGACCGCTGGTCCTTCGCCGTCGGGATCGACTACCTGTACGCCGACGTGAGGGAATTCTCGAGGGAATTCGACCAGAGCTCCTTTCTGGAGCTCCCTCCGGGCACCCTCGTGGGGCTTTCGGACCTCACCGGTACCGGCGACGACTGGGGCTGGAACCTCGCCTTTCAGTTCGCGACCGAGGACTGGAAGGCCGGCTTGACCTACCGCGCGGATCTGTCCCCGAAGATCGAGGGGGACGTCGCGTTCACCGGCGTGCACGAGGCCCTCGCGCCGTATTTCCCCGACGGTCCCGGGACGACGACTCTCGACCTGCCGGCGCAGGCCGCGCTGGGCGTCGCATACACCGGATTCGAGAGCTGGGAGATCGAGTTCGACGTCTCCTGGGCCCAGTGGTCGCGGTTCAAGACGCTCGCGATCGACTTCGAGAACGAGACGCCCGCGGTGACCGACATCGTCCTTCCGGAGAACTGGGACGACACGTACGCCTTCCGGCTCGGCGCGGCTTGGAGCCTGGCAGAGCGGCACGAGCTCCGCTTCGGCGCCGTCATGGACCAGGGCCCGACGCCGAACGAGACGCTCCGGCCGAGCATCCCGGACGCCGACCGCATCGGCGTCTCGGTGGGGTACGGGTTCCAGGGGGACAACTGGGCGATCGACGCCTACGTGATGCCCCTCTTCTTCAAGGATCGCGACGCGTTCGACGGCGACCCGTACGACTCGCCCACCGGCGTGGTGGACGGCAGGTACGAGTCGTCGGTGAACCTGTTCGGCGTGGGGGTCAGCTGGCACTTCTGAGCGGAGGCCCCGATGGAGCGCGGGGGAGGGCCGAGCGGGTCCTTCCCCGCTTTCTCCGCCGACGCCGGAGACCGGGAACGCCGCCCGGCCCGGGGGCCTCCCGGGCGGACGGGTCCCGCGAAACATGTCGAAGACGTCCTTTCTCGACCTGATCGAGTCGCTTCCCCGAGCGGGAGGCGCCTTGCTGGTCCTCTCGGCCGGCGCCGTCGCGGCGGACGACGCGGCGGACCTCGACCGCCGCTCCCGCGACCTCGCTCTGGCGCTGTCCGGATACGGGCTCGCTCCGGGGGATCGCGCGGCCGTCGCATCCCGGGACGCCGGGCACGTTCTCCTCGGATTCCTCGCGATCCTCCGCGCCGGCGGCGTCCCGGTCCTCCTGGATCCGGGCCTTCCTTCCGGCGACTTTCTGGACGCGCTGCGGGGCACCGAGGCGCGACAGATCCTGGTGGAAGACGAGAGGTGTCTCGCGGTGGTCCTCGGCCTGCGCCCGGACCTGCCCTCGCTCGACCTGGCGATGCTCTTCCGGGCCTCCCCCGGCCTATCCGCCGCGATCACCGTCGCGGACGCGTGCGCGGCCGGGGATCGCCCCCGCTCCGAGCGGGGCGGGGAAGGCGGGCCTCCGGTGCCCGCGGAGCGAGGCGAGGGAACGGTGGCCCTGCGCTTCGCCGGGTTCGCCGGCTCTCTCCGGTCGTCGGCTCTGACCGGTCCGGCGATCGCCGAGGGGGCGAGGACCTTCGTCGAGCGCCTGGGGATCGCTTCCCGCGAGACGGTGCTCGCGGCGCTTCCCGCCTCGGATCCCACGGTCCTCGCCCTGGCGCTCGCGTGTCTCGGCCGCGGCGCGAGGCTAGCCCATCTCGCGCCCGAGGCCGATCTGGCGGCAGGTCTCGACGCCCTGCGTCCCGAGGTCGTGCTGTTCGGGTCCGATCGCTTGCCCGAGTTCCGCGACCGGGTGCTGCAGGGCGCGCGGGCGGACCGGATCGTGGCCGGCGCGCTCCTCCGTCTCGCCCTCTCCGAGGGCCGGAGGCGCGGCGCCGAGGATCTGGCGGCGGGCCGGCTCCCGGCGAGCCGCCCCTGGCGCTGGCGGCTGGCCGAGGCGGCGGTCCTGGGTCGTGTCCGCGCGATCGGCGGGGGCCGCGTGAGGGCGCTCGTCCCGCTCGGGGCTCCGTCGGACCCGTCCGTGAGCTCCTTCTTCCTGGATGCGGGATTCCCGCTGCTCGAGGGGGCATCGGCGCCGGAGGCCTGCGGCCTCGTCGCGGTGAACCGAGCCGATGCGATCCGTCTCGGGACCGCCGGCAAGCCCGTCCCGGGCCTTACGATTCGGGCGGCCGCCGACGGCCGACTCGAAGTCTCGGGCCCCATGGTCTCGGGTCCGGGATGGGTCTCGTCGGAGCTGAGGGGCCGGCTGGACCCGGACGGCTACCTGGTCCTCGATTCCGGAACTTAGAGGTTCTCCCATCGGCGCGGAGGGCCCGGGC
>CAZPWK010000228.1:0-4313 GCA_964590285.1 uncultured Acidobacteriota bacterium | reverse complement strand
GAGACTACGAGCGCGTCAGCGCGCCCGGCCTCTCGCCTCCGGCCCGCGAGAAGAGGCTCCTGCGATATCATGGCGCTTCCCGCGCGTCCCGGGCGCTCGCGCTCGCGAGAGGGACCATGAAGGAATTCGTCCTCGCACTCGGGCGGAACGTCGTCACGCTCGCCGGAGCCGCCCTCGCGACGGTGGCGGCGCTGGCCTTCCTGTTCGTCCTCGCGCTCGGCGCACTCGGCTTCACCGACAGCCCGTACATCGGGATCTTCGGGTTCGTCGTCGTGCCGGCGCTTTTCGTGCTCGGTCTCCTCCTCATCCCGGCCGGCCTCCGGATGGAGAGGCGCCGGGACCGCCTCGCGCTCGAGCGCGGCGAGGGGCCCCGGGGCCTGCCGGTGTGGGACCTCAACGACCCGCGGACGCGGAAGGCCTTCGGGACCTTCGCCGTCCTCACCCTCGCGAACCTGGCGATCGTGGGAATCGCGGGCTTCAAGGCGGTGGAGGTGATGGACTCCACGCCGTTCTGCGGCACCGCGTGCCACAGCGTGATGGCCCCGGAGTACGCGAACTACCTCCGTTCGCCCCACGCCCGCGTCGACTGCGTGGACTGCCACATCGGCCCCGGCGCGAGCTGGTTCGTCCAGTCGAAGCTCTCGGGCTCGTGGCAGCTGATCTCGGTCAACTTGAAGCTCTATCCGAAGCCGATCCCGACCCCGGTGGAGAACCTCCGCCCTGCCCGGGAAACCTGCGAGCAGTGCCACTGGCCGGCGAAGTTCGTCGGCGACCGCCTCCGCGTGCTCACCCACTACGGGGAGGACGAAGCGAACACCGAGACGAAGAGCGTCCTCCTGCTCCGGGTGGGAGGCGTCCAGGGTCGCGCGGCGCAGGGGATCCACTGGCACGTCGATCCGGGCATCCGGATCCGCTACCTGTCGGACGGGAAGCGGGAGGACATCCGGGAGATCGAGCTGACGCGCGCCGGCGCCGAGGTCGAGGTCTTCCGGCGCGGGGGCGGGGAGGCGCCTTCCGGGGAGGAGCGGACCTGGCGAACGATGGACTGCGTGGACTGCCACAACCGGCCGACCCACATCTACCGTCCGGCCGTGGACGAGATCGACGACGCGATCCGGCTCGGCGCGATCGATCGGTCGCTGCCTTCGGTGCGGCGCGAGGGGCTGGCCGCCCTCCGGGACGAGTACGAGAGCCACGAGGCGGCGACCGAGGGGATCCGCAGGAGGATCGAGGCGTTCTACGCGGAGAACCGCCCCGAGATCGCCGCCTCCCTGAGGGACCGGATCGAGGCCGCGGCCGACGAGCTCGGGCGGATCTACCGGATCAACGTCTGGCCGAGCATGAACATCGGCTGGGGCACGTACCCGAACCACATCGGCCATACGTCGACGGCGGGCTGCTTCCGCTGCCACGACGAGGAGCACGAGACGGCCGGCGGCAGGACGGTTTCGCAGGATTGCATGACCTGCCACACGCTGCTCGCCCAGGACGAGCCGGATCCGGAGATCCTGCGGCGGCTCAACCCCTGACTCCGGGGGGCGCTCAGGACGGGCCCGAGAGCCCCGCGGGACCGAACTCCCGGACCTTCGAGGCGAGGCTCCGGAGCCTCGCCTCGACGAGGCCGAACACCGACTCGGGAGGATACGCGCCGCCGACGTCCGCGACCCCAGCCTCGGCGCCCGTGAGGATCTCGATCCCCTCTTCGACCGTCGCGACGGACCACAGATGGAAGCGGCCCTTCGCCGCCTCCTCCACGACGTCTTTCCGGAGCATCAGGTGGGGAACGTTCCGCGCGGGGATCATCACTCCCTGCTCCCCCGTGAGTCCCCCGAGCCGGCACAGGTCGAAGTATCCCTCGATCTTCTCGTTGACCCCCCCGATCGGCTGGATCTCCCCCTTCTGGTTGACCGATCCCGTGACGGCGATCGACTGCCGGATCGGCACGCCCGCGAGGCACGAGAGGAGCGCGTAGAGCTCCGCCGAGGAGGCCGAGTCCCCGTCGATCTCGTCGTAGCTCTGCTCGAAGCAGAGGCTCGCGGAGAGCGCGAGCGGCCTGTCCTGCGCGAAGCGGGCCCTCAGGAACCCGGCCAGGATCAGCACCCCCTTGGTGTGGATCGCCCCGCCCATCTCCGCCTCGCGGGCGATGTCGATGATGCCGGCCCTCCCGACCGCGGTGGTCGCGGTGATCCGCGACGGCTGCCCGAAGGCGTGGTCCCCCACGTCCAGGTACACGAGGCCGTTCACCTGCCCGACCTTCTCCCCCCGCAGGTCGACGAGCATGGTGCCGTCCGCGAACCGCTCCCGGAGCACCTCCTCGACGAGGTCGACGCGCCGGACCTTCTCCGCGATCGCCCGGTCGACGTGCCTCGCCTCCACCCTCTTCGCCTTCTCCTGTCGCGCCCAGTACCCCGCCTCGCGCACGACGTCCGCGATCTCGTTGAACCGGGTGGTGAGCTTCTCCTGCCGGCCGGCCAAGCGGACGCCGTGCTCGACGACGGCCGCCACGGCCGCGCGGTGGAAGGGCGCGAGCCCGTCGTCCTGGCACTTCTTGCGGACGAAGGCCGCGTAGTTCTTCAGCTCGTCGGGGCTCCTCGCGGTCTCGAGCGCGAAGTCGGCCTTGACCTTGAAGATCTTCTTGAAGTCCTCGTCCAGCGCGTAGAGGAGACGGTAGATCTGCCGCGTTCCGATCAGCACGACCTTGACGTCGAGCGGGATCGGCTCCGGCTGGACGGAGACGCTGGAAAAGAAGTTGAACGGGTCGAACGACTGGATCTCCAGCTTCCGGGTGCGGAGCGTCCGCTTCAGCGCGGGCCAGACGCCCCCCTCGGCCAGCACGTCGAGCGCGTCGAGGACGAGAATCCCCCCGTCGGCCCGCGCGAGGCTTCCGGCCTTGATCCGCGTGTGGTCCGTGCTCCACTCGCCCGACGCGTCCCGCGCGCGCTCGATCGTCCCGAAGAGATTGCGGTAGGTCGGCGAGGTCTCCCGGATGATCGGCAGCCCTTTCGTGCGGGCGTTGTCGACGATCACGTTGACGGCGTACGGGCGCATCCGGTCGCGAAGCTCCGCCCGCGCCCGGTCGCGGTCCGCGCCGGAGGCCGCGGGCTCCTCGACGTCGCGGAATCGGTCGAGATGGTCGAGCACGTCCTCGAGCACCTCGTCGAGAAACGAGCCGGCGGCTTCGCCGGGGAAGTCGTCGCGGAGATCGTCCACGGCCGCCTGCACCGGAGGATGCGCCAGGTCCCGGTCGAGGTCCGAGAGACCCTTCCGCAGGTCCCGCTCGACGTCCCGGAACTCCTTCGTCAGCGTCTCGAGCCCCTCGCTCAGCTTCCCGTACTTCGCCTTGAGCTTCTCGTACTCGCGCCTTTGGAACTTGCTTTCCTCGACGAAGGACTCGAGCTGGTCGAGCGCCACCGGGTTCCCCGCCACGACCGGCATCAGGTCGGGCCGGATCACCGGCCCCGTCTGGACCTGCACGAGGGTGAAACCCTCCGCCGAGACCAGCTTCTCGTACTCCTTGAGCTTCTCCTTGCGGATCTCGTTCGCGGCCTCGATCGCCGCCGAGCGCTTCTTGCGGTACTCGTCGGAGTCGAGGAGCTCCGGGATCGCCTTCCCGAGCGTCGCGACGAGGTCGTCCATCGCCTGGCGGAACGCCTGGCCGCGCCCCGCCGGGAAGCGCAGGAGGCGGGGCCGGTCGGGGTCCCGGAAGGAGTGGACGTACACGAGGTCGTCCGGCGCCCGCTCCCCCCTCTCGATGCCGGCGAGCTGGCGGCCAACCGCGGTGGAGCGCCCGGTCCCGACCTCGCCGGCGACGAAGATGTTGTAGCCCCATTCGCGGATCGCGAGCCCCAGACGGAGGGCCTCCATCGCGCGAGGCTGGCCGATGATCTGGATCGGGCCGTCCCCGATCTCCTCGGTCGTCTCGAACTGGAATCCCGCCGGGTCGCAGCGCCACCTCAGGCTCTCGGGCGGAAGCTCGCGCGGGTCTCTCGGGGGAGGGGTCTTCCTGGAGGGGGTCATCCTGGGGACCTCCTGCCGGCCTCGGGGGATCGGGCGGCCGGGCGATCTATACTAACGGCTTCCAGGGCCTCCGGGGCCCCTCCGGGATCCCGGCGGTCCCGGCGGCGTCCCGGCTTCTCTCCGGGAACCTTCTCGAGGGTCCCTCGTTTCACCCGATGGCGGAAACGGCCACAGAGGACCGGCAGGCGGACGATCTCCGGCTCGTCCGCGCCGTGCTCGAGGGGGATCGCGAGGCGTACGGGGACCTCGTGACCCGCTATCAGGGCCTCGTGGCCGGCGTGGCGTGGCGTTACGGG
>CAZPWK010000227.1:0-4331 GCA_964590285.1 uncultured Acidobacteriota bacterium | reverse complement strand
GGCGTGGCCCCGCGCGCGAAGCTCGTCGCCTACGACGCGAACATCACTTCGACGTCGACCTCGTGCGACGACCCCGCGGTCAGCGGCATCAACCCCGGCAACCTCTACACGTCCGGCGCTCTCTGCGGGACCCCGGCGACGGGCTCGCTCTCGGACGCGTACTGCGGTTACGGAGCGCGGCTCTTCAACTTCTCCTGGGGCCAGCTGACCGCCGGCGTCTACTCCGGCGACTCCTCGGACATCGACCAGTTCATGCTCGAGGCGAAGGACGCCGTGGTGTTCGTCTCCGCGGGCAACAGCGCGAAGGACCTCGACGGCGACGGCCGCCCGGATCCGGGATCGATCGGATCCCCGGCAACGGCGAAGAACGGCGTGGTCGTGGGCGCGTCGGGCAACGCGAACGACGGCGGCGCCCCGTATCAGACGCTCCGCGCGTACTTCTCGAGCATCGGGCCGGCGACGACGACGTCGAACCGCGTCGCCCCGCTGCTGATGGCGCCCGGCTACGATCCCGGCGCCCTCGGGCTCCCCTCGGAGTTCGCCTGCCGCTCGAACGACAACGACCAGTCGAACCCGGTCGAGTGCGACGTCACCATCGGTAGCGCGGGCACGAGCTTCGCGTCGCCGGCGGCCGCCGGCGCGGGCGCCCTGGTTCGCGACTACTTCGCCCAGGGCTTCTATCCAGACGGCACGGCGACGAACCCGTCGAACTCCGACGACCAGGTGCCGAACGTCTCGGGCGCCCTCGTGAAGGCGATCCTGATCGACTCGGCGCAGTTCCTGGATTACCCGGGTCCCGGGCTGATTCCGAGCACGCGGAACCCGACCCAGTACCGGTTCAACAACGAGCAGGGGTACGGGCGCATCCAGCTGAACAAGGCCCTCCCGCTGCAGACCTACACCAGCCCCGTCGGCCTGATCGTGGCGGACGGCGGCATCGCAGGCGGAAAGAACAACACGTCGCTCTCCGGCCTGGCCTCCACCGGCAGTAACGAGTCGTACACGTTCACGATTGCGGACACCACGCAAGAGCTGCGCGTGGCGCTGGCGTGGATGGACGCGGTCGGCGACGTGCTCGTCAACAACCTGGACCTCGAGCTCGTCTCGCCGACGGGCAAGACGTACTGGGGCAACTACTTCACGGACGACAACGACAAGGACCGGCAGTGCGACGCGGCCGAGGATTGCGGCGGGACGCTCTGGACGGTCACCGGCTACACCGACAACTCGCGCTGGAGCCTTCCGACCTGCGCGAACTCGGCGCGCGACACCCAGAACCCGACCGAGGCGATCTTCCTCTCGCCCGACCCGAAGTTCGACGGGGATCCGGCGAAGAACCAGATCGAGGCCGGCACCTGGACGCTCCGCGTCAAGGGCGTGACCGTCACGGGCACCCAGTCGTACGCCGTGGCGATCGCGGGCCCGGTCCAGCTGGGCTCCTCGGCGCAGCTCGAGGTGTTCCGCGGAGGCGAGCAGGTCGGCGACCTGCCTTCCTGCAACGACCTCGTGCGCGCCGTCGTCAACGAGTTCGCCGAGGCCACCGACCCGACCCTGAGCGCCGCGGAGGTTTCCTCGCGCACGACCCTCGAGGTCTACGACGAGAACGACGTCCTCGTCGATCAGGAGTCCAACCTGGCGTTCGCGCAGGTCGGCTCGACGCTCCGCTTCGAAGCCGCGCAGGTCGTCCTCACCGAGGGGACGGCGCGCGATCCCGGCAACGGGGCGCTCGACATCCGGCACGGCGACACGATCAAGGTCGTCTACCGTGACGAGACGAACGGCGTGGCCGACCCGAACAAGGTGCGGACGAACCAGAAGCAGGTCAACTGCCGCGCCGCCATCGAGTTCGGCGGCACCGTGTTCGAGATGTTCGGAAAGAACGCGGCGGTGTACGTCAGCGGCGGCTGCGAGCGGGACGCCCGCGACCAGTTCTACTGGGACGCCCCCGACCAGTACATGGACGAGTCCGAGCTGATCGACCTCCGGATGGCGATCAGCGCCGGCGATTCCCTCGACCTCGAGGACGCCGTCGCGACGCTCACGGCCGTGTACACGGACGCGGACAGCCCGGCGACCTGCCTGCCGCACTCGACCGCCTGTGCGGATCCGGATCGCGAGAACAACACGCCGATCCCGGCCTCCGTGCTGACGGTCCTCGACTCGCCGAAGACGATCGGCCTGATCCCGTCCTCGGTGAAGTCCCTCCCGAACTCGGCGGCCGTCGCGCCCGCGCTGACGGTCAACTTCACGATCCAGATGGGCCCCTCGATCGAGGGCCTCGTCAACGCCGAGCTGATCCTCGGGATCTCCGCCAAGAAGTCCGGCAGGCCCGTCGAGGGGCTCGCCGTCTACCGCACCTCCCTCAACGCCGACGAGAGCGCCGTGCTGTACTCGACCGACTTCCCGCAGGGAGGCTCGTCGCTGCAGGTGCTTTACGACTGGAACAACAACGAGAGCATCGAGAACCCGACGCGCTTCCTCGGTGACGTCAACTTCCAGTACGACTACCGGTACGAGAACGTCACGTGGGGCGACCTGACCCGCGGCGGAACCCGGAACGCCGGAATCGGCGTGCCGTGGAACTTCGACACGAACGACGGCGGATTCCGCTCCGGCCTCGTCGGAACCACCAACCCGAACATCGCCTCCGCGATCGCTCTCTGGGGCGAGGACAAGAACTTCAACAACATCCTCGACACCGGCGAGGACCGGGACCCCAGCAACGGCGTGCTCGACCAGAACTGGAATACCAACGGCGGCTGCGGATGGCAGACCAAGGGCACGAGCACCTACGGCGGCGTGTGGCACACGGGACGGATCGGCGCGGTCACGAACGCGAACTGCCTCGTGACCGGATCGACCGTCGGACAGTGCCAGTCCACGGAGACCTATCCCGGCAGCGCCGGCCTGAGCTACTGGTGGGAGATCCTCGAGACGCCCAAGGTCCAGAAGGTCGGGATCTGCGCGACCGGGTCCGAGCCCGGATGCGGCGGCCGCGTCGATGAGGAAGGCAATCCCGTGTACAAGGTCCAGTTCACCAACTGGGCCTGGAACATGGCGCTCGACATGCCGGACAGCTTCATGTCGCTCACCTGGGAGCTCGACACGGACGCCGACAAGCTGTCCCCCGTCTCCCTGGAGTCCGACGAGGGGGTCTTCAACCTCCTGACCGGGACGTATGGCACCGTGTCCGGGGGCAACGCCCCGCTGACCAACGGCTTCCCGGTGTTCGCGCAGTTCACCGCGACCGGCGCCGCGCAGTCCAAGAACGGCACGATCGGCGGGAACCGCGAGGGCGACAACGGCTGCTTCTTCGAGACGTCCAAGGCGCGCACGGCCACCTACGGCTGGGCGCTCCCGCCGGACGACGACCTCCGGAACGGCTGGTGCTACAAGCCGTCCGACCCGACCGACAAGCAGAACATCTGCACGGTGGCGACGCAGGCGACGGACTGCCCGCTGCCCATCTTCAACGGGACGTGCGTCCTCGACCCGACGTCCTCGACCGACAAGTTCGTCTACAAGAACGGCCCGCGCCGGAACATGGACCTCGAGCACGTCAACGGCTGGATCGACGGCCGCTTCTACACGCTCGAGGACATCTACGGCGACTCCGGCACGACCTTCCAGGGCGCCGTCGGCATGATCGCGTGGGAGGGGACCTCGAAGAAGCCGTCGAGCGGCTTCGGCGCCTCGATCGACGACATGGTGCTCGAGTGGAAGGAGATCTCGGTCGCCGAGGACGGCACCATTTGCGACGCTTCCGCGTCGGCCTGTGCCACGATCGCGACGGAGGCGGGGAGCTTCTTCTCCGGCCTCGCCGTGCTCACGATCACGGTCACCGATCACTCGACGTCGACGACGGTCAACGACTGCGACCACGACGGCCTCTACACCGGCGTCGAAGACGACTTCGACTGCGACGACGACGGGACCAACGACGTGGTCGTCTGGGCGTACAACGACAACGAGCCCACGGGCGAGTACGTCGTTCTCGACGAGACGGAGATCGCCGGAGTGTTCATGGGGACCCTCCCGGTCTCGCTCGCGTACGACTCGCCGGGGACGCTGTTCATCCAGAAGGCCGGGACCCAGAACCCGTACGTCAACATCCAGTACATGGATCTCGACGTGGATCCCGATCCCGAAACCACCCTCATCTGCCAGAACAACCCGGATCCCAACAAGTGGGGGTACGTGACCACCTACGTCGACTTCCAGCTGGAGAGCGGCAAGGTGCTCGTCGTGGGCAGCCGGATCTCGAACATACACGGCGCCGGCACCGGGTTCGCGCCCCCGATCCTGCTCTGCAATAACGATCACCGCTTCCT
>CAZPWK010000226.1:0-4356 GCA_964590285.1 uncultured Acidobacteriota bacterium | reverse complement strand
GAGCTTCACAGCGTGCCGGAGGCGCTGCGAGCCGTACCCGTGATCGTCGCTTCGGCGTGGCCTCACCTCGCGATCGGGGCGGCGTGCGCGATCCTGTGGCTGGTCCTCGTCCGAGTTGCGGCAGTGCTGAAGGGTGCAGCACGCCGAATGTCTGGCGACACCTCAAGGGGTTCAGGGCGTTGAGTGCAGGGCCATGAACGAAAACCTGGACCCGTTTTCGGTCCGCGGGATCGCGTTCCTTGTCATCTGGATCCTCATGGTCGTGGTGTCGCTTGCGGGCGGGTTGGCGCTCGTGCGAGTCCAGAAGCGCTGGATCACCTGGCAGGAAATGGTGACGAAATCGCCCAGAGAGAACGTGAAGACCCTCTGTGGCGCATTCAAGAACCGCGCCGGTTTGCTGTTCGTCGTCTCGCTCGCGCTGTGCGCACTGATGCTGCTCGTCCTGAAGGGCGTGTAGTCTGTCCGAGTCGAGCCTCCCGCCTCGCCTCCTCTCCGCCCCCGATGTAGACTCGATCTTCCGTTCGTCCGGGACGATCGAAGGAGGCTCGAGATGCGTCGCGCGTTCGTGCTGTGCGCTCTGCTCGCGGCTCCGGCCGCGGGGTTCGCGGGTTCCGAGGCGGGGAGGGGTCTCGACCTCGAGGTGAGGATCGAGCCCGAGGCGCACCGGATCGAGGCGACCGCGAGGCTCGACGTCGCGGTCCCCGGGGCCGGCGAGATCGCCTTCGAGCTGCATCCGGGGCTCGCGGTCTCCGCGGTCGAGGCGGACGGCGCGGGCGTGCCGTTCCGGACGGAGCCGGCTTCCGCGGATCGAAAGAAGCCGGCGGTCCTCGTGCGGCTCGACGGGAAGGGGGGCGGGGTTCGCCGCCTGGTGTTCCGCTACGCCGGGACGATCCACGAGCCGCCCGCGGTCGCGCGGTTCTCGCGCGAGCGGATCGCCGACCAGACCGAGGGGACGATCCAGGCCGAGGGGGCGTTCCTGTCCTCCTCGGCCGCGTGGTATCCGAGGCCGGTCCGGGGCGCGTCCTTCGACCGCTCGCGGGTCGAGGTGCGGCTTCCCCCGGGCTGGGAGGCGATGGTCGAGGGGAGCCGCGCGGCTCGCGAGGAGGGGGAGTCCGGGACGCGGACCGTGTTCGAGGGGAGGTTCCCGAAGGACGGGCTGAACCTGGTGGCCGGACGCTTCCGGCGCTTCGAGCGGGAGCACGGCGGGATCGCGGTCGCCGCGTACCTGTTCCCCGAGGACGCCGACCTCGCGGAGCCGTACCTCGCCGCGGTCGAGAGGTACCTCGACCTCTACTCCGCCTGGCTCGGCCCGTACGCCTACGACCGGTTCACCGTCGTCGAGAACTTCTTCCCGACCGGGTACGGGATGCCGGGGTACACGCTCCTCGGGCGCGAGGTGATGAAGCTGCCGTTCATCCTCGGAACGTCGCTCGGCCACGAGGTCGCGCACAACTGGTGGGGGAACGGCGTCTTCGTGGACGAGAAGGGCGGCAACTGGTGCGAGGGGCTGACCACCTACTCCGCCGACTACCGGTACAAGGAGATGGAGTCCCCGCGGGCCGCCGCCGAGTACCGGCGCGAGATGGCGCGCGACTACACGAACTACGTCTCGGAGCCCGGGCGCGACCTTCCGCTCTCGGAGTTCACCGAGCGCTCGACCCCGGCGACCCGGTCGATCGGCTACGGAAAGTCCATGATGGTCTTCCACATGCTCGAGCGGCGGCTCGGCCGGGAGCGGTTCGACGCCGTGCTCCGGCGCGTCTATCGCGACCACCTGCACCGCGCCGCGTCGTGGGAGACGTGGAGGAAGGAGTTCTCGAAGGAGGCGGGCGAGGACCTCGGCTGGTTCTTCGACCAGTGGGTGCCGAGGCCCGGCGCGCCCTCGCTCTCGCTCGGGGACGTGTCGCGGTCCGAGGCGGGGTCCGGCTGGATCGTGCGCGGCGAGTTGCGGCAGAAGGAGGGCGCCTGGCGTCTCCTCGTCCCGCTCGCGTTCGAGGGGGAGGGGAAGACGGAGACGAGGACGGTCGAAGTCGCGGGGGCGTCGTCGGAGTTCTCGGTCGAGCTCCCGTTCCGGCCCGAACGGCTCGTCGCGGACCCGGACCAGGACCTGTTCCGGCGCCTCGATCCGGCGGAGGTGCCCCCCGTCCTCTCGCTCCTCCTCGGCGACTCGAAGACGCTCTTCGTCGTGGACGACGGGGCGGAGGCGGAGACGGTCGCCGCGTACCGCGAGCTTGCGAAGACGCTGACGCGGACCGGCGAGGGGGAGACCGTCGAGGCGTCGAAGGTCTCCGCGGCGTCGCTCGCCGGGCGGTCGGTGTTCCTGCTCGGGATGCCCCGGGGAGAGGCCTACGATCGGCTGCTCGCGGGGCTTCCCGCCGAGGTCGCGGCCGCGCGCGACCGCTTCGCCGTGCAGGGGGTCCCGTACGCGACCCCCGGGGCCGCGCTCCTCGCGGTCGGGCGCAAGGAGGGGGAGCCGTCGCGCGGCGTCGGCCTCTTCCTCGGCCTCTCCGCCGAATCGGTGCGCGCGGCGGGGAGGAAGCTCGTCCACTACGGCAAGTACTCGTTCCTCGCGTTCGTGGACGGGGAGAACCGGGCGAAGGGGGTCGCCGCGGTGTCCGGCGGGCCGCTCGTTCGGGTGTTCTGACCGGAGGGTTCGGTCAGGCGTGCAGCTCGCCGAGCTTGCTCCGGGCGGCGCCGAGGATCGCTTCGGCCGCGACCTCCCGCTCGAGCGCGCCGGTGTTGACGACCAGGTCGTACCCCAGCGGGTCGTCGATGTCCCGGCGGTAGACCTGGCGGATGAAGGCGGCCGTCGAGGCGTCGGCCGACCGGAGCCAGCGCTCGGCCTCCTTCGGCGAGAGAGCCTCCTGCGCGGCGATCCTCGCCACGCGCACGTCGTGCGGCGCGACGATCCGGACGCGGAGCCCGTGCCGGGCGTCCAGGAACCAGTTCGCGCCGCGGCCGAGGAGGATCACGTGCCCGTGCTTGGCCAGGGCCCAGATCACCCGGGCCATCTCCTGGAGGTAGGCGACCTGAGGCCGCTGGCCCGGGACGATGAGCTGAGCGAGCCACTCGTCGAACCGGCTGACCGCCTTCTCGTCGAGCCGGGAGAGGACCCGCTCCCGAGTGCTGGTCTCCCGCGCGATCGCCTCGACGAGCTCCCGGTCGAAGACCTGCCAGCCGAGGCTCCCGCCGAGGATCTCCGCGATCCCTTCCGACTCCGCCCCCGCCTGCTTCGAGATCGAGATCCACGGTCCCTCGGCGCGAGCCGGCTTCCCGCGCCCGGCCCCGTCGTCCTCCTCGGCGACCCGCCGCCTGAGGTCCCACTGGAGCATCTGGTGGTCGAGGATGCGCTCGACGTTCTTCGGGTGCCACGCGGGGCTCATCGGCCGCTCCTCCGGCGGACGGGTCGCGCCCGGGCCGCCCGGCCCGCGATCTCCCCCCGCCGCTTCGCGAACGCTGGGACGCGGCGGACGAAGCTGTGCGCCGCGGCCCCGCGGTGGATCGCCTCGATCTCCGGGAGCGAGAGCCGCTCGAGCAGGAGCGCGTTCTCGCGGGTCTGATCGGTGCCGCTGACCGTCGTGTTGTCGGTGCAGACGGCGACCGGCACCCCCTGTTCCAGGAAGGCGTGGATCGGGTGGACGACGCCCGGAGGGACCGCGCGCGTCTGCCGGTTCGAGGTGACGCAGCACTCGACGAGGATCCGGTCCCGCGCGAGCCGCCTCACGAGGGCGCGGTCCCTGACGGCGGAGCACCCGTGCCCGATCCGGTCCGCTCCGAGGACATCCAGGGCCTCCCGGATCCGGTCGGGCCCCTCGTCCTCGCCCGCGTGGACGGTGACGCCGAGCCCCCCCCTCCTCGCGATCTCGTACGCCTCGCGGAAGAGGCCCGGCGGGCTCCCGCGCTCCGCCCCCGCGAGATCGAACCCTACGACGCCGGTGCGCTCGTGGAGGTGCTGGGCCTCCGCGAGCGCCTGCCGCGCGACGATCTTCGCGATGTGCGGGCCGTGCTGACGCATCGAGATCGCGATCAGCCCCACCTCGAGATCGGGATGCCTCCGCGCCGCGCCGTTCATCCCCGACAGCACCGCCCGGATCGCCTGCCTCAGCGAGAGGCCGGCGAAGGTGTGGATGGCCGGGGAGTACCTGAGCTCGAGGACCCGGACGCCGTGGCCGTAGGCCTCCTCGACGATGTCCCGCGTGACCCTCTGGATGTTCTCGTAGAACTGCGTGATCCAGAGGGGAAAGTGGAACTTGTCCAGGTAGTCGAGGAGGGAGCCTCCCTCGTCGTCCTGCACCTCCAGGAGGCGCCGCATCTCGCGGAGCGTCGGGACGGGATTCAGGCCGTGCCGCTTCATCA
>CAZPWK010000225.1:0-4357 GCA_964590285.1 uncultured Acidobacteriota bacterium | reverse complement strand
GGAGAGCCGCCTCTCTCGGCCGGGACGCGGCCCACCGTCTCGGCGTCGGCGATCCAGTAGAACTCGTGGCACGAGGGGCATCGCGTGATCAGCGGGGAGCGGGACGCCGCCGGGGCCGCCGTCTTCGCGTCGGACCACTGCCGGATCTCGCGCCCTTCCGTCGGGAACGGCGGCGGCACGCGCGCAAGACGGCCGCACGTCGGGCAGGAGACGATCGCGTCCGTGGCGGCCACCCGGAGAAACCTCCCGCGCATCGCGCGCGCTTCCATGCTCGACGGGGAAGGCGGCCGCCGCCACGGACGCGGGAGTCTTCCCGCGGGGACGGCACCGCGATCCCGCGGGCGCCGCTTCCGCCGTGCCGCGAGATACGTTCGCCGCGTCCGGAAGTTTCGGCGCCCGTCAGGCGCCGCCGCCGCCGCGGTCGGCGCGCGGCTCCGGGCCCGGGAGGATGCCTCGCCGGAGTCCCGCCCTCCTCGCGGCCGCCGCCGCCGCTGCGCTCTCCGGGGCGGTGCAGCGGCGGTCGAGGCCGAGCGAGGCCAAGTCGCCCCCCGCGGGGCGGTACTGGTCCATGACGTTGACCCAGGTGTCGCGGGAGATCCGCTCCGCGAGGAACTCCATGACCCGCCCGGAGCCGGCCCGCCCCCCGGGCAGGACGAGATGGCGCACCAGGAGCCCCCGCACCGCGATCCCGCGCTCGTCGAGGACGAGGTCGCCCACCTGGCGGTGCATCTCCAGGAGGGCCGTCCGGGCCCGGGCCGGGTACCCCGGCACGCCGGACAGACGCCGCCCCTCGGCCTCGTCGCCGTACTTGAAATCCGGCATGTAGACATCGACCACGCCGTCGAGGAGCCGGAGGGCCGCGGGATCCTCGTACCCCCCGCAGTTCCACACGACCGGTAGGTCGAACCCCTGCCTCGCGGCCTCGGCGAGCCCCGCGAGGATCTGCGGCATCACGTGCGTCGGCGAGACCAGGTTGAGGTTGTGGCAGCCGCGGGAACGCAGGTCGAGCGCCATGGCCGCGAGTCCCTCGGCGCCCACCGGGACGCCCACGGCCCCGCGGCTGATGTCGTGGTTCTGGCAGAAGAGGCATCGCAGGTTGCATCCGGAGAAGAAGATCGTCCCCGAGCCGGACGTCCCGACGAGGGGAGGCTCCTCACCGAAGTGCGCGCCGTACGACGCGACCCGCGCGACCGCCCCGATCTTGCACGGGCCCACCTCGCCCTCGGCGCGGAGCGCGCGGCAGTCCCGCGGGCAGAGCACGCACGGCGACAGGAGGGCGCTCGCGCGCTCGGCCCGCTCCCGGAGCGCCTCGGCGTCCAGCCTCAACCGCCGGCCTCCTCGCGCGCCGCGCCGGGCGCGCTCTCACCAGAGCTCGAACTCGCGCACGAGGGCCACGCCGAAGCGATCGCGTACCTCCCGCTCGACGATCTCGACGAGGGCGAGGGCGTCGCGGGCGGATCCCAGGCCGACGTTCACCAGGAAGTTCGCGTGGCGGGGGGACACCTCGATGTCTCCGACGCGGAGCCCCTTGAGACCGGCCCGGTCGATGAGGCGGCCCGCGGAGTCCCCCGGCGGGTTCCGGAAGACCGAGCCGCAGGACGGCAGCTCCGTCGGCTGGCTGGCGCGCCTCGAGGCCGAGAAGCCCGCGATCCGCTCGCGGACCGCCGCCGGATCGTCCGGTCGCAGGACGAGGGCGGCCTCGAGGACGACCCCGGGAAGGCCGCGGAGCGCGCTCCTCCGGTAGCCGAAGCCGCACTCTCCGGCCGGGATCCTCCGCGCGGCCCCCCGGGGATCGAGGAACTCGACCGACTCGACGACGGCGGCGATCTCGTGCTCGTGGGAGCCCGCGTTCATGATCACGGCCCCGCCGACCGTCCCCGGAATCCCCGCGGCGAACTCGAGCCCCGAGAGCCCGCGCTCCGCGGCCAGCCGCGCGACCGCCGGCAGCGCGGCGCCCGAGCCGGCCTCGATCCGGGACCGTGCGACCCGCACCTCGGCGAGCGCCCCTCTCGGCCGGAGCACGAGCCCGCGAACCCCGCCGTCGCGCACGAGCAGGTTGGATCCGTTCCCCAGCACGCGGTAGGGGCAGGCGCGCTCGTTCGCGAAGCGGATCGCGAGACCGAGATCGTCCCGGTCCGTCGGGAACGCGAGCGCCTCCGCGGGGCCGCCGATCCGCCAGGTCGTGTGCCGGGCGAGGGGCTCCTCGCGGAGGATCTCCCCTCGGAAACCGGCGCCCCTGAGCCCGTCCGCCAGATCGGCCGTCACGGGGCGATCGTACCAGATCGCCCCGCCCTCCCCGGCGCGCGGCTCGTCACATCGAGATCTCGGGCCCCGATCCCTCTTCCGCCCGCGCCCGGCGCGCGTCCCGGTAGAGGTACGCTCCGACAAGGACGAACACGGCGAGCCCGGCCCAGTTCTTGGCGGAAGCGCCGTAGTCGAGGGCTCCCGCCAGGCTCTCGATCCAGCGGAAGCCGAACCAACGGAGCGTCGCGTCGAGGACGCCCGCCAGCGCCCCTCCGGCGATCAGGCCCGAGGCGATCAGGGTCCCGCGGTTCCCCCGCGCCCGGTCGAGGGCCGCGTCCCCCGAGGGCCGCTTGACGAGCCAGCCGACGAGCGCTCCCGCGAGGAGGGGCGTGTTCAGCTCGATCGGAAGGTACATCCCGAGCGCGAACGCCAGCGGGGAGATCTCGAGCATCATCACGACCACGGCGATGACGGCGCCGAGCCCGTACAGGAACCAGGGAGCCTGTCCCGACTCCATGACCGACCGGATCACGGCCGCCATCGCGTTCGCCTGCGGCGCCATGACCGCGTCCGGGTGCGCGGCGTCCCGGACGTAGCCGTAGGTGCGCGCGAAGAGCAGGATCACCGCGGTCACCGTCATCGAGGCCAGGACCGCCCCGCCGGCGAGGGCGAGCTGGATCCGCCGGGGCGTGGAGCCGAGCCAGTAGCCGACCTTGAGGAGCGTCACCATCGATCCGGTCATCGAGAGGGCCGTGCAGACGACGCCGCCGATCAGGAGCACCGCGAGCATGCCCCGCGGTCCCGCGAGGCCGAGCTGCGCCAGGAGGATCGCGGAGACGATCAGCGTCGTGAGGGTCATCCCGGAGATCGGCGTGATGCTGATCAGAGCGACGGCCCACGCCGAGACGGCCGCGAAGAGGAACGAGATCAGAAGCGTGAGGCCGAGGGCGGCGGCGGCGGTCGAGGTCGGATGCAGGGTGCCGGCCAGCGCGACGAACCGGAAGTAGAGCCCGATCGCGACGGCGAGGACGATCCCGGCCGCCAGCACGCGGCCGATCGGAATGTCCCGCTCGGTGCGCGGAGCCTCCGCGCCGGCGTGCCCGGGCTTGCGCATCCTCGCGATCTCCGAGGAGACCTTGCCGATCGCCTGGGCGATCACGGGGGACATCTTGAGGATCGAGAGGATGCCGGCGGTGAAGATGCCGCCGATCCCGACGTAGCGCACGTAGCTCTCGAAGATCCCCTCGTGGTCCATTCCGGAGATGGAGGGCGATCCCGGGAAGAGGACGCCTCCGGGGACGAGCGCGCCGATCCGCCCGAACAGCGGGATCAGCACGAAGTACGACAGGAAGGACCCGGCGCAGATGATCGTCGAGTAGCGGAGTCCGATGATGTAGCCGAGACCGAGCACCGCGGCCGACGTGTTCAGGCTGAAGACCGCCTTGACGCCCTCCGTCAGCGAGCGGAGGCGCGGGACCAGCGCGGTCGTGAAGACGTCGCTCCACGTGCGCAGGACGAGGCAGGGGAGGTCGACGAGGATCCCGATCCCCATGGAGTACAGGAGCACGATCGCCTGGCTGCCGCCCCGCTCCCCGGTCACGAGGATCTCGGTCGTCGCCGTCGCCTCGGGGAACGGCAGCTTGCCGTGCATGTCCGCCACGAAGTAACGGCGGAAGGGGATCAGGAACAGGACGCCCAGGACGGCGCCGAACAGCGGGACCAGGAAGATCTGCCAGAAGCCCGAGTGGGACTCGAGGCCGAGGATGTAGACCGCGGGCATCGTGAAGACCGAGCCGCCGACGACGATCCCGGCGGTCGCGCCCAGGGCGACCACGATCACGTTCTCGAGGAGCGTCGACTTGCGGGCCGCCGCCGCGGAGAACCCGATCGCGAGGATCGAGATCGGGATCGCGGACTCGATCCCCTGGCCGAGCTTCAGCGCGATGTAGGCCGCCGCCGCCGAGAAGACGACCGTCAGGAAGAGGCCGAGGGCGACCGCTCGGAGCGTGACCTCCGGCATGAGGCTCTCCGGCGGCACGAGGGGACGGTAGGTCTCCCCCGGCTTCAGCTCGCGATAGGCGTTCTCGGGAAGCGAGGCGGGGGCCCGGTTCGA
>CAZPWK010000224.1:0-4360 GCA_964590285.1 uncultured Acidobacteriota bacterium | reverse complement strand
CGTCCGCCCGCCCGGAGCACGACGTCGCCCACACGAACGCCGCCGGTTTCGGCCGGCGACCCCGGCTCGACGGCGACGACGAGGAACCCGGCATCGGCGGGGGCGCCGTAGAACCTTCGAAGCTCCTCCGGGATCGAGACGACCCGCAGCCCGACCGCCGCAGCGAGCGGGTCCCGGGGCGGCGCCGCCCGGGGAGTCCCGCGAGCGGGCACCCGGATCGCGGGCGGCGCGGCGACGATCTCCCGGCGCTCCACGTCGCCGTCGCGGAGGACCTCGACCGCCAGCCGCTCGCCGACCCGGAGGCGGCCGACGACCTTCCGGACGGCGAGCCGGTCGGTCACCGGCTTCCCGTTCACGCTCAGCAGCAGGTCGCCCTCCTCGAGGCCGGCGAGGCCGGCGGGCCCTCCCGGGACGACGCCGACGATCCTCGCTCCCCCGTCGGGCTCGTCCTCGAGGAACAGCCCGAGCCAGGCGTCCGGCGTGGGAGGCGCCGGACCGTCGTCCGGGAGAACCGCGAGGAGCGCCGGAGAGCCCGCAACGGCGACCGCAAGGAGCGCGACTGCCAGCCCGGTTCTCATCGCGTTCGCACCCCGCCCGTTCCCGCCGGACGACGCGCGGGCCGGGAATCGAAAGACGATCGCGACTTCTCCGTCCCGCCGAGCGGGAGATCGAATCCCGCCGTGGCGCATAATACCCCGGATTCGCCGGGACCCGGGGCCCCGCGGGAGCGCGGCCGGGCCCCTTGGGCTTCCGGAAGCCGCGGCGCCGCCGCGAAGGAGAGCTTGGGCCGATGAGACTCAGGAAACCTCGTACGCTCCTCACGACGCTCGTCGTCCTCGCGGCCTGCGGGGCCGCACCCGCCCCGCCGCCGTGCGCCTCGGACGAGACGCCCTCGGCGCCGCCGGAGGCCCGGCTCCTCCGCTTCCCGGACATCCACGGCGACTTCGTCGCGTTCGTCTACGCGGGGGACCTCTGGCGCGCGCCGGCGGCCGGGGGCTCCGCGCTCCGGCTGACGTCGCACGAGGGGCTCGAGCTGTTCCCGAAGATCTCGCCCGACGGCCTGTGGATCGCGTACTCGGCGGAGTACACCGGATCCCGCCAGGTCTGGGTGATGCCTTCCGGGGGCGGCGCCCCGCGCCAGCTGACGTACTACACCGACGTCGGCCCGATGCCGCCGAGAGGAGGGTACGACGACTGGGTCCTCGGATGGAGCCGGGACGGCCGGATCCTGGTGCGGATGAACCGGACCCCCTGGGGCGAGAGGATGGGACGCTACTACCTCGTCGACCCCCGGGGCGGGCTCGAGACTCCCCTCGAGCTCCCGGAGGGGGGGAGCGCGTCGTTCTCCCCCGACGGGAATCGGCTCGCCTATTGCCCCGTGGACCGGGAGTTCCGCACCTGGAAGCGCACGCGCGGCGGGAGGGCCCAGGACGTCTGGATCTTCGATCTGGAGGCGCGGAGGTCCCGCCGGATCACGGACGACCCGGGCACCGACAATTTCCCGATGTGGTCGGGAGAGACGATCTACTTCACGTCCGACCGGAACGGGACGCTGAACCTTTACGCACACGACCTCGCGGAGGAGACGACTCGGCAGATCACCTTCTTCGAGGAGTTCGACGTCCTCTGGCCGAGCCTCGGGCCCGGCGCCGTGGTCTTCATGAACGGAGGCGACCTCTACCGGATGGATCTCGCGGGCGGCGAGCCGGTCCGGATCCCGATCGCGATCGGCGCCGACCTCCCGGCGACCCTCCCGCGCTTCCAGGACCTGCGCGACTTCGTCGCCGGGGGCGACCTGTCCCCGAGCGGCGCGCGGGCGGTGTTCGACGCTCGAGGCGATCTCTTCACCGTGCCTGCGAAGGACGGGGCGACGAGGAACCTCACCGACACCCAGGGGGTGCGGGAGCGCGACCCCGCCTGGTCGCCGGACGGCCGGTGGATCGCCTACCTCTCGGACGCCACCGGGGAGTACGAGATCTACGTGAGGCCCCAGGACGGGCGCGGCGAGCCCCGGCGTCTCACCCGGGGAGGGGACGTCTGGATGTTCGCGCCGGCATGGAGTCCCGACTCCCGGAAGCTCGCCTTCGGCGACCGGCGCCACCGTCTCCGCGTCCTCGACGTCGAGAGCGGCGAGATCCTCGAGGTCGATCGGGGCACCCGCGAGGACCTCGACGTCTACCGCTGGTCCCCCGACGGCGCCTGGCTCGCCTACGAGAAGAGCCGAGAGACGCGCCTTCCGGGAATCGCGCTCTGGTCGCTCGAATCGCGGCGCTCGTTCCCGCTCGGCGACGGCCAGACGGCCGACTGGAACCCGGCCTGGAGCGCGGACGGCAGGCACCTCTTCTTCCTGAGCAACCGCGACTACCAGCCGGTGTTCAGCGCCTACGAGTTCGACTACCTCTACGCCCGCGCGACGCGGGTGTACGCGGCCGCGATCGACCCGTCGGCGCCCCCGCTCTTTCCTCCGCGAAGCGACGAGGAGCCGCCCGCCGAGGCCGGCGCGAAGGACAAAGGGGAGGACGAGGCCAAGAAGCCCGAGGCCGGCGCGGGGAAGGAGAAGGCCAAGGTCCCGCTCGTCGTCGAGCCGGAGGGGTTCGCCGCGCGCACCGTCGCCCTGCCCGGGCCGAAGGCGGGGGCGTATCACGGCCTCGAGGGCTCGGCCAAGGCGGTCTTCTACGTCCGCACGGACGAGGCCGGAGAGCGGGCGCTCTGGCGCTTCGACCTCGAGGATCGGAAGGAGGAGAAGGTCCTCGACGGCGTCCAGCGCTACACGCTGTCCGCGGACGGGAAGAAGCTCCTCTACCGGGCGGGAAAGGAATGGGGGATCGCGGACGCGAAGGCCGGCCTCAAGGCGGGCGACGGCCGCCTGGACCTCTCCGGGCTCCGGGCGAAGCTCGACCCTCGCGCGGAATGGCGGCAGATGTTCCTGGACGGCTGGCGGATCGTCCGGGACTGGTTCTACGACCCGAATCTCCACGGGGTGGACTGGGAGGGAATGCGCGAGCGGTACGGCGCCCTCCTCCCGTTCGCGGCGCATCGCGCGGACCTCGACTTCCTGTTCGGCGAGATGATGGGAGAGCTGGAGGCGGGCCACACCTACGTCTCCTCGGGGGACGAGCCGCGCGTGCCGCGCGTCCCGGGAGGGATGCTCGGATGCGAGCTCGCCGCCGACCCCTCGGGGAGGTACCGCATCGCCAAGATCTTCCCCGGGGAGAACTGGCACGCGGACTGGCGCTCTCCGCTGACGGAGCCGGGCGTCGGGGTGAAGGAGGGAGAGTTTCTCCTCGCGATCGACGGCCGCGATCTGAAGACGAGCGACAACCCGTACCGGCTCCTCGAGAACAAGGCCGACAAGCCGGTCGTCCTGACCGTCGCCGCGGCCCCCGAAACCCGCGGCGCCCGCGACGTCACGGTGCGCCCCGTCGCGAGCGAGCTGAACCTCCGCTACCTCGACTGGGTCCGCGGCCGCATGGAGCTGGCCGACCGGCTCTCCGGCGGCCGCGTCGGCTACCTCCACCTGCCCGACACCGCGATCCCGGGGAACCGGATGCTCCAGAAGCTCTTCTACGCCCAGTCGTCGAAGCCCGCCCTGATCGTCGACGACCGGTACAACGGGGGCGGGTTCATCCCGGACCGCATGATCGAGTACTTCACGCGCCGGACGCTCGCCTGGTGGGCCCGGCGGGGGATCGAGAGCATGCGCACCCCCGCCTTCGCGCACGACGGCCCGAAGGCGATGCTGGTGAACGCGTACTCGTCCTCGGGGGGCGACGCGCTCCCCTACTTCTTCCGCGACCACGGCCTCGGGCCCCTGATCGGGACCCGGACCTGGGGCGGACTCATCGGCCTGTCCGGGAACCCCGAACTGGCGGACGGCGGAAGCCTCAACGTCCCCACCTTCCGCCTCTACGACGACCGCGGGCGCTGGGTCGTGGAGAACGAGGGGGTCGCCCCGGACATCGAGGTGATCGACCTCCCGGAGGCCCGGATCGCCGGCGGCGACCCGAGCCTCGAGAAGGCGGTCGAGGTGCTCCTCAGGGAGCTGGACGGCATGCCGACCGCGGAACCCCCGGTCCCCGTGCCGCCGGACATGACGGAGTAAGTGGTATCGTTCGACGTCTCGTGGAGGGAAACCGATGAGAGCGATGCGATGGGGATCCTGGGCACTCGCGCTCTTGCTCGCGGGAGCGGTCTCGGCCGGGGAGCTCGCCGGCGTCCGCCTGCCGGACCGGACCGCCGCGGAGGGCAAGGACCTGGTCCTGAACGGGATGGGGCTCCGTAAGGCGTACGCGGTCGCGAAGGTGTACGTCGCCGGGCTCTATCTCGAGAGGAAATCGGCGAGCGCAGACGAGATCCTCGG
>CAZPWK010000223.1:0-4405 GCA_964590285.1 uncultured Acidobacteriota bacterium | reverse complement strand
GGCCGCCGCGGCGCGGATCTCGGCTTCCGCGCCGCGGTGCAGGCGAGAGCCGGGGAGCTCCGCCAGGAACCTCGCCGCGCGGAGGGCGCGCAGCGGGTCCTCACGGACGACCCCCGCCCTCGGGAGCCTGAGGACGCGGGCCCGGAGATCGCGGAGGCCGCCGTGCGGATCCTCCACTCGGCCCGCGAGGAGGTCGTAGGCGATCGCGTTGATCGTCAGCTCGCGGCGGGCGAGGTCGCGCGCGAGGCCGCGGGTCGAGGCGTCCACGACGTCCACCCTGCGGCCGGCGAGGTCGAACCTCCATGTGGTGACGCCGCGTTTCCGGAACCGGAACCCCCGCCGGCCCCAAACGCTCCCGAGGGCGGCGACGAGGCGCGGGGCGCCGGCGCCGGCGGCGAGGTCCGCGTCGCCCCCGGGCCTCCCGAGGGCGACGTCGCGGACCGCGCCGCCGACGAGCCAGGCCGGAACGCCGGTCCGCGCCGCCTCGCGGCGGATCGAGAGGAGATCCGGATCCCGGGAGACGAGCCGGCGGAGGCGCCGCTCGAGCGCCGCCCGGGTCAAGGCGCCCCCGCGCGGACGGCGTCGCCGGGGCCGAGCTCCTCGGGCGCGAGGCGCTCGACGATCCGCGCGCGGGCGTCCCGCACGAGGGCGTCGATGCCGGCCTCGCGGGCGTAGGGGGCGACGTCGATCGGCGCGGAGAACGCGAGGCGCACCTCTCCCGGCGCGATCCGGAACAGGAAGCCCGGAGGGAGCACCCGGCCTGAGCCCGAGATCGCGACCGGCACGATCGGAACTCCGGCCTCGAGCGCGAGGTGGAAGGCCCCGCGCTTGAACGGCCGGAGGCGCCCGTCGCGGCTCCGCGTCCCCTCGGCGAACAGGAGCAGGGAGCGTCCCTTCCGCACCTTCTCCGCGGCGCGCGCCAGGCTCCTCAGGGCGGCGGTGCGGTTCTTCCGGTCGATCGGGACGAAGCCGGCGGCGGCGATCGCCCAGCCGAAGATCGGGATCCAGAAGAGCGACCGCTTGGCGACGAACCGGGTGGACGTCGGCAGGACGGGGATCAGCGCCCAGATGTCGAGGATCGACTGGTGGTTCGCGATGAAGATGCAGGGGAGCCGCGCGGCGGCGTGCTCCCGGTTCTCGTGGACCGGCCGGACCCCGGCTGCGAGCAGGCAGGTCCGGGACCACAACCGGGCGATGCGCATCGTGACGTCTCTTCCCGGCAGGAGGAGGCCGGCGACCATCACCAGGCTTCCGAAGATCGCCGTGGCCAGGACGAAGACGCAGCAGGTGAAAAGGCCTCGCAGCATGGCGCTCCCGGTCCCGAGGGAGTATAGCAGCGCTCTCCGCTCCGCTTGACCCCCCGGGCGGCGGTCCCTATGCTTGGCGCGACGCCATGAACGGCATCGTGCGCGGCTACCTCGAGGAGTTCGGGGGCTTGGTGCTGCTCGGGGGGCAGACGCTCCGGCAGCTCTTCAAGGGACCCTTCGAGCGCGACCTCTGGCTCGAGCAGCTCTTCCAGCTCGGGGTGCGCTCGCTGACGATCACGAACGTCACCCTCCTCTTCACCGGGATGGTGCTGGCGCTGCAGTCGGCCTACTCGCTCGGCGCCTACGGCGGGAAGCCGTTCGTCGGGGACATCATCTCGCTGTCGATCGTGCGGGAGCTCGGGCCCGTGCTGACGGCGCTGATGGTCGCCGGGAGGGTCGGGGCGGGGATCACCGCCGAGCTGGGCTCGATGGCGGTGACCGAGCAGGTGGACGCGCTCCGGGCGCTCGCCGCGAGCCCCGTCAAGAAGCTCGTCGTGCCGAGGGTCGGGGCGCTGGTTCTCGTGCTCCCGCTCCTGACGATCCTCGCGGACGCGATCGGGATCTTCGGCGGGCTGCTGATGGGGCTCTACGAGATCGGGCAGACGCGCGAGTACTTCATGAACCACGTCCTCTCGGCGCTCCTCGTGCAGGACATCGCGAGCGGGGTCGGGAAGACGTTCTTCTTCGCCGCGCTGATCGGGGTCATCGCGTGCCACAACGGCCTCAACGCGTCGGGCGGCGCGGACGGCGTGGGGAAGGCGACGACGAACACGGTCGTGGCGGGTTCGATCTCCGTGATCATCTCGGATTTCTTCCTGACGAAGATCTTTCTCTGGTTCTGAGGCGCGGGGAGGGGAGCGTGGCGCCGTTCATCCGTTACGCCGGGGTCCACAAGGCGTTCGGGGCGAACGCCGTGCTCCGCGGCGTGGACCTCGACGTCGAGGAGGGGGAGACGGTCGTCGTCCTCGGGGGATCGGGCTCGGGGAAGTCGGTGCTCCTCCGGCACACGATCGGCCTCCACCGCCCGGACCGCGGAGAGGTCTGGGTGGACGGGGTCGAGATCACGGCGCTCGACGAGGACGATCTGATCGAGACGCGCAAGAAGGTCGGGATGCTGTTCCAGGCGGGGGCGCTCTTCGACTCGATGACGGTCGAGGACAACGTCGCCTTCGCGCTCCGGGAGCACACCGGCTGGGACGAGGCGCGGGTCCGGGAGCGGGTCGGCGAGGTGCTCGGCCTGGTCGACCTGGAACCCGAGGTCGGCGCGCTGATGCCCTCGGACCTCTCCGGGGGGATGCGCAAGCGCGTCGCCCTCGCCCGGGCCGTCGCGCTCGCCCCGCGGGCGCTCCTCTACGACGAGCCGACGACCGGGCTCGACCCGATCACCGCCAACACGATCAACGCGCTGATCCGCAGCGCCCAGAGCCGGCTCGGCGTGACCTCGATCGTCGTCACGCACGACATCCACTCCGCCTTCACGGTGGGGGACCGGATCGCGTTCCTCCACGCGGGGACGATCCGCTTCCACGGCACGGTGGCCGAGGCCCGGGAGGGCCGGGAGCCGTTGCTCCGCGACTTCCTGCAGGGAGGGGGATATGCCTAAGCGCAAGGCGAGGGACCTCTCGGTCGGCGCCCTCGCGACGCTCGCGCTCCTGGTGCTGGCGTTCACCGTGATGTCGGTCGGAGGCCAGTCGCGCCTGTTCTCGAGCAAGGCGCACTACCGCACGGTCTTCCCCAACACCGAGGGGCTCCGCGTCGGATCCCCGGTCAAGATCGCGGGAGTCCAGGTCGGGACCGTCACGGCGATCCACCTGCCGACCCGGCCCGACGCGCCGGGGATCGAGGCCGAGCTGGGGGTGGAGGCGGTGTACGAGGGGCGCGTGCGGGGGAACTCCCGCACGGCGCTCCGCTACCTGCAGTGGCTCTCGGGCGAGAAGTACGTCGAGGTCACCCCCGGGGACCCGGCGGCCCCCGAGCTCCCGCCGGGATCGGTGATCCCGGTCCTGCAGGAGACGCAATTCCTGCAGCAGGGGGCGGACATCGCGGAGAACCTCAACGAGATCACCGCGGCCCTCAAGGACATCCTGGCCGCCCTCCAGGAGGGGAAGGGGCTCCTCGGGGAGCTGATCCACGACCCGGAGTTCGGCAAGGAGAGCCTCGGCCACCTGAAGACGACCCTCGAGAACCTCGAGGAGATCACCGACCGGATCCGGCGGGGGCAGGGGCTCGCGGGCCGGCTGGTCCACGATCCGTCGGTCGGCCAGAGCGTGGACGACCTGACCCGGTCCCTCCGGGACCTGTCCCGGTTCCTCGACGCGCTCGCCCGGGGCGAGGGGGCGCTGGGCGCCCTGGCCGCCGAGGGAGGGACCGGGGAGCAGGCGATCGTCGAGGCGCGGGACGCCGCCGCCTCGCTCCGCCGGACCGCGGAGCGTCTCGAGTCGAAGGAGGGTCTCCTCGGGAGGCTGCTCAACGACACGGAGTACTCCGAGCGGGTCGCCCGGGACCTCGAGACGACCCTCGGGAACCTCGCGGAGATCACCGGGAAGATCAACTCCGGCAAGGGGACCCTGGGGGCGCTCGTCAACGAGAGGGTGCTCCACGACTCGATGGAGGACGTCGTCGCCGGGGTCGGCGACAGCGACTTCGCACGCTGGCTCCTCCGCCACTACCAGAAGAAGGGGATCGAGGCGGAGGCGAAGTAGCCCCGGGAGCCTTGGCGAGATCCCCGAAGTCGGCTACATTCTCGCCTTCCCGGCGCGGCCGACCGTCCGCGGAGCTCCGGGGAGAGGAGCGCCCCGAACGATGAGCGAGCACCTGAAGCGTCTCGAGAGAAGGATCGCCTCGCGCGAGGCGAGGATCGGCGTCGTCGGGCTCGGATACGTCGGCCTCCCGCTCGCCGTCGAGTTCGGGAACGCCGGATTCCGAGTCACCGGGATCGACGTGGATCCGGCGAAGGTCGCGAGCCTCAAGGCCGGCCGGTCCCACGTCGAGGACGTCCCGGCCTCCGCCGTCCGCCGACTGGTGCGTGGCGGGAAGCTCGTCGCGCAGGACCACTACCGGGGGTGCGGGAAGCTCGACGCGATCGTGATCGCGGTCCC
>CAZPWK010000222.1:0-4408 GCA_964590285.1 uncultured Acidobacteriota bacterium | reverse complement strand
CGAGGTTCAGGTAGGCCGGCGCGAGCCTCGGGTTCAGCCGGACCGCGCGCTCCCACGCCTCCACCGCTCCCCGGAGGTCGCCCTCCTTCGCGAGGAGGGCGCCGAGCGCGTTCCATCCGTCCGGCAGGTAGGCGTCCTCGGACAGCGCCGAGCGCAGCGAGTCCTTGGCCTCGGCGTCGCGCCCCTGCTGGAGCAGGAGAACGCCGAGGTCGACCCGCGCCGCCGGGAAGGTCGGATCGATGGCGAGCGCCCTTGCGAACCGGTCCTCGGCCTCCCGGGGCCGGCCCAGGGTCGCGAGGATCACCCCGAGCGCCCGCTGCGTCTCCGGATCCTCGGAATCGGCCCGGCGCTCGAGGAGCTTCCACGCGTCCTCGGCCTTTCCGGTCTGCACGAGGCCGAGGGCGAGCTTCCACTCCATCTCCTCGCCCCCGACGCCGAGCGCGACCGCCCGGGAAAGGACCGCGACCGCCTCCCGGGCGCGGCCCTGCTCCGCGAGGACGAGGGCGAGATGCCTGCTGACGTAGGCCATCCTCGGGTTCTGCCGGAGGATCTCGCTCAGATCGCGGACCGCCGCGTCCGCGTCGCCGCGCTTGCGGTAGAGGAGCACCGCGTCGTCCACCCGCGTCACGAGCCCGATCCGGCTCTTCGGGTCGGACCTCTCGTCGAACGCTGCGGGGACGGGGGGCGTCGGGCCCGCGACGTAGCCGAGACCGGCGAGCCGCTCGACGACCTCCCGGTCGGGCGCCGTGCGCCCCGCCGCGGCCCGTGCGTCCTCGGGGATCCCCCGGAGAATCCCGCGCATGGCCGCCGCCTCCCGCGGGGCCAGGTTCCGGGCCTCCATCGGGTCGGACTCCAGGTCGTAGAGCTCGGGAACGGGCAGATCGATCGCCTTCCGCTTGCCCTCGATGCGCCCGTGGAGCGGGGCCCAGCCGCGGTTGAGCCAGGACGTCAGCGCCTCGAAGTACGATCCCTCTTCGGTTCCGTCCCTCTCCGACAGGAGCGATCGTCCTGGGAGCCCGTCGGGAGGCCGGATCCCGAGGAGATCGAGGACGGTCGGCAGCACGTCGACGTGCCGGGCGGGACGCGGGTCCGCGCCGGCTTCGACGAGTCCCGGGGCGGAGATCACGAGGGGAATCCTGAGCGTCGACTCGTACGCGAACACCCCGTGGGTCTGCTCGCCGTGCTCGCCGAGCGCTTCCCCGTGGTCGGAGGACAGTACCACGATCGGCCCGCCGGAGGAGCCCGCCCGCGCGCGATCGAGCAGCGGGGCGATCTGCGCGTCGGCCAGCTCCGCCTCGCCGTAGTACGGCGCCTTCGCGTGGCGCGAGGAGAACGGCTCTCCCGGCTCGTACGGGAAGTGGGGCGCGAAGAGGTGGACCCACAGGAAGCGGCGGCTCCCGGCGTGGGCGTCCCACCAGGCGAGCGCCTCGGCGACGGTCGTCTCCCCCGGCCTCTCCGCGATCGTCGAGATCCGTCCGGAGAATCCCGACGTCCGGTCGTCGTAGACGTCGAAGCCGGAGCCCAGGCCGAACCGGGCATCCAGCGTGAAGGCGGAAACGAAGGCCGCGGTGGCGTAGCCGGAGTCGCGGAGGACCTTCGCCAGGGTCGGGACGTCCCGGCCGAGGACGAACCCCGCGTTGTCGCGGACGCCGTGCTGGTACGGGTACAGGCCCGTCAGGAGGCTCGCGTGGGACGGGAGCGTCGTCACGGCGTGCGCGTGCGCGAACGGGTACACCCGCCCGGACTCCGCCAGCCGGTCGAGGGCGGGGGTGTCCGCCTTGCGGTCGCCCGAGAACCCCGTCGCGTCCTCGCGGAGGGTGTCGATCGTGACGAGGAGGACGTCGCGACCCCCGGGCGGGGGCGCTCCGCCCTCGGCGTCGACCCGGGCCCGATCGGAGCGGCCGCAGGCCGCCGCCCAGAGGGCCGCCGCCCCGAGGGACGCGACGAGGACCGCGCGACCGCGCCGAGCCGGAAGCATGCCCGGAATGGTAACACCCGCGGGCCCCGCGCGCAGCGGCTCCGCCCAGGCTCCGCCGCGCGAATTCCGCGTGCTAGCATTCGGCCGAGCGCGGGAGTCCTTCTCCGAAGGAGGCGAGACGTGTCCGACCCGGCGAATCGATGGCTGACCGGCAGGCGGATCGATCCCTCGCCCGTGCGGAAGGGGATCGCCGCGGCCGACCTCGTGGACGAGACGTTCCTGGCGTACAACGCGGGGCGGCTCCAGAAGGCGGCGCGCCTCTTCGCGGAGAAGATGCTGGCGCCGGAGAGCTGGGTCGGCATGAGCGTCGCCGGTGCGCTGACTCCCGCGGGGCTCGGCCGCTCGGTGATCGTTCCGCTGATCCGCGCGGGGTTCGTCGACTGGATCGTGTCCACCGGGGCGAACCTGTACCACGACGCGCACTTCGGTCTCGGCCTCGAGCTCCGCCAGGGAGACCACCGCGCGGACGACCGGCGGCTCCGGGAGGACGGCGTCGTGCGGATCTACGACGTCCTGTTCGACTACCGGGTGCTCCTCCGGACGGACGCCTATCTCCGGGAGGTCCTGCGCGGGCCGGAGTTCCAGAAGGACATGTCGACCGCCGAGCTGCACCACCTGCTCGGCAAGTACCTCGCGGCCCGCGAGGACGAGCTCTCTCTCTCCGACACCTGCGTGCTCTCGACCGCCTACCGGT
Organism: uncultured Acidobacteriota bacterium; assembly: GCA_964590285.1. Taxonomy (GTDB): domain Bacteria; phylum Acidobacteriota; class Polarisedimenticolia; order Polarisedimenticolales; family JAIQFR01; genus CALMJU01. The sequence continues at coordinate 1,736 of CAZPWK010000222.1, read as the reverse complement.
GCGGCGTGCCGTGCTACGTCTCCTCGCCGGGCGACTCCTCGATCGGGATGAACGTGGCGGAGCTCTGGATGAAGAGCCGCGGCCCCCGCATCGACGTGTCCCGCGACGTCAACGAGACCGCGGCGATCGTCTACGCCGCGAAGAGGAGCGGGGGGCGATCGAGCGTGATGATCCTCGGGGGAGGTTCTCCCAAGAACTTCGTGCTCCAGACCGAGCCGCAGATCCAGGAGGTGCTCGGGCTCGAGGAGCGGGGGCACGACTTCTTCGTCCAGGTCACCGACGCCAGGGCGGACACCGGCGGGCTCTCGGGCGCGACGCCCGGCGAGGCGGTCTCCTGGGGCAAGGTGGACCCGGACCATCTCGCCGACGCGATCGTCGTCTACGCCGACACCACGATCGCGGCGCCGCTCCTGGCGGCGTACGCGATGTCCCGCCGGGAGCCGAGGCCGCTCCGGAGGCTCTACGACCGGCGGGAGGAGCTCCTCGACGCCCTGCGCCGAGACTTCGTGGCGCGGTCCGGCTGACCCCGGGGCGGCCCGGGGCGGCCGCGCCGCCCGGTGTAGTACCCTGTCCGCCAACGCGTCGAAGCGTCCCGCTTCGCCCGAGATCGTTGGAGACGGAGACGCCCCCATGTCCGTGATCGTCGACGGCAAGGACCTCAAGATCGAAGACGTCGTCCGCGTGGCCCGCCAGGGCGAGGACGTTCGGCTCGCGCCCGAGGCGCTCGAGCGGATCCGCAGCTGCCGGGGGATGCTCCAGAAGAAGGTCGACGCCCGCGAGATCATGTACGGGGTCAACACGGGGATCGGGGAGTTCTCGGAGATCGTGCTGTCCGACGAGCAGGTCCAGCAGTTCCAGCGGTACCTGATCTACAACCACGCCGCCGGCATCGGCAAGCCGGTCCCGATCGAGCACGCGCGCGCGGCGATGCTGTCCCGCGTCAACGTCCACGCCAAGGGGTTCTCGGGGTGCCGTCCGGAGATCACGCTCACGTACGTCGAGATGCTGAACCGCGGCGTCACGCCGGTCGTGTGCGAGAAGGGAAGCGTCGGCGCCTGCGGCGACCTCTCGCCGATGAGCCAGATGGCCCTGTCGCTCATGGGAGAGGGCGAGTCGTTCTACCGGGGCGAGAGGATGCCCACGCGCGCCGCGATGGAGAAGGCCGGGATCCCGGTCCCGGGCCTCGAGGCCCGGGACGGGCTCGCCGCGATCAACGGATCGAACCTGATCACGGGGATCGGCTGCCTGCTCCTTCACGACGCGGAGCGCTGGATCCAGCAGGCCGAGATCGCCGCCTCGATGACGCTCGAGGCGCTGATGGCCAACATGAAGCCGTACGACGGGAAGCTCCACGAGCTGCGCGGCTTCCGGGGCGCGGTGACGACCGCCGCGAACCTGAGGCAGATCATGGCCGGCTCCGACCTGTGGACCGGGAAGCTCAAGGTCAAGGTGCAGGACGCCTACTCGATGCGCTCGACGCCGCAGGTGGTCGGCGCGCTCCGCGACCAGATGCGGTGGGCCCGCGAGCAGTTCGAGATCGAGCTGAACGGGGTCGCGGACAACCCGATCTTCATCTGGGAGGAGAACCGCGTCCTCACGGGCGCGAACTTCCAGGGCACGCCGATCAGCATGCCCCTCGACATGGTCGGCGCGGGGATCTGCATGGTGTCGGTGATCTCCGAGCGCCGCCTCAACCGGCTCCTGAACCCGGCGCTCTCGGTCGGGCTCCCGGCGTT
>CAZPWK010000221.1:598-4413 GCA_964590285.1 uncultured Acidobacteriota bacterium | reverse complement strand
GCCGAAGGCGACGAAGAACGTCGCGACGATCGGGAGGACGATCCCGAGAGCGTACGTCAGCGCCATCGTGAGGAGGCCGTACGGCCCGACCAGGAAGTCCCGCGCCCCGCGCCACGGCACGACGCCGTCGGCGAGCGCCGTCGCCCACGGGTTGACCCACCGGCCGAACACCACGCCCTCGAAGAGATCGACGAGAACGCCCGCGCCCAGCACGCCCACGAAGAGGTAGGCCAGGACGAGCACGCCCAGGAGAAGCGGCCACCCCCAGAGCCGATGGGTGGCGAACCGTTCGATCGCGGCCCCGAGGGTACCCTCCCTCGGGGCCGTCCCGGGCCCCCGCACCGTCGCGGCCGCCGCGAGGCGCCACGCCGCCCGCGTGCGGGACTCGTGAATGACGCAGGCGACCGGCTCGTGAAACGCCGCTCTCGCCCGCTGGCGGGAAACCTCGATGGCGGCGAGCGACCCGGCGTCGAGTTTCTCGCGGAGCCACTCCGCGAGTGTCTCGTCGCCCGCCAGGACCATGAGGGCCAGCGCCCGCGGCGCGATCGAAGCGGGGGGAACCAGCGCCTCGAGGATCTCCGCCTCCCTCTCGATCGCCTCCGGGTAGGAAACCGCCCCCCCGCCGCGACGAGGAGAGGCGATCGCGTCGAGGAGCCTGGGGATCCCCTCTCGCCGGGTCGCGACCGTCCCAACGACCGGGATCCCGAGCGCCCCGGACAGCGCTCCGCGGTCCACCGCGATGCCGCGCGCCTCGGCCTCGTCCAGCATGTTCAGGCAGAGAACCGTCGGCAGGCCCGCCTCGCGGACCTGGAGCGCCACGACGAGGGTTCGGTCCAGGTTCTTCGAGTCCCCGACGACCACGACGGCGCGCGGAGCCTCGGCGAGCAGGATGTCGCGCGTCGCCCTCTCGTCCTCCGAGCTGGGGATCAGGGAGTAGATACCGGGCGTGTCCCGCACCGGCACCTTCCGGCCCCCCAGGACCATCTGTCCGGACGCGATCTCGACGGTCGTGCCCGGGTAGTTCGAGACCGTCACGTATCGGCCGGTGAGAGCGCCGAAGAGGGCGCTCTTCCCGACGTTCGGGTTCCCCACCAGGACGACCGGCGCCCGATCCGCCGTCTCCGGGCCGTCGTTCCGAGGGGCGGGCGGCGCCTCGTGCACGGTTTTCCTCTAGTTGCGACTATTTCTCAACAAGAGAATCTAGCCCGACCCCTCCCGCCTGTCAACGCGCCGGGGCCGGCGGCCGCGCGTCAGCCGGCGACGAGGTCGAACCGGTCCTGCCGGACGCCCGGATCCTCCTCGACCCGGATTCTCGCGAACGTCGCGGAGTCGACCGCGGGACCCGAGGTCTCGAGCGCGCGGCGCAGCGCGGGAGAGGTTTCCGGGTGCACCCGGAGCACGACCTCGCGCCCTTCCAGCGAGTCCGCCAACCGCAGCACCTCGGCCAGCGCCTCCCTCGCGACGGTCTCGGCGGACTTGAGGCGCCCGTGTCCCCCGCACAGCGGGCAGAGCCGCGTCAGCGCGGCCCCGACGCCGGGTCGCGTTCGCTTCCGGGTCATCTGGACGAGCCCCAGCTCGCTCAGCCCCACGACCTTGGTCCTCGCCCGGTCCCTCCGGAGCGCCTCCTCGAGCGCCGCGAGGACGCGCGCGCGGCCCTCCGCGGACTCCATGTCGATGAAGTCAACGACGATGATCCCGCCCAGGTCGCGAAGCCTCAGCTGGCGGGCGATCTCCGCCGCCGCCTCCAGGTTGGTCTTCAGGACCGTCTCCTCGGCGCGCCGCGCTCCGACGAACTTCCCGGTGTTGACGTCGATGCTGACGAGGGCCTCCGTCTGCTGGATGACGAGATACCCTCCGGAGCGGAGCCAGACCCGGGGCCGGAGCGCCCTCTCGATCTCGTGCTCCAGGCCGTGCGTCTCGAAGAGGGAACGCGGCCCCGCGTGCAGACGGACCCGCGCGGCGAGATCGGGATCGATCTCCGACAGGTAACGGAGCGCGCGGTCGTGGAGGTCCGGGTCGTCGACGAGGATCCGCTCGAGCCCCTCGCGGGGAGCGTCGCGCATTAGGCGGAGCGCCAGGTCGAGCTCCTTGTGGACGACCGCCGGCGTGCGGGACGCCGCCGCCCTCTCCTGCACGGCGAGCCACTGCCGGTGGAGCGCCAGCGCATCCGAGCGGAACGCCGCGTTCTCCGCGCCCTCCCCCGCGGTCCTCACGATGAGCCCGCCCGCGACGGCGTCGAGACCGTCGAGAATCGCCCGCAGCCGCGAGCGCTCCTCCGGATCCACGATCCGCCTGGAGATCCCCCGGAAGGACAGTTGCGGCAGGTAGACGACGTACCGACCCGGAAGCGCGAGGAAGCAGGTCACGCGAGCGCCCTTCGACCCGATCCCCTCGCGGGCGACCTGGACGAGGAGCTCCCGTCCCACGGAGAGCCGGTCCTCGATCGGAGCCGAGCGGACGACCCTTCGCCGCCGCGCCGCCTCGCGGACCAGGTCCTCTCCCTCCTCGCTCTCGTCGTCGCCCACCGGGACGTCGGGGAAGTCGGGCTCCGCGTCTCCGCCCTGCGGGGCGTCGCCGGGCAGCACGAGGTCCCCGTTGTGCAGGAAGGCGTCGCGGCCCGAGCCGATGTCGAGAAACGCGGACTGGATCCCGGGAAGGACCCGCGTCACCCTGGCCTTCACGATCCGGCCCACGGCGCCGCGGTCCCCCTCGGACTCGACGCGCAGCTCCACGGGCACGCCGTCCTCCCGGAAGGCCGCCCACGTCATTCCGCCGAGGCGGCTAACGAGGAGATCGCTCGGCATCGTCGGCCACCGCCGCCGCGAGCATCGGGTTGAGGAGCTTCCCGCCCCATTCGAGCAGCAGCTCCTCGCGCAGCACGTCGATCTCCGGGGCTCGCTCTCCGAAGATCTCGCGCACGATCTCGTCGGGCCGGACCGCTGCGTCGTGCCCTCCGAGGGAGAGGGTGAAGCGGATCTCTTGCTCCTCGAGCCTCCGGAGGTCCAGGACCTCCCGGTCGAGAAGGAAAATCCGCACCTTCCCGTCGCGCTCCCGACGGACCGTCGCCGGCCCCCGCGAGCGGAACGTCTCGAGCGCGGCGCCGACGTCGACGCCGTCCTCCGCTCGGGCCCGGTATCTCGCCGCCCGCACGGCCTCCGCGAGCCCGGGCGCGTCGCGACGGATCTCGCGGAGAGCGAGGAACCGCAGCCCCTCGGGGAGCGACGCGTTGAGCGCCTCGATCGCCGCGGTCGCGTCGAGCCTCGAGGCGGCGTCGAAGTCGAGATACTCCCCTTCCGAGGACAGCCCCACGGGTAGCGCCGGGCCGAACGAGACGCGCGGCTTGGGATTGAACCCTTGCGAGTACACGAAACGGATCCCCGCCCGCCGCATCCCGCGTAGGAGCGCCCGCGCCAGGTCGAGGTGCCCCAGATAGCGCATCCGGCCGGTCTTCGCGAAGCGGGCGCGGTAGCGGTACCGGGGGCCGTCGCCCCGCTCTCGGCCGCCGCCGCCCCCCGGCGCGGCGGCCGCGGGGCCCGGGACCCGCCCCCGGCTCGTCGCGACGACCCCGCTCGTGCATTCCCGGGCGAACGAGGCGCAGCCGTGGCAGACCGCGGGGCCGCAGGCGGGCAGGGTCCTCCCCTCGAGAGCGCGCGCGAGCTCGGCGGCGAGCCAAACCTTGGCCACGCCGGAGTCGAGCGCGTCCCACGGAAGCGGCGCCTCCGGGTCCCAGTCACCGTGCGCGTAGCGCTCCGGATCGATCCCCTCCTCCCGGAACGCCGAGCGCCACACGTCGGGCCGGAAACGCTCGGACCACC
>CAZPWK010000221.1:0-588 GCA_964590285.1 uncultured Acidobacteriota bacterium | reverse complement strand
CCGTCGAGCCGCGCCCCAGCGCGCCACGCTCGCTCCAGAACGTTTCCGAGATCGCGGTCGCCGCGCGAGAAGACGGACTCGAGGAACGTGACCTCGGCGTCGTGACCCTTGAATCGCACTCCGCGCCGGAGCCTCGTCGCGATCCGCTCCTGCTTCCTCCGGAGGCTCTCCACCCGCTCCATGCCCCTCCACTGGAACGGCGTGACCGCCTTCGGAACGAAGGACGAGGCGGAGACCGTGATCTCGGTCCTCCGCCCCGCCTTCGCCCGGCGTCCGACCGCCGCGATCTCGCGCGCGAGGTCTGCGATCGCGTCGACGTCCTCGTCGGTTTCCGTCGGAAGGCCGATCATGAAGTAGAGCTTGATCTGCTCCCACCCCGCCTCGAACGCGACGCGGCAGGCCTCCAGGATCCGGGGCTCGTCCAGGTTCTTGTTGACGACGTCCCGGAGGCGCTGCGTGCCCGCCTCCGGCGCGATCGTGAAGCCGGACCTGCGGACCCGGCTCGCCGCCTCCGCCAGATCGCGCGTCAGCGTCGAGGCGTGCAGCGAGGAGAGCGAAGCCGACACGGAGTCGGGCTCGAGGCGGTCC
>CAZPWK010000220.1:0-4429 GCA_964590285.1 uncultured Acidobacteriota bacterium | reverse complement strand
TGCGAGTCGGCGACGAACACGATCCCGTCCGCCCCCTTGAGTACGAGCTTGCGGGTCTCGTTGTAGAAGACCTGCCCCGGCACCGTGTAGAGCTGCACGCGGGTCTTCATGCCTCGGATGTCGCCGAGATCGATCGGGAGGAAGTCGAAGAACAGCGTCCGGTCGGTCTTGGTCGCCAGGGACAGCATCTTCCCCCGCACGCTCTCCGGCAGGTTCGCGTGGACGTACTGGAGGTTGGTGGTCTTCCCGCACAGGCCCGGACCGTAATAGACGATCTTCGCCGTCAGCTCCCGGGTCGAGTAGTTGAAGAGCACCATCGCGAGGGTCCCCCCGGGCGATCCGCGGTTACCCCTCCTGAGGGAGGCCGACCGCCTCGTCGAACATATATTCCGCCCCGAACCGGGTCAAGGAACGCGCGAGCCCGCGGCCGCACGGGACCGGCCCGCGCCGGCCCGGGGCCCGGAGCGGCGGCCGTCGAGGATCGAGGCGAACTCCGCCCCGTAGAGGCAGACGGCGACCGCCGTGTAGGTCCACAGCAGGAACGCGACGATCCCGGCGAGGGTCCCCGTCAGGAGGCCGAACGTCGGCGACTTCAGGAGGAACCATCCGAACAGGCGGCGCGCCGCTTCCCAGAGCACCAGCGCCAGCGCGCCCCCGGCCGCCGCGGACGACCATCTCACCCTGCCCCGCGGAAGCATCTTGTAGAAGGCCGTGAAGGTCGCGAAGGCGACGAGGAGCATCGCGAGATAGGAGAGCCAGCGGACTCCCGCGCCGAAGACCGGCGGCAGCCCCACGGTCGCGCGCGCTCGCTCGAGCCAGCTCGCGGCGTGGTTGGCCAGGAGCGAGGCGAGGAGGAGGGCCGTGACGGTGAAGGCGCCCGCGAAGGCCTTGAGCCGCGACAGCCAGTACTTCCTCTCCGGGACCGTCCCGAAGGCGAGGTTGACCGCGCCCTCGAGCGTCGTGAACGCGGTGGTGGCGATCCAAACGAGGACCGGGATCGCGACGGCCACGGTCTCCCCCGGCCGCGGCAGGCTCTCGCCGAGGCGGACGAGGATCGAGGCCGCGTGGGCGGGGAGGAAGTCCGCCATTCGCGACAGGGCCGCGCCCGTCGGGTCGGCCACGGGAAGCACCCGGCCCGCGACGACGCCGAGGAGGTACAGCGACGGCACGAGGGCGAGCAGCGAGTAGAACGCGACGGCCGCGGCCTGGTCCAGGCACCCGTCCGAGAAGAACCGGCGCGCCGCTCGCCAGAGGAGCCGTGGGATCCGCGCCGCGGAGAGCGTCAAGGGCTCTTCTCCCTGCGGCTCCGGAAGCGGAGGCGAACGGGCACGGAGCCGTACCCGAACCGCTCCTTGAGGCTCGACTCGAGGTGGCGGCGAAGCGAGAAGTGGACCCGGGTCGCGTCGTTGCAGAAGAGGACGAACCGGGGCGGGTGCACTCCGAGCTGGGTCGCGTAGAAGAGGCGGATGCTCCGTCCGCGCGCCGGGGCCGCGCGCTCCGTACGCGCCACCTCGCCGAGCCATCGGTTGAGCTCCGGCGTCGGAACCCGGATGCCCCCGAGGCGGTGCAGCTCCTCCGCCGCCTCGAGGACGCGGCCAGCGCGCTGTCCGGTCTTGGCGCTGACGAACAGGACGGGAGCTCCCGGGGCGAAGCGAAGGCGGTCGCGGAGCTCCCGCTCCCACGCCTTGGCCGCATCTTCCCTCCCCTCCGCGAGGTCCCACTTGTTGACCGCGACGACGAGCGGCTTCGACGCCTCGCGGGCAAGCCCCGCGATGTGGGCGTCCTGAGCGACGAATCCCTCGCTCGCGTCCAGGACGACCGCGACGACGTCGGACCGATCGATCGTTTCCCGGGCGCGGCCCTCGGACAGGGCGTCCGCGGCCGCGCGCCGCCGTCCCGGACGCCGGAGCCCCGCGGTGTCGAGGAGGAGGTAGCGGCGGCCGTCCCGCTCGAGAAGGGTGTCGACGACGTCCCGCGTCGTTCCGGGAATCTCGCTGACCAGCGCGCGCTCGTCGCCCAGGAGCGCGTTGAGCAGGGAGGACTTCCCGACGTTCGGGCGGCCGACGATGGCGATCCGGACGGCTCGGGCCCGTTCCTCCTCCACCTCGGCCGGGCGGCCCGACGCTCCGCTTGCGAGGGCCTCTTCGACACGATCGAGCAGGTCCTGCACGCCCAGCCCGTGTTCCGCGGAAACGGGAACGGGATCGCCGAATCCGAGCTCCAGGGCCTCGAGCGCGAGCGCCTCGAGTCCCGGGACGTCGACCTTGTTGGCGACCACGATCACCGGGAGGCCGCGGCGCCGGAGAAGGATGGCGACGTCCCGATCGGCCGCGGTGAGACCCGAGCGGGCATCGACGACGAGCAGGACGACCGCCGCCTCCCGCATCGCCCGCTCGACCTGCATCTCCATCTCGCGGGCGAGCGGGACTCCCCCGCCGCCCGGCACCAGGCCGCCGGTGTCCACGATGCGGAAGGGCACGGTGGCGGCTCGCACGAGCCCGTAGATCCGGTCCCGCGTCGCGCCCGGCTCGTCGGTGACGATGGCGCGGCGGCTCCCGACGAGCCGGTTGAAGAGCGTGCTCTTCCCGACGTTCGGAACGCCGACGATCGCGACGAGCGGTGCGGACATCACGCCTCACCGTAACACGCGGCGAGACCGGCGCACAAGCGCTTTCGCGCCTAACTCGCTCGCCTGCTCGGACTTACGGGAGCACCCCCCCTTGACACCCGCCCCGCTCCCCCGTACAGTACCCGGAGGCGTCGAAGGAGGTGCTCCGGATGATCAAGGCCGACATCATCAACCGCGTCGCGGAGCGCGCTGAGATCACCAAGGTCAAGGCGGTGGAAGCCGTCGAGGCGGTCTTCGACGCGATGAAGGCTGCGATGACGCGAGGGCAGAGGATCGAGCTCCGGGGCTTCGGCGTCTTCCAGGTGAAGCCCAGGAAGAAGGGGATCGGGCGGAACCCTCGGACCGGTCACGAGGTCCGGATTCCGCCGGGGAAGACGATCCGGTTCAAGCCCGGAAAGAACCTGCGGGGCCTCAGTTCCGAGAGCTGAGGTCGAGGGTCGAGCCTCTCCCCTCACTCCGTCCGTCGGAGGTCGACGTCGACCTCCTCGGGCTCGTCGCCCGACACCTCCACCCGGATCCGCGCGTTCTCGAACCCGGGCCGGACGACCTCGATCCGATGCTCGCCGACCGCGACCGGCAGGGCGCCGTGGAGCCTCGTCAGCTCGCCGGCTCGCCCGAGAAACTCCCCGTCGAGGTAGACGACGGCATCGTCCGGTCGCGCGCGCACCCGCAACAGGCCTCGCGAGACGCCCCCCGCCGACGGGGGCGGTGGCGCATCGAGGGACGAGATTGACGGTGCGCCCGTCTCCGCCAGGGCGGCCGGCGGATCGGAGCGCGGATCGAGGCCCTCTCCCGGCGAGAGCGCGTGCTGGATCCGGTAGCGCCGTCCGGCGCGGACGTCGAGCCGGACCTCGAGCGTCCGGAACCCTTGCAGTTCGAAGCGGAGAAGACGGCTGCCGGGATCGAGCGGCAAGACGTCCAGCCTTCCGTCGAAGTCCCGAGCCTCGCCGATCGGCTCGCCGTCGAGGAACAGCTTCGCGTTCCTGGGGGTCACCGCCGTCTCGACGAGCCCGGGCGCGGACGAAGCGACCTCTTCGACCGGCCGGCAGGGACCCGGCGAGCAGGGCGAGTAGGGGTACGACCAGCCCGGCCAGCCCCAGTACAGTCCCGCGGACCACCATGGCCCGTAGTACCAGTCCCAGCCGTACGGGTAGTACGACGGGTAGTACGGCCCGACCGGGTAGCCGCCCGTTCGCGAATAGCCGTAGGTGGCGGTTCCGGAAGCGACGCGGGGAGCGGGGGCCGCCGAGGCGCTCGCGCCGGGCCGGGTCCTCGCGGCCCCGCCGCCCGCCTCCGCGACCGGCGTCGTCGCGGCCGCGATCGCGGCGGCCAGCAGCAGCGTCTCGAGCGGCGTCGGGCGTCTCATGGCGTCACCTCCCGGGGATCGAAGCGGTGGTGTAGGTCCCCTTTTCTTGCAATCCCCGTACCTGCCTCGCCCCCCCTGCCGGAAGCGCCGGGGGAGCCGCGCGCGTCCACCGGCGAGATCGTCCCGTCCCCTGCGAGGGACACCGCCCGCCGCGCGGAGAGCGTCGCGCCCACCGACTGTTATACTGCGATCTTGGCCGCCCTGCGGGGACCAGGACCCCTCGAACGTGGAAATGCCGACGACCCCATGGCCTCCCCAGCCGCCCGTCCGGTCCGGGGAGGAGCCCCCGGCGACGGGGAACGCCCGGCGGGCGCTCGGCGGGCTGTGGATCCATGGCCTGCTCCTCGCGACGACCGCCCTCACCATCCTGTTCTCCGGGAGCCTCTGGGAGGGCGCCTACGGAGAAAGCGGATCGCTGATCGAGGCGGCCCGGC
>CAZPWK010000219.1:0-4436 GCA_964590285.1 uncultured Acidobacteriota bacterium | reverse complement strand
TGCTCTTCTTCGCCTTCCCTCTGACCGCGGTGACCCTTCTCGTCGTCGGCTTCCGGGCCGCGACGGGGAAGCGGAGCGCTGCATGACGGAGCGCAACGGGCCCGCGGCGCACGGGGGAGCCCTCGCGACGCTCCGCTCGATCGCCGCGGCGCTCGGCGCCGCCGCGCTGGCCGCCTCCCCCGCGGCGGCGGAGGGGATCCAGCGGGGATCGGTCCACCGCGTCCCCCGGGCGGCCTCGGCGATCGAGATCGACGGCGCCCTCGACGACGCCGCGTGGGCCGGGGCTCTCCGCCTCGAGATGGCCTACGAGGTGGATCCCGGCGAGAACACGCCGGCGCCGGTGCGCACCGACTGCTTCCTGACCTACGACGACCGGAACTTCTACGTCGGCTTCCGCGCGTACGACCCCGACCCGTCCGCGATCCTCGCGCGGTACTCGGACCGCGACCAGGCCTGGTCGGACGACTGGATCGGCGTGGCGCTCGACACGTTCGACGACCGGCGCCGCGCCTACGAGCTGATCGTCAACCCTCTCGGCGTGCAGATCGACGCGCTCAACGACGACCTCTCGGGGAGCTACGACACCTCCTGGAACGCCATCTGGGAGTCGGCGGGCCGGATCACCGGGGAGGGGTACGAGGTGGAGATGGCCGTCCCCTTCCACCAGATCCGGTTCCAGCGGTCGAACGGCGAGCAGATCTGGGGTTTCGACGCGTTCCGGAGCTGGCCGCGCGGCGACCGCTTCCACATCGGGCTCTTCCCGCGGGAGCGCGGCGCCAACAGCTACCTGGCGCAGACCGTGAAGATCGTCGGGATGGCGGGAGCGAGCCCGGGCGAGAACCTGGAGATCGCGCCGACCGTGACATCGTCGAGGACCGACGAGAGGGACCCGTTTCCGGAAGGCCGGCTCGAGAAGGCCGACTCGGCGACGGAGATCGGCGCCAGCCTGAGATGGGGCGTGACGCCGGACGTCTCCCTGAACGGCGCCTGGAACCCCGACTTCTCGCAGGTCGAGGCCGACGTCCTCCAGCTCGACATCAACGAGCGGTTCGCGCTGTACTACCCGGAGACGCGGCCGTTCTTCCTCGAGGGGGCGGACTACTTCCGCACCCCCATCGACCTCGTCCACACCCGGAACGTCGCCGACCCGGCCGGGGCCGCGAAGCTGACCGGGAAGCAGGGACGGCACACCTGGGGCGTCTTCACCGCCCGCGACGACGTCACGAACGTTCTGTTCCCCGGCCCCGAGGAGTCGGCGTCGGGGAGCTTCGCCTTCGAGAGCTGGTCCTCCGCCGCCCGCTACCGCCTCGATATCGGGAAGAGCTCGACCGCGGGCGGCACCGTGACGGACCGCCGGGGAGACGGCTACGAGAACACGGTCGCGAGCGCCGACGCGGTCTTCCGGTTCACCGAGAACGACCGCCTCACCCTCGTCGCGGCGCGGTCCCAGACGGAAGACTCCGGAGAGATGCTCGCCTTCCTCGAGGAGGCGGGGTTCCAGCCGCGCGAGGGGCGGTTCTCGGACCGGGCGCTCGCCGCGGAGTTCGAGCACTCGGTCCGGGACTGGTGGGTCGCGGCGTCGTGCTTCGAGGTCGGCGACGCGTTCCGGAGCGATCTCGGCTTCCGGACGCGGGCCGGCTACCGGGGGGCGGAGGTCCGGGGCGCGCGGGTGTTCTGGGGGGAGCCGGGCGACTTCCGCCGCCGCATGGCGGTGGGTGCGGGCGCCGAGAGGGAGGAAGCCTCGGACGGAACGCTCCTGGAGCAGAGCGCGACCGCCTGGTGGAACCTCAACGGCCCGAAGGACTCCTACCTGAGCGTCACGGTGGACCTGGGCGACCGTTCGTTCGAGGGGATCCGCTACGAGGACCAGTGGGAGGTCGAGGGGATCGCGGAGATCCAGGCGAGCGGGGACCTCTGGGTGCGGCTCGAGGCGGCGGCTGGCGACGTCGTGGATCACGAGAACAACCGCCCGGGCGACGGCGCCGAGGCGAGCTTCCGGCTCACGTTCAAGCCGGGGCGCCACCTGTCGGTCCAGTACACCCATCGGTACGCCCGGCTCGACGTGGAGGAAGGAACGCTCTTCCGCGCCCTCGCGCCCGAGCTGCGGCTCGTGCATCAGTTCGACGCCCGGGCCTTCGTGCGGGCGATCGTCCAGCTCACCGACATCCGGAGGGACCCGGACCTCTACGTCGCGTTCGCGCCGGAGGAGCGGCCCGACGCGCGGTCGCGGGACCTCTTCACGCAGCTCCTGTTCTCCTACAAGGTCAACGCGCAGACCGCGCTCTACGCCGGGTACTCCGACCGGTCCTTCGGCGGCGACGACTTCGACGTGACGCGCGCCTCGCGGACCTTCTTCCTCAAGCTCGGGTACGCCTGGCTCCGGTAGTCTCCCGCACCGCTCAGACCCAGAGCCCGGCCGCAGGAGCCGCCTCGATCGCCCGGGGAAGGCCGAGACGTCGGAGATCGGCGTCGAGCGCGTCCCGGAACTCGAGCCCGACCGCCCGGAGCGCGATCGCGTCGGGGAGGAAGCCGATCGTCGAGCCGTAGAGCCGGTCCCCCGCCACGGGGAACCCGCGCGACGCCGCCTGGCAGCGGATCTGGTGCGGGCGCCCGGTCTCGGGGCGCATCTCCCATCGCAGGAGATCGAGCGACCGCCACGCGATCGTGCCGAGGCACCGCGCGACCGTCCGGCTCGGCTTCCCGCGGTCCGATTCCCACACCCGGCGCTTTCCGCGGACGAGGAGCCCTTCCCAGGCCGCCTCGAGCCCGGGTCCGGCGGGCGGCTCCCCCTCCGTCCACGCTTCGTAGCGCTTGACGATGCCACGCCTCTCGAACATCCCGCACAGGAGCCGGTGCGCCTCGGCGCTCCGCGCGAGGACGACGAGACCGGAGACCTCGCGGTCGAGCCGGTGCACGATCCAGATCTTGCCGGGGAAGCGCCGCGCGACCTCGCGGACGAGGCAGTGCCGAGGATCGGCGGGGCCCTGCCGTCCCGGGATGGTCAGCATGCCGGCCGGCTTGTCCGCGACCACGACGTGGTCGGAGGAGAGGAGGACGGTCATCTCCGGCATCGCCCGCGCTTCGGATCGCGGCCCCGAGGGCCCGCCGTCAACGCCGCGTCTCCCGCGGCGTCCATCGCCCGATCTTCGCCGCGCGCGCCGCCTTCTCCGCCTCCCGGTACCGCGTCGCCCGCCCGAACGCGAAGCGGGTGTACGCGCGGGCGTACCCCTCGCGGATCATCTCTTCGTTGACGTCCTCGCCGTCGAGGATCACGTACCGGAGGAGCCGCCCGTACTTGTCCCGGTCCGCTCCGATCGCGTCCGGCTCGAGCACGACGGTCCTCCCGAGGAGGCGGCTCCTCGCGTGATCGCGCGCCCTCTCGGCGAGCGCGCGCCACCAGGGGTTCGCGTCGTCGAGCTCCGGCGTGTCGATCCCCACCATGCGGACCTTCTCCTTGGTCTCCCCGATCCGCACGGTGATCGTGTCGCCGTCCGACACCCACTCGACGCGCCCCTTCTGGAGCGCGGGGGCGTCGCCGGAAGCCGCCGCGGCGAGCACGGCGACCGCCGCGGCAGCCGCGAGGGCGACGACCGCGAGCGCGATCGGACGGCGCGCGTCCGGACCGGAAGCCGAAGCGCCAGGTCGGGTCGCGGATCTCACCGTTCGCTCCGAAGGCCCACGTGCGCGGCCGACTTCATCTCGTCCTCCTGCCGGGCCTTGCAGCCCGCTTCCCAGAGCGCTCTCCGTCGACGGCTTCCGGCCGTCAGGGCCCGTCCGGACAGCCGTTCGTCTCGTGGCCTTCGGGCAGCGAAGCCCTTGCAAGGCCCCGGATGGGGCGGGCCGGAAGGATCCGCCGGATGCGCCAACGCATCACCGCGGCATCAGCGCGAACACGCCCCAGCCCAGGTACTCACGCGTGTAAGCGGCGTAGCGCTCGGGTTCCGAGGTCAGTTTGGCTCGAACATCTTTCGCGAACTCGTCGTCGGGATTGGCTTCAAGCCATCGGCGCATGGTGAGCCATTTGGCCGCCTCGTATCGGTCCCAGCCTTCTTGATCAGCCAGGACCATTTCGACGACGTCGTAGCCAAGGTGGCCGAAAGACGCGAGAAGTTCCGGAAGCCTGAGAAAATCGGAGATTGAGTTGGCGAGACACCCCTTGGCGACATCTTCCGTCGGCGGCAACTGCCGCCAGTAGGGCTCGCCGACGAGGATGATCCCTCCGGCGCGCAGGCTCCGCGCCAGAAGCTCGATCGTGCCGATGACTCCCCCGGCGATCCAAGTGGCACCGACACAGGCCGCCACACTGGCTTTCTCGTCAGAGACATAGCCGGAAGCATCGCCATGGATGAACTCGACTCGATCGGCGACGCCGAGTTCTACGGCACGGAGTTTCGCTTGCTCGGTGAACAACTGGCTCATGTCGATGCCGGTGCCGA
>CAZPWK010000218.1:0-4484 GCA_964590285.1 uncultured Acidobacteriota bacterium | reverse complement strand
GGAAGGCTTCGCAACCGCGGGCCCGGCTACCTGGCGTACGCGATCCTCGACCGCGTCGTCGATTCCGCCTTCCCCGCGCTGGAGGCCCTCGGGGAGCGCCTCGAGGATCTGGACGACCGGATCCTGGAGAACCCGGACCGGGACGCGATGGAGCGCCTGCAGGACGTCCGCCGCGACCTCCTCCGGCTGCGGCAGGTCCTCTGGCCCCAGCGCGAGGTGCTCGCGAGGCTCTCGCGCGACGAGCACGGTCTCCTCGGCGACGACACGCGGATCTACCTCCGCGACTGTCACGACCACGCCGTCCAGGCGCTCGAGGTCTCGGAGAACTACCGCGAGATGGCCTCGGGCCTGCTCGACATCTACCTGTCCAGCGTGAGCAACCGGCTCGGCGACGTCATGCGGGTCCTGACGATCATCTCCACCGTGTTCATTCCCCTCGGGTTCCTCGCCGGGGTGTACGGAATGAACTTCCGGGCGGAAGGCGGCTGGAACATGCCGGAGCTCGGATGGAAGTACGGCTACCTGGCGTTCTGGGCCTTCTGCGCCGCGGCGGCGTCGGGAATGCTCCTCTACTTCCGGCGGAAGGGGTGGCTCTGACCGGGCGGCCCCTCGGGGCGGCCGCTCACGCCCCCGGGCCGGCCGCGAGGAAGCTCGTCACGATCATCAGGATCGTCAGCGCCACGAGCACCGTGGCCGTGAACCAGACGACCGCGTTGTAGGCGGGCCCGTTCACGAACGTCCCCATGATCGCCCGGTCGTTGACGAGTCGCACCATGAAGACGAGGACGACCGGGAGCAGCACGCCGTTCAGGATCTGCGAGACGAGGATGATCTTGAGGAGCGGCAGGCCGGGGAGGAGGACCGCGCCGGCGCTGATCGCGATGATGGCCGTGTAGAGGCTGTAGAACTCCGGCGCCTCGCTGAACTTCCGGTTGACCCCGGCCTCCAGCCCCAGCCCCTCGCAGACGCTGTAGGCGGTCGCGAGCGGAAGGATCGACGCGGCGAACAGGCACGCGTTCGCGAGGCCGAAGGCGAAGAGCGTCTCCGCGTACCTGCCTGCGAGCGGGGCGAGGGCCCGGGCCGCCTCGGCAGCCGACCCGATCGAGACGATGCCGGTCTCGTGGAGGGTGGCCGCGCACGCGACGATGATGAAGAACGCCACGACGACGGCCATGACCGAGCCGAGGACGACGTCGAGCCTCGACCTCGCGTAGTCGGCGATGCGGACCTCCTTCTCGACGACCGAGGACTGCAGGTAGAACTGCATCCACGGGGCGATCGTCGTGCCGACGATGCCGACCATCATCGCGATCCCGGCGAGGTCGAACGGGACCGTCGGGACGAGCGTCCCGTGCGC
Source organism: uncultured Acidobacteriota bacterium (assembly GCA_964590285.1). GTDB lineage: Bacteria > Acidobacteriota > Polarisedimenticolia > Polarisedimenticolales > JAIQFR01 > CALMJU01. The sequence continues at coordinate 3,127 of CAZPWK010000218.1, read as the reverse complement.
CGCCGCGCCCCAGTCCGGCCTGGCGAGAAACCCCGAGATCGGATAGGCGAGGTAGAACAGGCAGGCGATTAGGAACGCCTTCTCGACCGTCTTGTAGGTCCCGAACACGACGAGCCACCAGACGAAGACGGCCCCGAGCGGAACCGACACGTACCGGCTGAACCCGTACAGCTCGAGCGCCGAGGCGAGGCCCGCGAACTCGGCGACGGCGTTCCCGAGATTCGTGAAGAGCACCGCCATCATGAGGAGGAACGTGACGCGGAGGCCGAACTCCTCGCGGATCAGGTCCGCCAGCCCCTTGCCGGTGACGGTGCCCATCCGGGAGCACATCTCCTGGACGACCACCAGGGCGAGGAGAACCGGCACCAGGATCCACAGCAGCCGGTAGCCGAACTGGGCGCCGCAGAGGGAGTACGTGTAGATCCCGCCCGCGTCGTTGTCGACGTTGCTCGTGATGACGCCGGGGCCCATGAACGCGACGAGGAGGGCGATCCGCCCGCCGACTCCCCTGAGGCGCGCCGCGAGCGCCACCGCTCACTCCCCCGTCACGACCCGGCTGAAGACGTCCTCGATGTTGATCAGGCCGACGAGGCGCCCGAACTCGTCCGCGACCGCGAGGGCGCGGAGGTGGTACTTCTCGAACCGCTCCACGACCTCGGCGAACGGCGTGGCCGGCGTCACGGCCCTCGCCTCCCGGCGCATGAACTCGGTCACCCGGCTGCCCTCGGGCGCCCGCACGAGCCGGACCAGGGGCACGACGCCGAGCAGGCTCTCGTCCGCCTCGACGACCGGCACCTCGTCGAGCTCGCCGAGGAGGTCCGAATCCACCTCCCGGAGCGACGCCAGCGCCTGGCCGACGGTCCAGTCGGCGCGGGCGAAGAAGAAGTCGGTCGTCATCAGCCCGCCCGCGGAGTCGTCCCGGAACTGGAGAAGCTCGCGCACCTCCTCGGCCTCTTCCTCCTCCATCGCCGCGAGCAGCGCCTTCGACCGCTCCGCGGGCAGGTCGCCCAGGATGTCCGCCGCCTCGTCCGGCTGCATCTCCTCGAGGAGGTCGGCGGCGCGCTCGACGTGGATCGCCTCGACCACCGCCGCCTGGACGCTCGCCTCGGCCTCGGAGAGCGCCTGCGCCGCCGTCTCGGGATCGAGCGCGGAGAGGATCTCCCGGCGCTCCACCCGTCCGAGGTCCTCGAGGATGTCCGCGAGATCCGCGGGGTGCATCTTCGCCAGCTGCTGGTGCACCTTGAGCCGGATGCGGGAGCCCGCCTCGACGAGGCCGACGAAGTCCCACGGGATCGACTGCTCCGTCAGGCCCTCGGCGATGCGCCGGACGATCCCCGGCCGGACGATCCCCGCGAGGAGGCGTCGGACCGCTCCCGCGAGGCCGACCTCGACCCGCTTGAGGGCGAGACGCCCGCCGATCGGCTCGAGGAGGATGTCGTTGACCTTGACCACCTTCCGTCCCCGGATGTCGATGATCTGGCGGTCGAGGACGTCCCGCCTGAGGTAGAGGGTTTCCCCCCCCGTCTCCGCCTCCGGTCCGCCCTCGAGCCCGGCACCCTCCGCGAGCACGACGCGCCGGGTCTCCGGCGAGAAGGTTTCGACCGATTCCCAGGCGACCGACGACCGCTTGCGGCCGGAGCGGACCACGATTCCGCCGACGAGGCCCCGGGAGGAGTCGACGAAGAGGTCGTCGAGGCGGCCGACCCGCGCGCTCGTCGCGTCGTAGACCGGAAGGTTCAGCGCTTCGGAAAGATGCGGCATCGGACTCGGCCTCCGCTCCGGAACCCGCCGGCGCTTCCGGCGCGGTGCAAGATGGCACGCCGCGAGGGCCGCGTCGAGCCCCGGTCGGCCCTCATTATCCGGTCCCGCGCTCTCTCCGGGAAGCCCGGGCCTCGCCGGTTCGTGCATAATCCGCGGCGAGGACCGGGGCGCTCCGGCGGGGTCGAGTCGCGCCGGAGGCGGGGAGAGGCCCGATGGGCGCGAGACCGTTCTTCGTGGGGGGGCGAGAGGAGGCGGGTCGCGCCAGGTTCGAGGTCCGGAGCCCGTTCGACGACTCGACCGTGGCCGAGGTCGGCCGGGCCGGCCCGGAGGACGTCGAGGCCGCGCTGGCCGCCTCGGTGCGCGGGTTCCGCGCGATCCGCGCGACCCCGGCCTGGAAGCGGGCGGAGATCCTCTTCTCGGTCGCGTCCCGGCTCTCGGCCGAAGGGGAGCGTTTTGCCCGGACGATCGCCCTCGAGGCGGGGAAGCCGATCGTGCAGGCGCGCGCCGAGGCGGAGCGGGCGGCGCTTACGTTCCGAACGGCGGGCGAGGAGGCGCTCCGGATCGGGGGAGAGACGTTTCCTCTCGACGTGCTCCCCGGCCACGAGGGACGGTTCGCGCTGACGAGGAGATTCCCGGTCGGCCCGGTGGCCTGCATCACCCCGTTCAACTTCCCTCTGAACCTCGTCGCGCACAAGCTCGCCCCCGCGATCGCGGCGGGCTGTTCCTTCGTCCTCAAGCCGGCCTCGAGGACGCCCCTGTCCGCGCTCGACCTGGCGTCGGCGCTCCTCGAGGCCGGCGCTCCGCCGGAGGCGGTTTCCGTGCTGCCCCTCGCGGGAACCGACGCGTCCCCCCTCGTCGAGGACCCGAGAACCCGCGCGGTCTCCTTCACCGGCTCGCCCGGAGTCGGATGGGATCTGAAGCGCCTGGCCCACCGGAAGAAGGTCGTCCTGGAGCTGGGCGGGAACGCGGGGCTCGTCGTGGATCGCTCGGCCGATCTCGACGTCGCCTCGGCCCGCGCCGCGGCGGGCGCGTTCTGGCAGGCCGGCCAGAGCTGCATATCGGTGCAACGAATCTACGCTCACGAGGCCGTCTTCGAGCCGTTCCTCGAGAAGCTCCTCGCGCGCGCGGACGCCCTCGTCGTCGGGGATCCTCTCGACGAGCGCACGACCGTCGGTCCGGTGATCGCCGCCGAGGACGCCGAGCGCATCGAGTCGTGGATCGAGGAAGCCCGGGCGGGCGGCGCGCGCGTCCTCCGAGGGGGAGGCCGCCGCGGCACGCTCGTCGAGCCGACCGTCCTGACCGCGACCCGGGAGACGATGCGGATCTCCGCCCTCGAGGCGTTCGGCCCGGTCGTCGCCGTCGAGCC
>CAZPWK010000217.1:0-4495 GCA_964590285.1 uncultured Acidobacteriota bacterium | reverse complement strand
GGCCGGCTTCCGGGAGGTGGCGCGGAGGTCGGAGACGAGGCCGATCATGAGGCGCGAGATCGGGAGGTAGCGCGCCGTCCACGCGTCGCCGCGAGCAGGCGCTTCCGCTCGGCGGCCCCGAACCGCTCGATCGCGTAACGGAGGGCGGTGCGGGGGACCCGGGGCCCATGACGGAGCAGGAACGCCTCGAGCCTCGCGGGGTCGGTCCTCCCCGCCTCCCGCAGGAGCCAGCCGGTCGCCTTGTGAACGAGGTCCTCAGGGCAGGGGAAGAGCCGCTCCGCCACCCGGTACGCCTCGTCGAGATGGCGGCCCCGCCGGGCGTGCAGGACGAAGGACACGGCCGAAGCGCGCCGCATCCAGGGCGAGGGCGACCGGGACCACGCGATCACGCGGCGCTTCACGCTCGGATCGCGGTCCAGAAGGGGGCCGACGACGTGCGGCCCGATCTCGTCCACCGTCGCCCAGTTCGCCGCGTGCTTCTCGATCCACCGCTCGATCGCGGGAAGGTGCGCGCGGGTGAGATCCTCTCCGAAGCGCTCGAGAACGAGGAGGCCGAACGCCTTCGCCTCCAGCCGCGCGTCCCGGATCATCCGGTCGCAGAAACGGACCGCGTCCTCGACCGTCCAGGCGCCCCGCATCCGTCGCGCCGTTTCCCCGGCCAGGCGGCGCAAGACGGGGGCCGGCACGCCGAACGCCCGGACGGTCTCCTTGAAGTAGCGCCGGGCGCCCGCGGCTCGCCGGGCGCTTCCGCAGCGCGCGAGAGCCGCCAGGGCGTCGCGTGCGGCGCGGGCGGCGTCGGGGGCAGGGGAGCGGGTCGGGGCCCTCACTGCGTCCGGTAGTTCCCGAACTTCAACTCCATCCCGAAGTCCTGCTGCTTCAGCGCGGCGATCACGGATTGGAGCTCGTCCCGCGAGGGGGACGACACCCGCACCTGCTCGGCCTGGATCGCCGCCTGCACCCTCTTGAGCTTGAGGTCCTTGATCCGCTTGACGATCTCGCGGGCGGTTTCCGTCGGGATCCCCTGCTGCACGTCGAGCTGCTGGCGCACGGTGCCGCCCGCGGCCGGCTCGATCTTGCCGAGCTTCACGTTGCGGAGCGACACCTGGCGGCGGACGAGCTTGGTCTGGAGGACCTCCCACATCGCCTTGAGCTTGTAGTCGTCCGGCCCGGCCAGGACGATCCGGTTGTCGGCGCGGTGGAACTCGACCGAGACCTTGAGCCCCTTGAAGTCGTACCGCTGCGAGATCTCCTTCACGGCCTGGTTGACCGCGTTGTCGATCTCCTGCGGGTCGCAGCCGACGGTGATGTCGAACGATTGCGTCGCGGCCATGGCTTGATCTCCGGCCGAAGTATAGCGCGGAGGCGGCTCAGCTCGTCTTCGGTCGTCGCCGCATCAGGCGCGCCCTCACGACCGACTCCTCGCCGAAGCTGTCCCGTGCCTCGTCCGCGGCCCGTGTGGCCGTGCGGAGCCTCTCCTCCGAAGGATCGCGGAACAGCGGGGCGGGGGCCGAGGACGCGGGCTCGAGGCCGCTCGCCCCGACGCCGAGGAGGCGCACCCCGCGGCCCCCGAGACGGATCCTCTCCCGGAACATCTCCCGGGCGGCGCGCACGACGGTCTCGGCGAGGTCGGTCGGATCGGGGAGGGTGAGCGCCCGCGTCCAGGTGGTGAAGTCCCCGGTCCGCACCTTGAGGTGCACGGTCCGCGCGACCAGCCCCTCGCGCCGGAGCTCCCTCGCGACGGCATCCGCCCGCCCCAGGATCTCGCGGTCGATCTCGTCCGCGTCCTGGAGGTCGGCGGCGTAGGTCCTCTCCTCGGAGACCGACTTCGCCTCGCGGTGGGAGACGACGGGGCGGTCGTCCTCGCCGCGGGCGAGCGCCCGGAGGTGCAGCGCCGTCCCGAGCCCGACGACCGACGCGAGCGCCTCCTCCGGGACCCTGGGGAGGTCGCCGATCGTCGCGATCCCGGCGGTTGCCAGGCGCGCCGCGGTCGCGGGCCCGACCCCCCACAGGCGCAGGACCGGAAGCGGCCAGAGTCGCTCCGGGACCCTCTCCGCGGCGAGCACGACGAGCCCGTCGGGCTTCTCGAGGTCGGACGCGATCTTGGCGAGGAACTTGTTCGGCGCGATCCCGGCCGAGGCGGTCAGGCGCTGCTCGGAACGGATTCGCGCCCGGATCCTGGCGGCGATCCGGGCGCCGTCCTCGAGGTCCCGCGCGATGCCGGTCAGGTCGACGAACGCCTCGTCGATCGACAGCGGCTCGACCAGGGGCGAGACGGCGTCGAGGATCTTCCGGATCTCCCGGGAGACCCGGGCGTAGAGCGCCCCGCGGCCGCGAAGCCAGACCGCGTCGGGGCACAGGCGCTCGGCGACGACGGAGGGCATCGCCGACCGCACGCCGAACCGCCTCGCCTCGTAGGAGCAGGTCGAGACGACGCCCCTCGGGCCGCGGTGGCCGACGATCACCGGGAGGCCGGCGAGAGCGGGATCCTCCCGGACCTCGACCGCCGCGAAGAACGCGTCCATGTCGAGGTGGAGGATCACGCGGGGCCGGGCGCTCGGTTCCACCGCGCCGCCGGATCGCCTCAGGGGGCGAGGACGAGCTTCCCGCGCACGTGGCCCGCCTGGCTCAGCTTCTGGGCCTCGTGGGCGTCCGCGAGCGGGAAGACCTTGGTGACCTCGGGGCGGAGCCGTCCGGCGTCCACCTCGGCTCCGAGGAAGTCCAGGCCCTCCGCGCTCGGCTCGACGAAGACGTAGTCCGCCGCCACCTCGCGCTTGCGGGCGAGCTCCTCGTCCGGCTCGCCGACGATCCCGACGATCCGTCCTCCCGGCTTGAGGATGTCGAAGGCCTTGCGCTGGTCCTCGCCGCCGAGGGCGTCGAGGACGAAGTCCACGCCCTCCGGGCAGAGCCGGTCGGCGGCGTCGCTCCAGTCCTCTCGCGCGTAGTCGATCGCCGCCTCGGCGCCGAGGCCGAGGACGAACTCCTGGTTCCTCGGGCCCGCGACGGCGAGAACCCGGGCCCCCGCGTTCCGGGCGAGCTGGACGGCGAAGTGGCCGACGCCGCCCGCGGCGGCGAGGACGAGGGCCGTCTTCCCGGGCCCCAGCGCCGGCTCGCGGCGCAGGCACTGGAGGGCGGTCAGGGCCGCGAGGGGGACCGCCGCGGCCTCCTCGAAGAGGAGCTTCGAAGGCATCTTCGCGACGATCTCCTCGGGGAGCGCGATCCACTCCGCGTAGGCGCCCCACTGGACGACCGGCTTCCTCGCGTACGCCCACACCCGGTCCCCCTTGCGGAAGCGCGCTACGCCCTCGCCGAAGTCCTCCACCGTGCCCGCGACGTCCCAGCCGGGGACGAGGGGAAACGCGTGGGGGAGGAACGTTCGGAGCCAGCCCTCCCGGATCTTCCAGTCCACGGGGTTGACGCCCGCCGCGACGACCCGGACGAGAACCTCCCCGCGGCCGGGCTTCGGCTCCGGGAGATCCATCGCGTGGAGCTTCCCGGGACCCCCGAATTCCTCGATGGCGATCGCTCGCATGGCGTCCACCTCCGCGACCATTGTATCCGCGCCTATAATCCGCGGTCACCGGAGATCGAGGGTTGAGCGAAACGGGGCGCGGCGTCGGGTTCGCGTCGGCCGGCGGCCTGGCGGTCGTCCGCATCGAGCGGGAGCGCGGCAACGCGATCGACTCGGGGCTCCTCGAGGGGCTCCTGGCGGCGGCGAGCCGCGCCGGGGCCGACCCGTCCGTCCGCGGCGTCCTGCTCGCGTCCGGGGGAAGCCTCTTCTCGCCGGGGCTCGACCTGATCGAGCTCGTCGGCTTCGACCGGCCGGCGATGCGGGGGTTCATGGCGCGGTTCGCCGAGTGCCTGACGGCCTGGTACGCGCTGCCGAAGCCGGTGGTCGCCGCGCTGTCCGGCCACGCGGTCGCGGGAGGATGCGTCCTGGCGCTCGTCGCCGACCTCCGGATCCTGAAGGAGGGGGCGAGGATCGGGCTCAACGAGATGCGGGTCGGCGTGCCCCTGCCGTACGGCGTCGCGCTGATCCTCCGGGATTCCGTGCACCGCGACCGCCTCGAGGAGGTCGCTCTCCTGGGCCGGAACTACACGGGAAGGGACGCGGTGGAGGTCGGGCTCGTCCACGAGGTGCACGGCGCGGAGGGGTTCGAGGAGCGCTGCCTGGCGCGCCTCCGGGAGCTCGCTTCCGGGCCCCCCCTCGCCTTCGCGGCGACGAAGCGCTACCTGCGCTCAGCGGTGCTGGAGCGGCTTCGCTCCGAGCCGCCGGAGCGTCTCGAGGAGTTCCTCGACGGCTGGTTCGAGGAGGAGACCCGCCGGCGGGTCGAGGAGGTCGTCGCGGGCCTCAGGGGGGAGCGGTGACGCGGGCCCCGAGGCGCGCCGCCACCTCGGCGGGCGGGAGGGGGACGAGGACGGCCTTGTTCCGGGAGGCGGCCCCGGAGAGGAGGACCAGGGCCGAGGGCGGCAGGCCGAGCGCCTCGCCCAGGAGATC
>CAZPWK010000216.1:0-4609 GCA_964590285.1 uncultured Acidobacteriota bacterium | reverse complement strand
TTTCGTCAGGCAAGTCCTCGCGAGAATGAAGAGTCCGGCGGCGAAATGCCCCGCGGAATCACAGATGCGTTATCTCTTGAATTTGAATCTATTTTAACGATAACGCATTGCCGCATGAGCCGCTAAAACCTATGTTTTTCTGCCACGAAGATCCCGTTTCGTTCGAGGAGCGTCGCGGTGCGCCGACGGGCGGGCCGCGCGTCGGACGCGCGGAGAAGGGTGGCGGTGACCCCTTTCCACGAGTTGCCCTGGAGGGCGAGGGCATACGTCCTCGCCGTCGTCTGCCTCGGCGGGGCGGCGCTCGCGACCGCGGTGATCGCCGCCCCGCCTCCGCTACACGGCGCGGCCTCGCTGTTTATCGTGCTCGCGATCGTGTCCGGGCTCATGCGGGTCCCGTTGCCCGTCGGCGGAACGTTCTCCCCGGCCTACGCGTTCGTGCTGGCCACGCTCATGAGCTTCGGGCTCGGTGCGTCGGTGGTCGCGAGCGTCGCATCCGCCGCTGTGGCGAGCGCCGTCCCGTCCTCTGGACAGCGTCGCCCCGCGGTGCATCAAGGTCTCTTCAACTTGGGTTGCGTCTCCCTGGCGTCCACTCTGTCCGGAACGCTGTACTTCGCCTTCGGAGGAGTCGTAGGCGATCTGGATCTCCTGCGACACTCGGCGGGCGTCCTGGCAGCCTCGACGAGCTTCTCGATCCTCAACGTAGGACTGATCGCGCTCGCGATCGAGATCTCAGGCGCAGCGCGCGCCGCTCCTGCGCTTCGCGCGAACTACGTCTGGCTGGTCCCGGCGTTCCTCGCGAGCATCTCCCTCGCGGCGTTGCTCGCCTTCCTCATGCAGCACGGGCACGTGGGGCTGATCCTGCTCGCGGCGCCGTTCGTCTACCTGATGCACTCCGCCTATCGGGCTCGGTCGCGGCAGGTCGAGGAGGAAAAGCGCCACTCGCAGGAGACCGCGGAGCACTACCGAGCGGTCACCGAGGCGCTCGCCCTCGCGATCGAGGCGAAGGACGAGAGCACGGAGGACCACCTCCGCCGAGTCCAGGTCTTCTGCCAGGCGACCGGCCGGGCCCTCGGCCTCCCGCCCGCGGAGATGCGAGCGCTCGGGGCCGCTTCGCTCCTGCACGACATCGGGAAGATCGCAGTTCCCGAGCACATCCTGACGAAGCCCGGCCGCCTGACCCCCGAAGAGTTCGAGAAAATGAAGGTCCATCCGAGCGTGGGGGCGGAGATCCTGGCCGCGGTCCCCTTCCCCTTCCCGCTCGCCCCGATCGTCCGGCACCACCACGAGCGCTGGGACGGCAAGGGGTACCCCGACGGCCTCGCGGGCGACGCGATCCCGATCGGCGCGCGGGTGCTGACCGTGGCGGACTGCTTCGACGCGCTGACCTCCGACCGGCCGTACCGCAAGGCGCTTCCCGCAGAAGAAGCGCTGGAGTTCCTGCGGCGAGAATCCGGCCACATGTTCGATCCGTCCGTGGTGCGGGCCTTTCTCGCCGACCCGGAGATCGCGCGAGCAGTGCGGCGCGATTACGGGGCGGCGGAGAGCTGTGCGGCCGCGCCGGAGGCGCGCGCGACGGACGAGTCCCGGCCCGAGGTCCGCGGCGACCTCCCGTCCGCCATCGGCGAGGCGAGGGGCAGGGAATCGCTCGCGCTTCAGGAGCTCGCGCGGGCGGTTGGCCGCCATCTCGACCTCGAGGAGAGTCTGACGCTGCTCGCGGCGAGGATCGAGCGCCTGGTTCCCCACCGGAGCCTGATCGTCTACCTGTACGACCGGGAGAGGGAGCACCTCGTCGCGCGATTCGCGACCGGCCAGGGGGCCGCGAGGCTCCGGGGGCTGGTGATTCCGGTCGGCGACCGGCTCGCCGGCTGGTCCGCGATGCACCGGCGGACGTACGCGGGAAGCGCCCACGTCCGGCCGCTCGAGCGCGACGGCTCCCGGTCGGATCTCGAGGACATGAGCGACGACCCGGAGGTCGGGAACCTCCGCTCCACGATCGTCACTCCGCTGGTCACCGGCTTCGAGGACCTCGGGGTCCTCGCGCTCTACGACACCGCCGATCGAGCCTACGGCGAAGGCGAGTCGCGCCTCGTCGAGTCGGCCGCCGGCTTCGTCGCGCGCGCGATCGCCGGCTCCCTCGACGCCCGCTCCCCCGCGGAGAGCCTGACCGATCCGGTGACCGGCGTGCCGAACTCGCGCTTCTTCTTCGTCGAGTCGGGATACCGGATCGACCGGGCCTCGCGGGACGGCTCCGCCTTCGGCGTGATCGGCCTCCGTCTCGCGGTCCTCGACGACGTCCACGACACGCTCGGCCCGACCGCCTCCGCGCGCGTCCTGGCGCAGGCGGCCCGGCGGCTCGCCTCCGCGAGCCAGCCCGGTGAGACGCTCGTCCGGTTCGGCGGGAACCTGTTCCTGATCCTGACGTCTCTAGGAACCCCCGCATCCCTCGAGCACCGCGCTCAGGCGATTCTCTCCGACGCGCTCGCCGGCCCCGTCGAGGCGCGGTTCGGGATCCCCCAGCCGATCGACCTCCAGGTCGCGGTCGCCTGCTTCCCGTACGACGGATCGACGACCGAGCAGATGCTCGACGCGATCGAGAGGCGCCTCCGTCCCGAGGACGCCTCGGCGCAGTCGCTCCCGGCGACGTCCGAGCGCGAGGGCGCCCGCAGCGCCGTGATTCCGGACGTCGTCTAGCCTCGATCCCGGCGAACCCTCCGACCCGATTCGTCCGGCCAGCCTGCTCCACCGTCGGCCGTCTCAGGCCGAGATCCCTCGGCAACGAATTTCAGGAATGAACTCAACGTGTGTATTTTCAATGAATTACGTTCCGGAGCTTTCGGGGATCGTCTCACCGTGAGACGGTAGCCGGGATCCTCCTCGCCGCCCGCGTCCGTCTTCAATCGGACGCAAGTACAACAAAACAAATGCCTTCGACCAGGACCAGTGAGCTCGGAAGCTGCGGGTTCACGAATTGCAGTTTTGTAGGCCGCGATGAAAAACCGACGGGCAAGCGAACAGAGCACCTCGGGGGAGGGCAAGACCATGAAGAGAATGACGCTGGTTCTTTCCATGCTGCTGCTGGCCGCGGTGGTCGGCATCCCGAGCCCGGCCTGGGGCGGGGAAAACGGCAAGGCGGCCGCGGACGTCGCCGTCGAGAGCGAGGTCCTCGATCTGCGGGTGATCGTCACGGTCCGGCCCGGGACCACCGGCGAAGAGATCGCCGGCCTCGCGGGCCGCGAGGGCGTCGTTCGCCGCCAGCTCGAGGGGATCCACGCGTTCGCCGGAACGCTGAGCGCCGCCCGCCTGAGAGAGATCCTCGCGGACGAGCGCGTCCTTTCCGTCTCCCCGGACCGCCGTGTCGTCGGCACGATGGACGTCGCGGTGCCGACCCTCGGGGCGGACCTGGTCGAGACCAATCTCGGCCACACCGGCCGGGGCGTGACGATCGCCGTCGTGGACTCGGGGATCGCGCCGGGCGCGGCGGTCGAGCCGGACCGGATCCTCGCCGACGTGGACTTCACGGGCACGGCCGAGGGGCCCGACGACTTCGGGCACGGCACGCACGTCGCCGGCATCGTCGGCGGCTCCGGCGCCGACGGCGCCGTCCGCGGGATCGCGCCCGAGGCGAGCTTCGTCTCGCTCCGGGTGCTCGACGGAGAAGGCGGCGGCTACGTCAGCGACGTCATCGCGGCGATCGAATGGGCGATCGAGAACCGGGAGATCCACGGCATCCGGATCCTCAACCTCTCGCTCGGCCACCCGGTCTACGAGAGCTGGCGCACCGATCCCTTGACGAGAGCGGTCGAGCGCGCGTGGGCGACCGGGCTCGTCGTCGTCACGTCCGCCGGGAACCGGGGGCGGGACGGGTACATGACGATCAACTCCCCGGGGAACGACCCTTACGTGCTGACGATCGGCGCGATCAACGACCTGAACACGGCGGAGCGGACCGACGACGTCGCGACGACCTACAGCAGCCGGGGCCCCTCGTTCGGCGATCACGTGCTCAAGCCGGACCTCTCGGCCCCCGGGAACCGGATCGTCTCCTCCCTCTCGCCGGGCTCCGCGGTCGCCGCGCTCTTCCCCGACCGCGTGCTCGACGGCGAGCGCATCGAGCTCTCCGGGAGCAGCATGGCGGCCGGCGTCGCGTCCGGCGCGGCGGCGATCCTGCTCGAGCGCCAGCCCTCCCTGACCCCCGACCAGGTGAAGGTCGTCCTGATGCTGTCGGCGGAGAAGGTGGACGGCGACGACGTGTTCGCGGTCGGCGCCGGTCGGCTGAGCCTGATCCGCGCCCTCGCCCTCGGCGACTCGTTCCAGGCGGCGAGGCCCCGCAGCGCCAGCCCGATCGTCATGCGCAGAGAGGAAGCCGGAACCTACATGCTGGTCCAGCCCCCGCCCCTGGGCCAGGCCCTTTGGGGCGACCAGGTCCTCTGGGGCGACCAGGCTCTCTGGGGCGATCAGGCCCTTTGGGGCGATCAGGCCCTTTGGGGCGATCAGGCCCTTTGGGGCGATCAGGCCCTCTGGGGCGATCAGGCCCTTTGGGGCGACCAGGCTCTCTGGGGCGACCAGGCTCTCTGGGGCGACCAGGCTCTCTGGGGCGACCAGGCTCTCT
>CAZPWK010000215.1:0-4621 GCA_964590285.1 uncultured Acidobacteriota bacterium | reverse complement strand
ACGAGGCCCCCGGCAGGGTGCTGAGGATGTCGTCGCCGGGAGCGCCGAGGTCCACGGTCACCGCGCCGTAGCAGGAGAACGACGCCTTGAGGTCGTTGTGGTCGGTCGCGGCGACCGAGATGATGTTCGCGAGATCGTACGAGCTCGGGTAGTGCGGGGTGACGTCGGTGTTGCTGGCGCTGTTGCCCGCCGCGGCGACGAACGCCTGGTTCGCCGCGCCCGCCGCCTGGATGGCGTCGTACAGCGTCTGCGAGAAGCTGCCGCCGCCCCAGGAGTTGCTGGTCAGGTCCGCGCCGGCGGCGGTCGCGTACTGCACCGCGAGGACGGCGCCGTCGGTCGTGCCCGATCCGCCCGAGCTGAGGAACTTGAGCGGCATGATCTTGACGTTCCAGGCGACGCCGGCGACGCCGATCCCGTTGTCGCCGATCGCGGTGATCGTCCCGGAGACGTGCGTCCCGTGGCCGTGATCGTCGAACGGGTCGGCGTCGTTGTTGTAGAAGTCCCAGCCGCGGATGTCGTCGACGTACCCGTTGGCGTCATCGTCGATCCCGTTGCCCGCGATCTCGTCCGAGTTCGTCCAGATGTTGGCGGCGAGTTCGGGGTGGTTGTAGTCCACGCCGGTGTCGATGACCCCGACGACGACGCTGGGGCTCCCCGTCGAGACGCCCCAGGCCATGTCGGCGTCGATGTCCGCGTCGGGCGTGCCGCCGGTCTGGCCGGTGTTGATCATGCCCCACAGCTCGTTGAGGCGGGGGTCGTTCGGGATGAGGTCGAGCGTCCAGACGTGGTTCGGCTCCGCGTACAGGACGCGCGGGTTCGCCTGGAGCCGCTGGATCGCCGTCTCGACGTCCACGCCGGGGCCGAGCTTCCAGTGCAGCGCCCCGGAGTGGAACTCCCGGACCTCCACCGCGTTGAGCGCCGCTCGCGCCACGGCCCGGTCGAGCGGCTGCGCCTCGGGTTTGAATTTGACGAGCACCTCTCCCGGCACGTAGGCCGGGCTCACCGTCTGCCCGGGCCCGGGCGCCGACGGGGGCGCTCCGGTGCCCGGGACCGCGAGGGTCGCGAGCGCGATGAAGATGAGAGCGAGCTTCCAGCGGCTCATATGGATCACCTCTTGCCGTCGAGCGACGGCGATGGTTGGTGGGTGAGGCGCGCTGCGGGTGAGAAAATCCGCCGACTCGAGACGAGTCCCCGGAATCCCCCCCGCTCGCCGGACGGGGTTGTCGGAACTTGCATCCGCGCAACCCTGCTTCGGAACCCGTGCCCCTCGGTCCGAAGCCGACGAATTACGATTCCGTCCCCCTGGAGCGACCTGAGATTACGGCCGTCGGCGCCCCGGGTCAAGGAAAATCGGGGATGTCGGGCCCGGGTCGGGGCCCTCCAAGCGGACGAAAACGCCCGTTTTCCGTGGGGATCGCGGGGCCGGTCCGGGTACGGCAGGCTCCCGGGGGCGCGACGCCACGGATTTGCCCTATCATGGCGCCTTTCGATCCCGGCCCGCGGGGACGCGGGCCGGCGCCGACCCGCCGCTCCGGCGAGCGGTGGGCAGGGGAGCGCCATGGCGACGACGACGCAGGTTTCCGTGAGTCCGACCGGCGAGAAGTTCCCCCTTCCGACCCCTGCGGATCACCGCGCGGAGAGGAAGCGTCTCGAGGCCCTGGCGGCGAAGCACCGCCGCGAGGGAAGGGAGATCGTGGTGGTCGTCGGGGTCGGCTTCGTCGGCGCGGTCATGGCGGCCGTCGTCGCCGACTCGACCGACCGGAAGGGGCGGCCCAGGAAGTTCGTCATCGGGATGCAGCGGCCGAGCCCCCGGAGCTACTGGAAGATCCCGCTCCTCAACCGGGGGGTCTCCCCGGTGAGGTCGGAGGACCCCGAGGTCGACGAGATGATCGGCCGGTGCGTTCGCGAGAAGAAGACGCTCGTCGCGACGTTTGACTACGACGCGCTCGCCCTGGCCGACGTCGTCGTCGTGGACGTGCAGTGCGACTACCTCAAGGCCTCCCTCGGCGACTGCCGCACCGGCTCCGCGGACATGGAGGCCCTCGAGGCCTCGATGGCGGTCATCGCCGAGAAGATCCGTCCCGACGCGCTGGTCCTGATCGAGACGACCGTGGCCCCGGGGACGACGGAGCAGGTGGCCTACCCGATCATGAAGAAGATCTTCGAGAAGCGGGGGATCCGGAGCGACCCGCTTCTCGCCCACAGCTACGAGCGCGTGATGCCCGGCCGGGAGTACGTCCGTTCGATCCGCGACTTCTGGCGCGTCTGCAGCGGCGTCAACGAGCGGGCGAAGAAGAAGGTCGAGAAGTTCCTCGAGGAGATCCTGCACACCGACCGGTTCCCGCTGACCGTGCTCGACCGCCCGATCGAGTCCGAGACCGCGAAGATCGTCGAGAACAGCTACCGCGCCACGATCCTGGCGTTCCTCGACGAGTGGTCGCTGTTCTCCGAGCGGAACGGGGTCGACCTCAAGAAGGTGATCCAGGCGATCAAGGTCCGGCCGACCCACTCGAACCTGATCTTCCCCGGGCCGGGGATCGGCGGCTACTGCCTGCCGAAGGACGGGGGGCTCGGGATCTGGGCGTACCGCCACATCCACGGTTTCGAGGACGACATCTTCCGGATCACTCCGCTCGCGATCGACATCAACGACACCCGCGCCCTGCACGCGGCGCAGCTGGTGCGAGACGCCCTCAGGAACCTGGGCCGGCCGGTCGCCTCCGCCGTCGTGCTGCTGCTGGGCGCGGCCTATCGCGAGGACGTCGGCGACACCCGCTACAGCGGCTCGGAGCTGATCGTCCGGCGACTCGCCGAGATGGGGGCGGACCTCCGGGTGCACGACTCCTACGTGGACCACTGGTGGGAGTTCGAGGCGCAGGATACGTACCCGGGGCCGGGGCAGAGCAAGGCCCGGTTCTTCCACAGGCAGGAGAGGCTCGAGGACCTGCGGGTCGAGAAGGACCTGTGGAGATCGATGAAGGGAGTGGACGCGGTCGTGCTCGCGGTCCGGCACGAGCAGTACCTCGGTCTCGACCCGGACCGGGTCGTCCGGGCCGTCGGGAAGCCCTGCGCGATCGTCGACTGCTTCTGCATCCTCGACGACGACGCGATCCGCCGCTACTTCGAGCTGGGGTGCGAGGTCAAGGGGATGGGGCGGGGCCACATCCAGAGGATCAAGGAGGCGGTCCGGAAGGGCCCGGCGAGGCGGGCCCGGGGACGCAGGGCCTAGGGCGCTCCGCGGTTGCCGGAGGCGCGCAGGCCGGGGCACCCCTCGAGCGAGATCGCCCCCGAGACGTTTCCCGAGAGATCGTTCCCCTCGAGGACGGCGGCGGAGCCGTGCGTCACGAGCACGCCGATCCCGTTCCCCGTGATCGTGCTGCCCAGGATCCGGGGCGCGCCGCCCCAGATCCGGATCCCGGCATGGGCGTTCCGCTCGATGCGCGACTCGCGGATCTCGAGGGACGGGCTCTCGACGTAGAGCCCGGCCTCGGTGGCGCCCGCCCCGAAGAACGTCGCGCCGCCGCCGAAGCGGACGACGGCGTGCCGGAAGAGGCTCCCGGGCGCGGCGGAGCGGACCCCGATGCCGCCCCAGTCCCCGGGACCGGGCCGCGTCGCGTCGCCGTCCGCGTTCGTGTCGCCCCCGAACGAGTCGTCGAGGAGGGACGTGAACGCGACCGGCGACCCGGACTCGCCGCGCGCCGCGATCGAGCCGAGCACGCGGACGCACGCGCCGGGGGCGGCCTTGACGACCACGCCGGGCTCGATCGTCAGGGACGCGCCCGGGGCGACGTCCAGGCCGCGGTGGAGGACGTACGGGAGGTCCCGCCTCCAGGTCGCGTCGCGGGTCAGGGTCCCGCCGAGCGCGACGCCGTTCCCGCGGTTGCCGGCGGCGGCGTTGTCCCGGAGCGCCGCTCGCGTCGAGTCGGGGTCGGTCATGAAGACCGCGTGCCCGCCGCAGTCGCGAATCTCCGTGCGCTCGATCGTGGGCCAGGCGCCGAGAGCGAGGAGCACGCCGTCCCCCGCGCTCTTCAGGATCCGGGCGTCGCGGACGACGAGGTCCGAGACCTCCGAGGCGAGCCCCGCGGCGCGGCCGTACCGCTGCCACGCGAGGCCGCCCGCGTGGCGGATCTCGACGTGCTCGAGGATCCCGCCGCCGCCGCCGAGGAACCCCTCGAGCGTGATGCCCATCCACCCGCCCGGGCCGGGCGCCGAGGCGCTCCCGTCCCCGTTCGTGTCGCCGCCCGCGGAGTCGTCCGCGGCGGACGTGAAGACGACGGGCGACTCGGGCGTCCCCCGGGCGACGATGCGGCCGCGGAGCCGCAGCTCGGTCTTGCTCGATGCCCCCTTGACGACCGCGCCGGGCAGCAGCGTGAGGCGGACGCCCGGAGCGACGACGACGTCGCGCTCGAGGACGAACGGCATCGTCGCCGGCCAGGTCGCCGAGGCGTCGAGCTGCCCCGCGACCCGGAACGCGTCCGGCCGGTTCCCGGCGACGACGCTCTCCGAGAGGCCGCTCAGCGTCGAATCCGCGTCGTTCGACCACACGGCGTAGCCGGCGTGCCCCCGGATCTCGCTGCGCGCGACGTCGACGACGGCTCCGGCGGCGAGCAGGAGGGCCTCG
>CAZPWK010000214.1:0-4626 GCA_964590285.1 uncultured Acidobacteriota bacterium | reverse complement strand
GCGTTCCACGAGGGGGCGACCGACACGATCGCCGTCGTCCGGAAGGACTACGGGTTCCTCGACCCCGAGGCGAAGAGCCTGATCACGAACGGCGTCGCGATGTCGGCGACCGTCCTCCCGGTCCGCCGGTACATGGCGCTCGAGGGGCACCTGCCGGTTCTCCTCGCCCCGGCCCCCTCCCGGGTGGCGGTGATCTGCGTCGGGACCGGAATCACCCTGGGGGCGGTCGCCTCGCATCCGGGCGTCCTCGCGATCGACGCGGTCGAGCTCTCCGAGGGGGTCGTCCGGGCCCTCCCGCGGTTCGCCGCCGAGAACGGCGAGCCGTGGAAGGACCCGCGGGTCCGGATCGTCCGCGAGGACGGCCGCCACTTCCTGGAAGCCTCGAGCGACCGGTACGACGCGATCACGCTCGAGCCGCCGCCGCCGATCGTCGCGGGCGCGGTCCACCTCTACTCGCTCGACTTCTACCGCATCTGCCGGAGAAGGCTCGCGCCCTCGGGGGTCGTCGCGCAGTGGCTCCCGCTCCACGCGCAGAGCCTCGAGTCGGCCCGCATGGTCGCGCGCACGTTCCTCGACGCCTTCCCCAACGCGGAGCTCTGGCTCCCCTCGATCCGCGACGCCGTGCTCCTCGGATCGGACCGCCCGCTCCGCCTCGATCCCGCGCGGCTCCGCGCCGCGTACGCCGACCCCCGGACCGCGGCCAACCTGCGGGAGACGATGGTCGAGACGCCGGAGGCGCTGCTCGCGACCCGCCTCCTCGACCGGGCGGGGCTCGAGCGGTGGGCCGGCGGCGCGCCGCCGATCACCGACGACCGGCCCCGCATGGAGTTCTTCCGGGCCCACGGCGGGACGATGCGGGACCGCGAGATCGGCTCGCTCCTTTCGGCCGCCGAGGCGGCCCCGCCCGCTCCCGCGGGCCTCGGGTCCGATCCCGCTTTCGCCGCGCGGGCCGCGATCGAGGCGGCCGCGTTCCGCCTCTACCTGGATTCCGAGGTGCGGGACGATCCCCGCGCCGGGATCGAGGCGGCGAGGCGGTCGCGCGGGACCGAGTTCTTCCTGTACCGTTTCGGCTGCGCCGCGAGGCAGAGGGAAGCTGCGCGGCGCGGTCTCACCGCGCGTCCCGAGTGGGGCGAGGCCCTGAAGCGCTGCGAGGCGTGGTTCGGCCCGGAAGGGAGCCGGAGCGCGCCGCCGGGAGGAGAAGCCGGATGGCCGTGACCATCGACGTCGAGTACGGGGGCGACCTGCACTGCACCGCGGTCCACGGGCCGTCCGGCGATCGCATCGCGACCGACGCGCCGACCGACAACGAGGGGAGGGGGGAGCACTTCTCCTCGACCGACCTCGTCGCGACCGGCCTCGCGACCTGCGTGATGACCGTGATGGGGATCGCGGCCCGCAAGCGAGGATGGGCGATCGAGGGATCGAAGGCGCGGGTCGTCAAGGAGATGGGGGCGGTGCCGCGCCGACACATCGCCCGGCTCGAGCTCAGCATCGAGCTCCCGGCGAGCCTCGACGCCCGCGCCCGGACGGTGCTCGAGCGGGCGGCGCGCGAGTGCCCGGTGGCGGCCTCGCTCGGGCCCATGACGTCGGTCCTCGTCCGGTTCGACTACGTCTGAGCGGAGACCCCGCGAGGGGTGGCGTCCCCAACGGGATTCGAACCCGTGTCGCCACCTTGAAAGGGTGGTGTCCTAGGCCGGACTAGACGATGGGGACGGTTCCGGAATCGACGCGCCAGTCTAGCGGAACCGGATCGCGCGGGCAAACGGGGCGCCCGGGCGCGCGCTCACCGGAACTCGACCCGGATCTCGGCCTCCGCGTCCGCGGGGATGCCGTCCCTCGTGCCCGCGACGAACCGCCACCTCCGCACGGCGCCGATCGCCGCCTCCTCGAGACCGAGGCCCGGGCGATCGGTCCCGATCGCCACGGCGTCCGAGACCGTACCGTCCGACCGCACGGAGACCCGCACGAGGACGCTCGCCTCGAGGCCTGTGCCGCGCAGCAGGCGGGGCAGCCGCGGGGCCGGGCAGGCGCCGGGGACCGGGACCGGCGGGGTCGGAGCCGGAGTTCCCGCCGCGGGAGCGGGCCCGGGCGCCGTCGCCTCCGCGACGCGCTTCCCCCGGACCTCGACGCGGATCTGTCCGGAGGACGGATCCCACCAGCTTCCGCCCTCGCGGAACGCCTCGACTTCCGCGTCGCACTCCCCGCTCCCCCACAGGGCCCGACCCGAGCGAAGCCCCCGTTCCAGCTCCTCGCGCCCGAGGAGCGGATCGCCGTACATCGCGAGGAGCGAGCCGGCGATCTCGATCGGGTCTCTCCCGGCGCTTCCGATGCGCGCCGTGACCGAGACGGCCCTCGCGCTCGGGAAGACCTCGGCGTCGCGGTCGTACCGCACGACCACCGAGACGCCGGCGGCCGTCGTGTAGGTCATCGTCGTCGCGGGGCCCAGGGGGCCCGGCACCCGCTCGACCGCCGAGGGGCGGCGGGCCATCTCCTTCTGGACTTCCTTGGCCGTCATCCCCGGGACGAGGTTGTGCACGGCGTACCGGTCGCAGGAGGACTCCTCCGCCGCGAGCGCGGAAACCCCGACCGTCGCCGCGAGGAGCGCGGCCGCAAGCGCGGCGAGGGCCCGAGGGGGGAACGCCGATTGCCGCATCGCCCGGATTGTAGCGCACGGCCCGCGCGGCGGGGAGGCGCGGAGAGTCGGCTCGCGTGCCGGTCGGCCGGCCGCATCAATCCGAACATCCGGGTCGACCCGCTCTGAAGAGGCCTGCAGCCAGACGCCCGTACGCGATCATGTAGAGCGCACAGCCAACGTACCCCATCCCCAGCAGAGCCGGATAGGGCCCGCTGGTGTAGTCCACGCGGAACCGAGGCACGTACACTTCCTGTCCTCCCGCCCCAATCGCTTCCAGTCCCATACTCCCCAATGGGAGCGCCACGACACCGAAGTTCCCCACCGTTGTGAGCGCCAACGCCGACCAGAGCAGCACACGCGGCGCCTTGCGGCTCAAGCCATAGACCAGGAGAAAAGGAATCGCATACTGCAGCAGTGCGGCCCCTGCCTTCACCATCTGTCCTGTCCTGACCAGCTCCAACGAGCCTCGCTGCGACCCCACGAGCGACAGTGGCAGGAAGACTCCCAGGTTCAGCGCGCCCCAGATGACGAAGAAGATGGCCGCGACCCATGCCAGACGACGGTGGGGGTTTCCCACCTTCTTGCTGTCGATCACGATCAGGACGATGGCCGCAATCTCCAGCAGAATCGCCGGAGGGTCCAGACATGTGACCAGAACGGCAGGCAGGCTGAGCGGTGCAGCCGTGGGGCTCGCCGTGTCCAACTTGCCCCCCAGGGATGCCAGAGCCCCCGCAGCGATGATCATCCCCAACAGGAACGACAGGCTCATGGCCAGTGTTGCCCACGCGGTGCGCCTCATGGTCTTCTCCATTCTCTCAATCAGAACAATCGGCAGTGCCTTACTCGCATCGGACGGCCAGGCCCTTCCAAGAACCCTGCTCGTGGCAGCCCCATCCGGCGGTGCGCTGCGTCTCGCCCTTCCTGCGCCGGTCGCTCACGGCGCTGCAGGTGAAGCGGCCTCGCGGCGGCGAGAAATTCCGGAGGCCGGGCGACGCTAGGTCCTCGCGAGAAGCACGCACTCGATGCCGAGGTAGGCGAGGAATGCTACGGCGATGGCCACCGACCCCAACGGGGCCCAGGCGCTCGACGTGAAGGCGGCCAGCAGAACGTAGACCGTCGCGCCGAGGGCGATCGCGGCGACCAGCGCCTTGCGCTGCACCTGCTGTCCCCGCTCGTCTCGTCGGAGGAAGGACCAGGGGCGGGCGAAATCGACCACGAACCACCCGCTGTGGAGAAACACGAGGAACAAGGCGAACAGCGCTCCGGCCGAGAGGGCCGCCTTCCAGGTCAGGCCGAAGAGGAGCGTGGAGAAGAGGGCGCTCACAAGGGCCCTGGAGACGTAGTAAGGGACGAAGGTCTTGCTCATGGTTTCCTCCCCTGCAACCAGAACAGCTTCTCGACGGGAACGTCCAGCGCCTCGGCCAGGCGAAGGGCCGTCTCGATCGTGGGCAGGAAGCGCCCCCGCTCGATGGAGATGATCGACTGGCGGGCCAGGCCCACGAGCGAGGCGAGCTGCTCCTGCGTGATCCCCCGCTCGGTGCGGGATTCCCGGAGGGCGTTAAGAACGGGCGGTGTTTTCATCGCATGTAAAGCATACTTCACAATTCGCGCTTGTCAAGTGTGCTTTACAAAGAAATTTTCACGGGGGGGCTCGGGGGAGGCCGGCGCGCAGCCAGGCTGTTGCGAGGCCGCCGGTTACGGGTTGCGAGGCCGCATGGCCCTTTCCTGCGACGCTCGGCCTCGGCTCCGGGGCGCAGCGCGCTCCGCTGCATTCCGTCCTACGACGTGCCTCTCGACCTCACAGGATCAGCGTGCGCGGTACACGTCCCGGCGGTGCCGGATCACTAGCACGTCGACAACCCGTCTGCCGTCCGCGATGGAGTAGACGGCGCGGTAGTCGCCAATCCGAACCCGCCAAAGGTCCTCGGAGCCACGTAGCTTCTTCGATCCGAGAGGGCGTGGCTGCTCCTGGAGACGTTCCAGCGACCTGC
>CAZPWK010000213.1:0-4746 GCA_964590285.1 uncultured Acidobacteriota bacterium | reverse complement strand
CGCCTCCGCGAACGTTCGGAGAGCCTCGTCGTGCCGGCCGGCGATCAGCAGGACCCGTCCCTTCTCGATGAGAGCCTGGCCGATCAACGCGGCTCCACCGTCTCGCGTGAGCTCCACCGCACGTTGGGCAGCGTCCTCCGCCATCGGGAGGTTCCCCAGGCGAAGGTGCGCCTCCACGAGCACGATGAACGCACGCGCCATCACGTCCGGGTGCTTCACCGCCAGGCCGATCGCGCGCTCCGCGCTCCCCTTGGCCGCGAGGATCGCGCCGAGTCGCCGAAGCGTCGTGGCGCGACGGGCCTCGACGACGGCCACCAGTCTCGTCCTCCCCTCCGAGTCGTCCGAGGTCGACCCGGCCAGGCGGTCCATCATCGTGTCGAGCACGGTCAGCGTCTCGCGGAACCTCCGCTCCGCGAACAGCTCCTTCGATCGCGCCTCCAGCTGCTCCACCGTCCACTTCCGGTACTCCTCCGGCGCCGCGGTCGCCGTCTGGAGGCGGTCGAAGATCTCCATCGGGTCCACGTGAAGGGCCTTCGTCAGCGCCATCACCGTGACCGCGGACGGGGAGTGCTTCCCCTTCTCGAGCGCGCCGATCGTCGCGCGCGACACCGGCCAGCCGAGCGCCTCGGTCTTCTCCGCGAGCTGGTCCAGCGTCATCCCGAGGCACTCCCGCATGGAGCGGAGGAAGACGCCGATCGAGGCCAGCGCGACCGCCTGGGACGGCGGGACCGGGAGCTTCGCCCGGCTCGGCGGCGGAGCGATCGCCGGCTTCGTCCGCGCCGTCGCGGCGGGCCCGCTCCTCCGGATTTCCAGTTTACTGGAATTTCTTTTCCAGGATCCTGGAGGCAATCCGCTCGGCATGGGTTCTCCCCCCCGAGGAGCTCCGGTACCTTTAAAGCGTATCTGCTGTAGCAATCTATACACCACCAAGGGAGCGGATTCCATCGCTTGTTTCGTGTTTGGGGGTCGAAGGGGTTACTGATTGCGCACCCTGCGCCCGCGTTTTGCGGATTGGCAACGGGGATTCTTCGAATTCCGCTAGCAGAGGCTCGGCAGGCGATCGTACCGGGGGGCAAGCTGTCGTCGGCGCACTGCAAAGGGTTCGGGATTGCATTTCTTTCCCAAGATGAGGAGGATGGAATGCCATGAAGAACATGGGTCTGTGGGTCTTGTTGACGGTCTTCGCGCTCGCCAGCGCCGGCCCCGCGTGGGCCACCTGCTCGTACCAGGAATGCAAGGAGGATTACATCGTAGATGCCTGGGTCTGCGAGAACTCTTCGGAAGCCAAGTGGTGCGACGTGGAAGAAGAGGGAGCGACGTGCACAACCAGGACATGCAAGTCCGAGGGGACTCCGATCTCCAACGATCCCGGCTACTGCGCTCCGGATTTTCCAGGGCCGATTCGTCTCGACGATTGTTGGATCATTCGTGAGAGCGCCGACGACAACTCCTGAAAGCCCTTGTGGCGACCGTGATGACTCGGACATCGGGGCGAACGGCTCATAGGATGCGATCGCTCCCTCGGGATGCCCGTTCGCTCGCGCTGGCCGTGGCGTTCCTCGTCGTCGGACCGGGCGGCATGGCGCTCGCTGCGACGAATCCTTCGTCTGCCGAAATCTCGGACGAGCGCAGGGCATTCGCAGCCGCTCTCGACCGAGCGTCGGGAGGCGAATGGGTTGAGACGCTGCATGCGGCGCGGGCGATCCTCAAGGGGGACGCCAGCAGTTGGCGCGGGTGGTTCCTGCGCTTCGAGTCGATTCCCTGGGCGCCCCTGGACGAGACCGATCGCTCCCTGCTCGAAGCTCTTCCCGAGGGGATCCGTAGCGGATACGTCGGCCTTCTGGACGTGATGACTGCGGATCGGGACGCTCGGGTCGAAGCGTCCGAGGACCTCGCGCGACGGTTCCCGGATCTCTCGATCGCTTCCGCGATCGCCGCCGGGGCACTCCTGCGTGCCCATCGGACGGGGGAAGGCCTCGCCTTCGCGTCCCGCGCTCTCGATGCGGATCCGACGAACGAGGTTGCCGCGCGCGAGAAGGCGGCAGCGCTGAAGGCGATCGGGGATCGCGCGGCGGAGTCGGCCTGGGCGTGCGAGGTGCTCCGCGCGTTTCCGTACGATCGGGGCCTCGTCGAGCCGGCTCTTCGTGCCTGTGCCGAGCCGGCGACGAATGAGGACCGGCTCGCGATCTATGGCGGAGTCGCGCGCGAGTGGTCCGGGACGGACCTGGCGGCGTCGGCGCTTGGGAAGCTTCTTCGGAGGGACAGCTCCGACGCGGTGCTCACGTCGATCGTACGGCTCTTCTTGCCCCGGGACCCTTCTTGGTGGGGCGAGGCTCGGAATTGGACCTACCTCGCGGCGCAGCGCCCGGCTGTGATGGCGGATCCCGAGGTCCTGGGTTTCCTGCGGGAGCTCTGGGCCGCGATGAGCCACGACGAGGGGGGGACCGCTTCGAACACCAGGCCCTGGGTGGCGTTCGCGCTCGGACGCTCTCTCTTGGCCGCGAAGGAATGGAAGCAGGCGAGGTCGTCCCTGGAGAGAGCTGTTTCCGAGACAGCGGTGCTTGGCTCGATTCTGGCTCGCCGCGAGCTGGCCGAAGCGCTCGCCCGGGACGGGGATCCGGAAGCCGCGCGACGGCTCCGCGAGGAGGCGGACGTTCTAGAAGTCGTCCAAAAACGGCCGCTCGATGCTCGAGAGCGCGAGATCGCTCGATCTGTCCTCCCGCGCGTGATGTTTCACGAGATCCGGACGCTCGACGGTGCCGTCTCGAACGTGGCCGAATCCGGAGCGGGAGCCGAAATCTGGTTCATCTGGAGCGCGAACTGTCTCGTCGCGAGGCAACAGGGGTCGAAACTTGCGGGCTGGATACGGTCGCGAGAGGTGCCGGCTTCCCTGACGTTCCGGTGGGTCCAGCACGACGTTCCCGGCTTGGAGGCGACGGCTCGAGAACGGGCCACCGAATGGGGACTTCCCGCTTCCGAGGTTCTGCTTCTGCCTCGCGGAGACGCGACGCTGCGGCGTCTCGGCGTCATCGGAACGCCTTGGACGTTGCTCGTCGTCGACGGTTTCGTTCTCGCCGAAAGGCCGGGAGTCTTCGATTCGGAGTGGCTGCAGCTGGCAGCCCGGCTCGCGGAGGCCTGGCGGGAGCCGGCGCAGTCGGCTCGTGAGGAGCCGAAATGAAAGCGGCGGACCTTCGGACTGCAGGTTTGATCTTCGCGCTCGGAGCGCTCGGGTCCGGCGGGGTCTGCGGCGGGACGGCGGAGGTGGTGGCGCTTCACCCGGACGGCGCGCCGCTCCCGGGAGCGAACGTCGGCGTCGTGTGTCGGCATGGGGAGGTGCGCAAGGGGACGACGGACGACGGGGGACGCTGGGCCGGCGACGGGGGAGGAATCTGCTCGGCGGCCGCCGTCGTCGTGTGGATGGACGGGCACTCTCCCGCGTGCGTTTTCGATCCGCCCGAGGATGGGAGGGCGGTCGAGGTCCGCGTGCCTCCCGCCGCGTCCGTGGTGGTCTCGGTCGTCGGCGAGGACGGCGAGCCCGCTGCGTCTTGCGATCTCGCCTTCGAGCCCGATGCGGCGTCCCGGCCGTGTCCTCCGCCGGAGATCCCCGAGGCCGCTCCGGCGGTTAAGCGGACGGAGGATGGGCGGTGGATTCTGGTGGGACTGGGCGGTGCGGGGGGAAGGGTGCGCGCGCGCGTCGCGGGAACGTCGATCGGGTTCTCCGGGCCCGTTCCCCTCGCGCCGGGGATGAGGGCCGATGCGGGAGCGATCGCGCTCCGTCCCTCGGTTCCGCTCCGCGGGGTCGTGCTCCGTAACGGGAAGGCGGTCGGTCCTGGCGTTCCGGTCGCGGCCGGAACCGAGCGCGCCGCGCCCGAGCGAACCCTGACGGACGATCGGGGATCCTTCGCTTTCGATCTCTCCGACGACGAGCCGAGGAGGATCGTCGCGGGCGCGCTCCCGGCGCCCGTCGCGTTCGTCGAGGCCCGCCCGTCGGCTTTTTCGGGGAGAATCGAGATCCCCCAGGGGGCCGCGCTCGAGGGACAAGTGACCGACGCAGAGGGGAAGCCGGTCGCGGGAGCCGCCATCCGGGCCGTCCGGGAGCCGTCGGAAGGGGAAGCCCCGACGATCGCCTTCGTGACGGTCGCGAAGAGCGGTTCCAAGGGGGAGTTCGCCGCGAGGAACCTCGCTCCAGGCAGGTGGCGGCTCATGGTTTTCCACCCCGATCGATCTCCGACGCCGGTGAACGGCATCGATCTCGCGCCCGGCGGGAGGAGGACGATTGCGGTCGTGCTCTCGGGGACCAGGAAGATCGCGGGGCGCGTGGTGGACCCCGAGGGGCGGATGGCCGCCGGGGCGGAGGTGCGCCTCGATTCCGGGGTCGCGGCCGCGAGCGGGCCGCGCGCCGTCGCCGACGAGGAGGGGCGGTTCGTGCTCTCGGGCCTTACCGACGCGCCCGTCCGCTTGCGTGCCGAGCACGCGACGGGGATCGGCGTCGCGAGGGGGATCCCCGGAAGGGAGGACGTGGAGATCGTCCTCCACCCGGTCGGGGAGGTGGAAGGGGTCCTGGTAGGCGACGCGGGAGAGCCGCTCGTTGACCGGCTGGTCCGCATCTCCCCGACCCGTTCCGAGACGCGGACCGATCCGCAGGGCGCCTTCCGGTTCCGGGACCTTCCCGAGGGGGAGTATCGCGTGACCGCGGAGGTGACCGACAGCGGCGACGACGTGCGCGTCGCGGCAGGTGTATTGCAG
>CAZPWK010000212.1:0-4772 GCA_964590285.1 uncultured Acidobacteriota bacterium | reverse complement strand
GGCGTTGACCGTGCGGATCCCGCCCGGCGTGGACGAGGGGATGCACCTCCGCCTGACGGGAGAGGGGGAGGCCAGCCCGGACGAGGGACCGCCGGGAGACCTCTACGTCGTCGTGCACGTGTCTCCGCACGACCACTTCCGGCGGGACGGGTCGCACGTGCGGACGGACGTGCCGATCTCGTTCTCCCTGGCGGCGCTGGGGGGGCGGGTCCGGGTCCGCACCCTCGACGGCGAGGAGGAGATGGAGGTGCCTCCCGGGACCCAGACGGGGACCACCCTGAGACTGTCGGGGAAGGGGGTGCCCGCGGTCGGGGGCGGCGGGAGAGGGGACCAGTACGTCACGCTGACGGTGAGAACTCCCACGCGACTGTCGACCGAGCAGCGGGAGCTGCTGGAGGAGCTCGGGCGCCTCGACGGAGAGGAAGCTTCCGAGCGCGGCCTCTTCGACCGGGTGAAGGACATCTTCGGTTGACGGGCCGGGAGCGGGCTCGCTGGGTGGCGCTGGTCGTGGACGTTCCCGCGGCCATCGAGGACGAGCTCTCCGCCGAGATCGGCGCCGGCTCCCTCGGAGTCCTGTTCTCGCGGGGCGCGAAGGGATGGAGCGTCCTCGAGGTGTGCCTTCCCCGCGATGCCGACGTCGACGGTCGCGTCGAGGCCGCGGCGGCCTCGCTGGCCGCGCGGGGGCTCTCGCCCGAGGGACGCGTCCGCGTCGCGCCGATCCCCGACGGCCGGTGGGTCGAGCGCTACCTCGAGGCCCTCCTCCCGCTGCCGATCGGCGATCGCTTCGTCGTCCTGCCGCCGGGAGCGTCCGCGGCTCCGGCGGGGCGAGAGACGCTCAGGCTCGTTCCGGGCCGGGCCTTCGGCACCGGCGAGCACCCGACGACGAGGCTCTCCGCGGCTGCGCTCGAGAGGGCCGTCCGGCCCGGGTCCCGCTGGCTCGATCTGGGGACGGGGAGCGGGATCCTCGCGGTCGTGGCCGCTCGCTGCGGCGCGGGCGCGGTCGAGGCCGTCGACGTCGACGCCGACGCCGTCGAGGCGGCCCGCGAGGCGGTCCTCGCGAACGGGGTCGAGGGACGGGTGAGGGTTCGCCTCGGATCGGTCGAGGGGTTCCGGGACGCCGGCTTCGACGGGTGCGTCGCGAACGTTGCGTCCGCGTTCTTCCTCTCCCGGTCCGCGGAGATCGCATCGTGTCTGCGGTTCCGGGGCGCGCTCCTCGCCTCGGGCGTTCTGGCCTCGGAGGCGGGAGCGGTCTCGGAAGCTTTCGCCGACGCTGGGATCGAGATCCTGGAGACGCGGACGGAAGGGGATTGGGCGCTCCTCCTCGGGCTTCGGCGGGAGGCTTCGCGGTGACGGAGCGCCTGCGCCGCGCCTTCCACCCCCGCGTCGAGGGGGAGGGCGCGATCGTCCGGCTCGCCGGCGAGGAGGCCCACCACCTCGTCCGGGTCCTGAGGCTGCGTCCGGGCGACCGGCTCTCGGTCTTCGACGGCGGCGGTCGCGAATGGGAGGCCGCCCTCGAATCGGCCGGGGGAGGAGCCGCGGAGGTGCGGATCGGCCGCGAGATTCCCGGCGTCGTCGATCCGTCGCTCCTCGTCCACGTGTGCCAGGCTCTCTGCCGGCCGGAGAGGATCGAGTGGGCGGTGCAGAAGGGAACGGAGGTCGGCGCGTCGGGCTTCCGGCTCTGGCGGGCGGCGCGATCGCAGGTCGAGGCTCCGTCGCCGGAGCGGCTCGGACGGCTCGGCCGCGTCGCGCTGGAGGCCTGCAAGCAGAGCGGCCGGAGGCGGGTGCCGTCGATCTCCGTCGAGGATTCCCTCCCTCCCGCCGTCCCTCCGGGGATCGTCGGGCTGCTCCTTCAGACCGGCGCCGGCGCCACGCCGATCGCGGCGCGGCTCGCCGGGCCCCGTCCGGGGGAGGCATGGATCGCGGTGGGGCCCGAGGGCGGCCTCTCTCGACCGGAGACCGAGGCCCTGGTCGGAAGAGGCTGGCTTCCGGCGAGCCTGGGCCCGCGCGTGCTGCGCACCGAGACCGCGGGGGTCGTCGCCTGCGCGCTCGCGCTCCACGCCTGGGGCGACCTGGGGTCGGGACCGGGCGCTTGAGGTGCGGGCCTGCGCCTCCCTATAATCCGCGGCTCGCGGACGGAACCGATCGGATCGCCGGGGCGCCGACGCGCCGCGGCGGAGGGGAGGTCATGGCATTCACTCCGAGCCGACAGATCTGGATGAACGGGAGCCTCGTTCCCTGGGAGGAGGCGCGCATCCACGTCCTCTCCCACGTCGTCCACTACGGGTCCTCCGTGTTCGAGGGGATCCGCTGCTACGAGACGGAGCGGGGTTCCTGCGTGTTCCGCCTCCGAGAGCACGTGCAGAGGCTCGCCGACTCCGCGAAGGTGTACCGGATGCCGTTGCCGTACTCGGTCGACGCGCTGGTCGCGGCCTGCCTCGAGACGGTGCGCGCGAGCGGGCTCGCTTCCTGCTACATCCGTCCCGTCGCGTACCGCGGGTTCGGCGAGGTCGGCGTGAACCCCCTCGGCTGCCCCGTCGAGGTGGCGATCGCGGTGTGGGGCTGGGGCGCCTATCTCGGCGCCGAGGCCCTGGAGCGGGGGGTGGACGTCCAGGTGTCCTCGTGGACGCGGCTCGCGCCGAACACGCTCCCGACCCTCGCGAAGGCGGGCGCCAACTACGCGAACTCGCAGCTCATCAAGATGGAGGCGATCGCGAACGGGTTCGCCGAGGGGATCGCGCTCGACGCGCAGGGCTACGTGAGCGAGGGATCGGGCGAGAACCTGTTCGTCGTCCGGGGGGGGCGGCTGGTCACGCCCCCGATCGGCGCGTCCATCCTTCCCGGGATCACGCGCGCGAGCGTCATGGTGCTGGCGAAGGAGGCGGGCCTCGAGGTGGCGGAGCAGCGGGTGCCGCGCGAGGCCCTGTACCTCGCGGACGAGCTGTTCTTCACCGGGACGGCCGCCGAGATCACGCCGATCCGGAGCGTGGACCGCGTCGAGATCGGCGGGGGAGAGCCCGGCGCGATCACGCGGAGGCTGATCTCCCTGTTCCGCGCGATCCTGTCGGGCGAGGCCGAGGACCGGTACGGCTGGATGGAGCCGGTCTAGGTTCGTCCGCGGCCGTCCCGCGGGGGAGCGCTCCCGGAGACGGATTTGACTCCCCCCCGTCCGGTCCCTAGATTCGACCGCGTCACGGGCCGGTCGCCGGCCCGAAGCGCGGCCCGTGCGGCCGAGGGGGACGCGTCGTGCACATCAACGACCTCCTGAAGCTCGCGACCGATCGAGAGGCTTCCGACCTCCACCTGAAGGTCGGTAGCCATCCGGTCATCCGGATCGGCGGGCGACTGATCCCGCTGGCGGACCAGAAGCGCCTCATGCAGGAGGACACGATCGCGATGGCGTTCAGCATCATGAGCGCCCGCCAGAAGCAGAAGTTCAAGGACAACTTCGAGATCGACATGGCCTACTCGGTCCCCGGGCTCGGCCGCTTCCGCTGCAGCGTGTTCCAGCAGCGGGGGACCGTGGGGCTGGTGCTCCGCGTGATCCCGGTCAAGATCCTCACGATCCGGGACCTCGTGCTGCCTCAGGTCCTGGAGCAGATCGGCGCCGAGAGGCGGGGGCTCGTGCTGGTCACCGGGACCACGGGCTCCGGGAAGTCCACCACGCTCGCGGCCCTGATCGACTACATCAACTCGACGCGGACCGAGCACATCATGACCATCGAGGATCCGATCGAGTTCCTGCACCGGGACAAGAAGAGCCTCGTCAACCAGCGCGAGGTCGAGGTGGACACGAAGTCGTTCGCCACCGCCCTGCGCTCGGCCCTTCGCCAGGACCCGGACGTGATCCTCGTGGGCGAGATGCGGGACTACGAGACGATCGAAACGGCGATCACGGCGGGCGAGACCGGCCACCTCGTGTTCTCCACCCTCCACACCCTCGACGCGACGGAGACGATCAACCGGATCATCTCGGTCTTCCCCCCTCACCAGCAGAAGCAGATTCGCCTCCAGCTGGCCGCGGTCCTTCGGGCCGTCGTCTCGATGCGTCTCGTTCCCCGCGCGGACGGCCACGGCCGCGTGCCCGCGGTCGAGGTGCTCCGCTCCACGGCCTACATCCGGGACTGCGTCGAGAACAAGGAGAAGACGAAGCTCATCCGCGACGCGATCGCGCAGGGGACGTCGCAGTACGGGATGCAGACGTTCGACCAGTCGCTCTACTGGCTGTACAAGAGCGAGCTGATCACCCTCGAGGAGGCGCTCCGGCAGGCGTCGAACCCGGACGAGTTCAAGCTCAAGGTCGCCGGGATCCAGTCGACGGCCGACATGTCCCAGGAGGAGATGGAGCGGATGGTGCACGGTCCGGACGCCGCGACGCCCGGCGGCGCCGGCTCCGCGTTCGAGTTCACGAAGTACTGATTCCGGCGGGGGAAGGGATGAGCCGCGAGGCCCGGCGCGGGGACGCCCCGCCGCCGCCGCTGCTCGAGCGCGCGGCGGCCCTCGCCTCGCGACGCGCGCTCTCCCGCGCCGAGGTGCGGGATCGCCTGTTGCGCTCCGGCGAGGCGCCCGGCCCCGTGGAGGCCGCCCTCGACCGGCTCGAGGAGGCGGGGCTCGTCGACGACGCTCGGCTGGCCTCGGCGCTCCTGCTCTCCGGGTGGTCCCGCCCCGGCCGTGCGCCCGAGAGGCTCCTCCGGGAGGTCGAGAGGCGGGGGATCGCCGCCGGGACGGTGAGGGCCGCGTGGGCGAGCCTCGTCGCGGCCGGCGACGTCGATCCC
>CAZPWK010000211.1:0-4782 GCA_964590285.1 uncultured Acidobacteriota bacterium | reverse complement strand
GACGACCGCGCGCGACCACCCGTGGGTCATGTTGGTGACGACGGCGATCGATCCGTTGGGAACGACGTGGATGCGCCCCTCGACGTCCCGGAGCACGGTCGTGCGCAGGTTGATCGACTCGACCGCCCCCGAGACGCCCGAGACCTCGATCACGTCGCCGACCCGGAACTGGTTCTCCAGGAGGATGAAGAACCCCGAGATCACGTCCTTGACGAGCGTCTGCGCTCCGAATCCGACCGCGAGGCCCATGATCCCGGCCCCCGCGAGGATCGGTCCGAGGGAGACGCCGAGCTCGCTCAGGACCAGCATCGCGGCGGTTCCCCACACGAAGATCGCGGAGACCTGGCGCAGGACGCGCCCCAGCGTGGCCGCCCGGCGCTCGGCCTCGTTCTGGGTCGCGGGGTCGCCGTCGTCCGCCAGCCGCTCGAGGCGCCGGATGAGCCTGCGCGCCAGCCTCGACAGGAGCCACGCGAGCGCCGGGATCAGGACGATCCGGACGAAATTGGGGACGTGCGCGCCCGCCCAATCCTGGAGGCGCAGCCAGATGTCGCTCATGGAGCGAGGTTAGCACGCGCCCCCCGAAAGGCCTATGATTCCTCCCCGAGGGAGGTCCGAACGGTGCGGCTCGAGACGCTTCCCGCGGGGATCCTCGGGGTCGTCGCCCTCGCCCTCGCCGGGACGGCCTTCGCCGGCGCCGAGCTCGTCCTCGTCGACGGTCGGGTCCTCTCCGGCGTTTCGGTCGAGAGGAAGGAGGACGCGTATCACCTCGCCGGCGAGAACGGCGCGGTGATCGCGATCCCGGCGGCGCTCGTGAGGGAGATGCGCCTGACCGGAGGCGACGCCCCCCCGCCGACCGGGCTCACCTTCTCCAGGCCGGCCGTGCTGGCGGGGTTCGACGCGCCTCCGCCCGGAAGGCGGGAGATGCTCGCGGCGTTCGGGAGGCCGCCGGCGCTGTTCCGGCCGCCGAGCGGCACGCAGATCTGGGCCCCACGGGACGGCTTCGAGGGGAAGGACGAGAGCGGGTTCCGCCCGACCCGCTGGGCGACGCCGGTTCTCGACCCCGTCTGGCGGCCGGTCTCGGGGTTCGGGTCCGAGGGCGGCCTGGGTCTTCGCCCGGTGATCTGGCGGCCGGCCATCGTCGACACCACCTGGCGCCCCCGGGACGGATTCGGCCCGGGCGGGTGGTTCTCGCCGGCCGCGGCGCCTCCTCCGGCCGCCGAGTAGCCGCGTCTGGGCTACAATCCACCGCTCCGAGGAGCGGGCTCCCGTGCAATACGCCGTCGAAGCGTCCGGGGTCGCGAAGACCTTCGTCAAGAAGCGGTCGGTGGGGGAGCTCGTCCGGCACCCGTTCCGGCGCGCCGAGCGGGTCCGGGCGCTCCGGGGAGTGGACCTCGGCGTCTGCGCCGGCGAGATCTTCGGCCTCCTCGGCCCCAACGGGGCGGGGAAGACGACGCTGCTGAAGATCCTCTCGTGCCTCGTCCTCCCGGACTCCGGACGGGCGATCGTGGGGGGAGAGGACACCGTTCAGGAGAGGAAGGTCAAGCCCAGGATCGGGCTCGTGCACTCCGACGAGCGGTCGTTCTACTGGCGCCTGTCGGGGAGGGAGAACCTCAGGTTCTTCGCGCACCTCTACGACGTCCCGCACGGGAAGATGCGGGGCCGCATCGACGAGCTGCTCCGGCACGTGGGGATGATCGAGGACGCGGACCGGCGCTTCGCGGACTACTCCTCGGGAATGAAGCAGCGCCTCGCGATCGCGAGGGCGCTGCTCCACGACCCGCCGATCCTGCTGATGGACGAGCCGACGCGGAGCCTCGACCCCGCGTCGGCGATGGCGCTCCGGTCGTTCGTCCGCGACGAGCTGAACGGCCGCGACCGGAAGACGATCCTGCTCGCCACCCACAACCTGCGCGAGGCGGAGACGCTGTGCGACCGGGTGGCGATCCTCGTCCGGGGGAGGATCCGGCGGATCGGGACCGTGGACGAGGTCCGCCGGTGGGACGCGGGCGAGCGGAAGTTCCGCCTGGACGTCGACCGGTGGCCGCCCGGCTTCCGCGGACCCTGCCGGGTCCTCTCGGAGGAGGAGGCGGACGGAGTGAGGCGCGTGACGATCGCCCTCGAGAGGGGAGGGCGTCTCGACGGCGTGCTCCGTGCCCTCCTCGACTCGGGAGCGGCCGTCCACGCCTGCGACCGGATCGAGCCCGATCTCGAGGAGGCGTTCTCCCGCATCCTCGAGTCGGAGCCGGAGGCGGCGTCGTGATCCGGAGCCTCCGGAAGATCTTCGCATTCCTGCAGCGGGACTTCCTGTCGGAGGTCTCCTACCGCCTGGCGTTCCTCCTGCAGGTCGCGGGGATGCTGTTCTCGGTCTCGGCGTTCTACTTCGTCGCCAAGATGATGGACCCGAAGACGGCGGGGCTGGACGGGATCCAGCCGTTCCCGTGGGTCCTCGTCGGACTCGCGTTCCAGTACTACTTCTCGACCGCCCTCTACGCCTTCTCCGCCAAGATCCGGGGCGAGCAGATGCTCGGGACGCTCGAGGCGATGCTCGTCTCTCCGACGCCGACCTCGGTCGTGATCTTCTCGGAGGCGACGTGGGACTTCGCGTACGGGGCGATCCGGGTGACGATCTACCTGGTGTTCGCCACGCTCGTCTTCGGCGTGAAGCTCTACGCGACGGGCCTCGGGACGCTCGCGCTGGGAGTGATCCTGACGCTCCTCTCCTCGGCGGGGCTCGGGATCCTGTCGGCCTCGTTCATCCTGTATTTCAAGCGCGGGGACCCGGTCAACTTCTTCCTGAGCGCCCTGACGACGTTCTTCGGGAACGTCTTCTTCCCGTCCGCCCTGCTGCCCGCGCCGATCCAGTGGGTGTCGAACCTCCTGCCGATCAAATGGTCTCTCGACGTCGTCCGGGGCTCGCTCCTGCAGGGGAAGACGTTCCGAGACCTCCGCGGCGAGATCCTGAACCTGGCGATCCTGACGCTGGTCCTTCTGCCGCTCGGGCTCTTGTTCTCGCGGATCGCGATCCGGAAGGCGAAGAGGGAAGGCTCGCTCGTCCAGTACTGACGGCGGCGGCCGGAGCCCCCGGGGGCCCCGGCCGCTTCGATCCCAGCGCTACATCTTGGTTTCCGCGACGGTCTTCTGGACGCCGGCGACCGTCTTCGCGAGCATCGCCTTCTCGTCGTCCGTCAGCTTGATCTCGAGGATCTTCTCGACGCCGTTCTTGCCGATCACGCACGGGACGCCGATGAAGAGGTTCCGGACGCCGTACTCCCCCTCGCAGAGTGCCGCGCACGGGATGACCCGCTTCTTGTCCTTGAGGTACGACTCCGCCATCGTGATGGCGCTCCAGGCCGGGCTGAAGAACGCGGACCCCTTGCCGAACAGCTTGACGATCTCGGTGCCCGCCTCGCGCGTGCGGGTGGCGAGCTTCTCGATCGTCTCCTTGGAAGCGATGTCCGTGAGGGGGACGCCGCCGACCGTCGTCAGGCGGGGGAGCGGCACCATGTCCGGCCCGTGCCCCCCGAGCACCGTCCCGGCGACGTCCACGACCGACACGCCCAGCTCCATCGCGATGAAGGCGCGCCAGCGCGCGGTGTCGAGGGCGCCCGCCATCCCGGCGACGCGGCTCTTGGGGAAGCCGGTCACCTTCTGGAAGACGTAGACCATCGCGTCGAGCGGGTTCGTGACGATGATGCAGAACGCGTTCGGCGCGTTCGCCTTCACCCCGTTGGCGACGTCGGTGATGATCTTGATGTTGACCGCGAGGAGGTCCTCGCGCGTCATCCCGGCCTCGCGGGGCTTGCCCGCGGTGACGATGACCACGTCGGAGCCGGCGATGTCCTGGTAGTCGCTGGTTCCGACGATGCTCGCGTCGTAGTTCCCGTGGGGGGCCATCTCCATCAGGTCGAGCGCCTTCCCCTTGACGGGGTTCTCGAGCGCCGGCATGTCGAGGACGACGATGTCGCCGAGCTCCTTCTGCGCCGCCAGCATGGCCAGGATCTGGCCGATCTGGCCTCCACCGATCAGGGCGATCTTCTTCCGCATCCTTCCCTCCTCTTCCGGGGTGATCCCGCTAGCCTCTCGATCCCTTGCCCCCGCGATAGGCTTCCCACCGCTCGAGGAGCTTCGGGTCGTTCATCGTCCGCATCAGGTACTCGGCGTAGTCGCGTCCCGAGGCGCCGTCGGTCCTCCCGGTCACCACGAGCTTCCGCTCGTACTGGCCGCAGACGTCGAGCGCCGCCTCGAGCCGCCGCTGCTTCTCGGGGAAGCCGATGTGGCCGACCAGCATCGCGGCCGCCCGGATCATGCTCGCGGGATCCGCGTGGGCCGCGCGGCCCTCGGTCACCATGCGCGGGGCGCTCCCGTGGATCGCCTCGAACATCGCGTAGCGCTTCCCGATGTTGGCCGACCCGGCCGTTCCGACCCCGCCCTGGAACTCCGCGGCCTCGTCCGTGAGGATGTCCCCGTAGAGGTTGGGCAGGCAGAGCACCTGGAAGTCCCGTCGCCGCTTCTCGTCCACGAGCTTCGCCGTCATGATGTCGATGTACCAGTCGTCGGCCTGGATCCCGGGGTACTCCTTCGCGATCCGGTAGAAGTTCTCGAGGAACCGGCCGTCGGTCGTCTTGACGACGTTCGCCTTGGTCACGCAGGTGACCCGCGTGCGCCCCTGCTTCTTCGCGTGCTCGAAGGCGAGGCGCGCGATCCGGTCGGAGCCGGGCGCGGTGATGAGGCGGAAGTCGATCGCGATGTCGGCGTCCACCTCGATCCCGTGCGAGCCGAGCG
>CAZPWK010000210.1:0-4837 GCA_964590285.1 uncultured Acidobacteriota bacterium | reverse complement strand
TCGCGAAGGTCGGACGCAACGATCGTTGCCCGTGCGTTAGCTGTAAGAAGTACAAGGGTTGCCATGAGAAGGCGGGCGAGGCGTTTCTCGAGAAACTCGCGCGCGAGGAGGACCGAAGGCGCGCCGAGGCGGCGCGGATCGCCGCCGGGAAGCCGGCGCTCCCGTGGTACCGGCGCCTGTTCCGCCGCTCCTGAACCGATCGTGGGCGGGGGCGACGCGCTTCGGGACCTCCTCTCGCGCGAGGGCGGCTCCGCCACCGTCGCCCGCTTCATGGAGATCGCCCTCCACGACCCGGAGCGCGGCTACTACCGCTCCGGCGCCGCGACGGTCGGCGCGGGGGGGGATTTCTCGACGATTGCGACGATCCACCCCGCCCTCGCCCGCGCGATCGCCGCGTGGCTCCTGGAGCGGCGGGGCGAGACGGCGCCGCGCGGCCCCTGGCACGCGATCGAGATCGGCGGAGGCGGAGGGCACCTCGCGGAAGGCGTGCTCCGCGCGCTAGGGGTCCGCGGGAGGTCCCGCCTCCGGTACCACGTCGTCGAGGTCTCCCCTCTCCTCCGCGAGGAGCAGCGGCGGAGGCTCCGGCGGTTCCGGGTCTCCTGGCACGACTCGCCCCGCTCGGCCCTCGAGGCGGCGGGAGGGACCGCGATCGTCTTCTCGAACGAGCTGGTGGACTCCTTCCCCTGCCACCAGCTCGCGTGGAGAGGCGGAAGGTGGCTCGAGGTCCGGGTCGCCCTCGACGGGGATCGCGTCGTCGAGGCGCTCGGACCGGTGTCCGACCCGAGGCTCCTGTCCGACCTGTGCGCCCTGCCCGAGGGGGAGGAGGGGCGCCGCGCCGAGGTCCACCTCCCGTACCTCGACTGGCTCGGCGGCTGGGCGGGCGCGCTCCGCCGGGGGACGATCCTGACGATCGACTACGGCGGCGCGGGGGAGTCGCCGACTCCTCGGCGATCCGGCACGCTCCGGGCCCACTTCCGGCACCGGACGCTTCGAGGACTCCCGTTCTACGGCCGCCCCGGGATGCAGGACCTGACGGCGGACGTCAACTTCGCCGACCTCGATCGCTGGGGAAGGCGGCTCGGCCTCAGGACCCGCAGCATCGTCACCCAGAGGGAGTTCCTGCTGCAGTGGGCGCCCGGCCTCGCGCGCGAGGCCGAGCGGGACCCGGCCGTCGCCTTCGTGCTGCACGGGTCGGGGGCGGGAGGAGCCTACCGAGTCCTCGAGCAGGCCCCCTCGGCCTTGGCGGATCCCGCCGCCGTCGGGTAACGTTCCCCCTTTCCGAGGAGGGCGATTCCGTGGACTCCAGGCCCGTAGGCGACCCGCTGCTCGAGTGGCTCCGGAGGGGCGTCGTCGGCCGCGACGCCCGCGTGAGGACCCCGTTCGGCGACCTCCCGAAGCGCTACTTCGACTACGCGGCTTCGGGGCTCCCCTTCGGCCCGATCGAGGACCTGGTCCGGGAGCGCGTCCTCCCCTGGATGGCCAACACCCACACCGCGGCGAACGCCACCGGCGACTACATGACGAGGCTCTACCGGCAGGCGCACGAGAAGGTCGCCCGCCACGTGGGGGCCTCGGAGGACGACGCCGTGATCTTCTGCGGCTCCGGCGCGACCGGCGCCGTCAACAAGCTCGTGCGCGCGCTCGGGCTCCTCGTCCCGGAGCCGATCGAGAGGACCGTCGGGGTCCGGGGGAGGATCCCGGACGAGGAGCGGGCCGTCGTCTTCCTCTCGAGGATGGAGCACCACTCGAACGACCTCCCCTGGCGGGAGAGCGTGGCGGACGTCGTGATGGTCGGCTTCGACGACCTGGGGCGGGTGAGCCCCGACGAGCTCGACCGGACGCTCGGGGACCCCGCGTGGCGGGACCGGCCGCTGAAGATCGGCTCGTTCTGCGCGGCGTCGAACGTGACCGGGATCGTCAACGACGTGCACGCCCTCGCGCGCGTCATGCACCGCCACGGAGGGTTCGCCTGCTTCGACTTCGCCGCCGCGGCGCCGTACGTGGCGATCGACATGCATCCCGAGGGGGACCCCGAAGGCGCGCTCGACGCCGTCTTCGCCTCGATGCACAAGTTCCTCGGCGGCCCGCAGGCGCCCGGGCTCCTGGTCGCGAACGGAAAGCTCTTCCGCAGCCGGGTGCCGGTCGAGCCGGGCGGCGGCACGGTGATCTACACGTCGCCGTGGGAGTGGCACTACACGGACGAGATCGGCAAGAGGGAGGAGGGGGGCACGCCGAACGTCGTCGGCGCGATCCGCGCCGGGCTCGCCGTGGACCTCAAGGAAGCCGTCGGCGTGGAGAGGATCCGCGAGGTCGAGGAGTCGTTCGTCCGCCGGACGATCGAGCGCCTTCGCGGCAATCCTCGGATCCGCATCCTCGGCGACCTCGACGCGCCCCGGGTCGGCATCCTCTCCCTCGTCTTCGAGGAGGGGCGGCTCCATCACAACCTCGCGGCCCGCATCCTCTCCGACCGCTTCGGGATCCAGACGCGCGGCGGCTGCATGTGCGCCGGGACCTACGGGCACGAGCTCCTGGGGATCGGGGCGGAGCGGAGCACGGAGATCCGCCGCGCCCTCGAGCGCGGGGACGAGACGGCGAAGCCGGGCTGGCTCCGGATCAGCTTCTCGCCCGCGACGACCGAGGAGGAGTTCTCCGCCCTTCTCGACGCGCTGACGGAGACGGCCGAGCGCTTCCGGGAGTGGGCCGGGGAGTACACGATCGATCCGAGCACGGCGTTCTGGCGGCACGAGAGGGACGTCGAGGCTGCCTCCGGGCCGGACCGGGAGCTCCGGATCGAGGGGCCGGGCGCCTGACCCGCGCGGCCGCCCTCAGCTCCGGCGCCCCCGCCCCGTCCGGAGCGTCCACGCCCGCACGCGCGGCCGTCGCGCGAAGTCCGGCGGCGTGATCTCCCCTGTGATCTCCTCCGCGACGAGCCCCCCGAGCCCGTCCTCGTCGAGGACGAACCCTCTCCGGCTCGTCGAGAACCAGATCTCGCCGCCGGGAGCGAGGAGCCCGGCGATCCGGCGGAGCATCGCGGCGTGGTCCCGCTCCACGTCGAACTCTCCCCGCATCCCCTTCGAGCGCGAGCGAACCGGCGGGGCGACGAGGACGAGATCGTGGCGTCGCGGGACTCCTCGCCGCTCGATCCATCGCAGGACGTCGGCCCGCTCGACGCGGTGCTCCGGCCCGGCGAGCCCGTTGAGGGCGAGGTTCCTCCGCCCCCACGCGAGATAGGCGTTCGAGAGGTCCACGCTCGCGGTGGAGCGCGCTCCCCCCGCGGCGGCGGCGACGGTGGCCGCGCAGGTGTACGCGAACAGGTTGAGGAAGGACTTCCCCGCGGCGCGCTCGAAGATGCGCCGCCTCAGGAGGCGGTCGTCGAGGAACAGCCCGGTGTCCAGGTAGTCGGTGAGGTTGACCAGGAAGCGGAGGGGGCCCTCCCGCACCTCGCGGAAGCCTCGGCGGTCCTCGCGCCGCTCGTGCTGCTCCCCCGCCCGCAGCCTCCGGCGCACGCGGAGCACGACGTCGGCCGGCGCGATGCCGAGCGCCTCGGGGACGACGCGGAGCGCGTCGCGGAGGTGCCGGGCCGCGACCTCGGGCGGCACCTTCGGGGGGGCCTCGTACTCCTCGACCCGCGCCGCCCCGTCGTACCAGTCCACCGCCAGGTTGTACTCGGGCATGTCGCGGTCGTAGACCCGGTAGCAGGTCACCCCCTCGCGCTTCGCCCAGCGCCCGACCTCGCGGAGGTTCCTCGCGAGGAGCCTCGCGAAGGGAGCCGCCTCGGCGCTCGCGCGGCGCCATCCGGGCCCCCGCTCCCCGCCGGCCCCGGCCGCGATCGGGAACTCGAGGAAGCGGCACTCGATCGGCCCGTTGTGGAGGATGCGCCTCGAAGCGGGCCGCAAGCCGATCCTCTTGGCGAGGGCGGGGTTCCCGGAGAGGACCCACGCGGTCCACCCGGCGAAGCGCCGCTTCAGAACGTCCCCGAGCGCCTCGTACAGGGGCCCGAGTTCCCCCTCCTCGCCGAGGCGGGCGCCGTACGGCGGGTTCGCGACGACGAGGCCGGGGTCCGGCCAGGGCGGATGCGCGTCGCGGACGTCCCGGACCTCCACCCGGGCGCACGCGCCGAGCCGGGCGCGGCCGAGGCTCAGGCGGGCGGCGCGAACCGCCGACACCGACGCGTCCGACCCGGCGATCCGCACCGTCCTCCCCCGCGCGGCCTCGCGCCGCTCCCGCGCCTCGGCGACGAGCCGCGCCCAGAGCGCGGGGTCGTGGCCCCGCCAGCCCTCGGCGCCGATCCTCTCGCGGAGGAGACCGGGGGCGACGTCGAGCGCGACCCAGGCGGCCTCGAGGAGGAAGGTCCCCGAGCCGCACATCGGGTCGAGGATCGGGACCTCGGCGGACCGGGCCGGCCAGCCGGCGACCCGGAGGAGCGCGGCGGCGAGGCTCTCCCGGATCGGCGCCGCGGCGCCGGCGCGTGTGATCCCGCGCCGGTGGCGCCCGCGCCCCGAGAGATCCAGGCTGACGGTGACGGCCGGGCCGGAGAGGTGCACGTGGACTCGGAGGTCGGCCGCCGCCGTGTCCACGCTCGGCCGGGCGCCCTCCGCCTCGCGGATCCGGTCCACGATCGCGTCCTTCGTCTTGAGGGCGACGTAGTGCGGCGGACCCGCCGGGGAGTCGCCCCCCGCGACGTCCACCGCGATCGTCCGCTCGGGCCCGACGTGATCCGGCCAGGCGACGGCGTGAACCCCGTCGTAGAGCGCGTCCGCGCCATCCACCTCGAAGCTCGCGATGGGGAACAGGATGCGGCTCGCGATGCGGGACCCCAGGCAGGCCCGGTAGGCGT
>CAZPWK010000209.1:0-4889 GCA_964590285.1 uncultured Acidobacteriota bacterium | reverse complement strand
CCACGTCGGCCTCGCGGTAGGTGCGGTACTCCCCCCGCCGCGCGTCGTACACGACGGCCAGCGCGAGTCCCATCCGCGAGGCGTTCCCCCAGCCTCCGACCTCCTCCGCGCTGCGCTGCGTCTCCAGGTCGAGCACCAGAAGCCGCTCCGGCGCCGCCCGATCGCGGATCTCCGCCGGGGAGGCGCCCCTCGACGCGCCGGCGGGAGGCTCCCCCCGCTCCCGCGGGGGCCCCGCGTCGTCCCGTCGCGCGATCCCGTGCTTGCGCGGCCTCGCCGCCGCTCGCGCCTCCGGCGCCGGGATCGCCGCCTCCGTCGCTTCGCCGGGAGCCGCCTCTCCCGCGACCGTCTCCTCGCCGAGCAGGAGCCGCAGCACGAACGATGCCGCGGCCTTGTCGAGCGGCTTGTTCCCGTTGCCGCAGCGCGGCGACTGGATGCAGGAGGGGCATCCTCCCTCGCAGGCGCACCCCGCGATCGCGTCCAGGGCGCGCCGGAAGAGCCGCTCCGGCTCCCGGAATACCTGCTCCGCGAGCCCCGCCCCGCCCGGCACGGCGTCGTACAGGAAGATCGCCGGGCCGCCGGTGTCCGGATGCCCCGTGTACGAGATCCCCCCCACGTCGCCCGGATCCGAGATCGCGAGGAGGGGGAAGAGTCCGATCGCCGCGTGCTCGACCGCGTGGAGCCCGCCCATGAAGTGCAGTCCCCTCCGGGCCGCCTCCCCCGCCGCGGCGGACGGCACCTCGACCCAGAGCCCGGTCGTCTCGAACACGAGGGGAGGCACGTCGAGCGGATGGGTGGAGATCGTCTCCCCGCCGAACAGCCTTTTCTTCTGGTACTCCCGGATCCTCACGGTCACCTCGAGCCGCCCGTACCCGACCGGGCTCGTTCCGAGCCTTCCGGTCTCGAGCCGCTCGAGGATCCGCGTCTCCTTGTCGCCGAGAACGACCGTGTAGTGGTCGGCTCGAACGGCCTTCGCCTCGACCTTCCGCCCGTCCCGGTCGAGACGGAGGACGCGCCAGGACCGCCCCCCGTGCAGGTAGATCGC
Source organism: uncultured Acidobacteriota bacterium (assembly GCA_964590285.1). GTDB lineage: Bacteria > Acidobacteriota > Polarisedimenticolia > Polarisedimenticolales > JAIQFR01 > CALMJU01. The sequence continues at coordinate 3,847 of CAZPWK010000209.1, read as the reverse complement.
CCCCGGGTGGCACTCGTGGAACACCCGCATGCCGTCCACCGTGCCGAGGAGCCTGCCGGTCCCGGCCTCCACGATGGAGTACGGAGGCCCCGCCGAGCGTGGGCTGACGTCGCGGTGGGGGTTCCTCCGGAACGACAGCCAGGACGCCCCCGCGCGGTCGCGAACGAGCCTCCCCTCCTCGGTGAGCGCGTCCACGATCCTCTCCGCCCTGGGCCCGAGCTCGCGGACCTCTTCCAGGCCGAGCGGGGACTCGGCGGCCGCGCAGACGAGGTGCTGGCCCGCGACGATCGGGTTCCAGGGATCGAGCGCGGCGCGCTCGAACCGGTCGCCGAAGAACGCGTCGGGGTGCGACACGACCCACTGGTCGAGCGCGTCGGGCATCGCGATCAGCACGACGAGCGCGTCGCGGTCCGACCGACCGACCCGCCCGATCCGCTGCCAGGCCGAGGTCATCGACCCCGGGTACCCGACCAGGACGCAGACGTCGAGGCCCCCGACGTCGATCCCCAGTTCCAGGGCGCTCGTCGAGAGCACCGCGAGCAGGTCCCCGCGGAAGAGCCTCCTCTCGATCTCCCGCCGCTCCTCCGGAAGATAGCCGGCGCGATAGGGAGCGAGCCGTCTCCTGAGCCCGGGGGCCTCCTTGAGAATCCACGCGTGGAGAAGCTCCGTGACCCGCCTCGCCTTCGTGAAGGCGATCGTGCGGAGGCCTTGCCCCGCGGTCTCCGCGACGACCCGGACGGCCGCCGTGTACGGCGAGACCCCCACCGGATTCAGGAAGACCGCCTCGCGGGCCGCCCCGGGGGCGCCGGTCCGCTCGACGACCGCGAACCGCCTGCCCGCCAGCCGCTCCGCGAGCTCGCCGGGGTTGCCGATGGTCGCGGAGGCCGCGAGGAACCTCGGCGCCGACCCGGCCGCCGCGCAAAGCCGGAGGAGACGCCGCAGGATGTGGTGCACGTGGGCCCCGAAGAGGCCGCGGTAGACGTGCATCTCGTCGAGCACGACCCAGCGCAGGCCCCCGAGGAACCCCCGCCACTCGGAGTGGTGGGCCAGGATGCCCAGGTGGAGCATGTCCGGGTTCGTGACGAGCACGTCCGGAGGGTCCGCCTTGATCTTCCGGCGGAGCCGGTCCGGGGTGTCGCCGTCGTAGATCTCGAAGCGGGGCGGCCGGAGCCGTCCGGTCGCCGCGGCCAGCTCGGAGAGCGCCGCCACCTGATCGCGCGCGAGCGCCTTGGTCGGGTACAGGAAGAGCGCCCGGGCGCCCGGGTCGGAGAGCGCGGTTTCCAGGACCGGCAGCGCGAAGACCAGGGTCTTGCCGGAGGCGGTCGGCGTCACCGTCAGGACGTCCTCGCCGGAGCGCGCGGCGTCGAGCGCCCGAGCCTGGTGCTCCCAGAGCCGCGCGATCCCCTTCGAGGCCAGGGCGTCCCGAAGCTCCGGCGGGAGCGGCGCGGCCGGATCGGCGAAGCGCGCGGCCCGTCCCTCCACCCGGCGGCGGTGCGCCACCATGGATCCGATTCCCGGATTTCGCAGCAGCCGCTCGACGATCGATCGCATCGGGAGTCCCCGGGGAGGCGGAGACGCGGGGGACCGCATTATCTCACGAGGCCCCGCTCCGAGACTCCGCCAGCGCCTCGTCGAAGTCGGGCGGCGCGGGCGCCAGGACCTCGCGCTCCGTCGTCCCCCCGCGGCCCGGGAAGACGAGGCGCTCCGCGTGGAGGAGCTGCCGGAGCGCGCCGCCCTCGTCCCGCCGTGCGTCGCGCTCTCCGCGCACGAGGTCGAGGTAGTCGCGATCCGGCCGCCCGTACAGGATGTCGCCGAGGATCGGGTGGCCGATCGCCGCGAGGTGGACGCGGATCTGGTGGCGCCTGCCGGTCTCCGGAAAGACACGGAGCAGGGACCGGTCGGCCAGCGTCCGCTCGACGCGAAAGCGCGTGCGCGCCCGCTGGCCGCCCTCCGCCGTCTCCCGCCGCACGTACACGCGCGATCCCCTCGCGTCGGCGATCGGCAGTTCGATGACGCCGTGAGCCTCCCTCACGGCCCCGCGCACGACGGCGAGGTACTCCTTCCGGACCTCGCCGCGCTCGAACGCGCCGGAGAGGGCACGGGCCGCCTCGGCGGTCCCGGCGACCAGGAGCGCCCCGCTCGTCTCGCGGTCGAGCCTGTGGACGAGACGCAGGCCCTCTTGCCCCTCCTGGCGGCGGAGCATCCGGATCAGGCTGTTCTCGCGCACGCGGCCGACGGGGTGGACCGGGATCCCGGCCGGCTTGTCGACGGCGAGCCAGCCCTCTCCCCTCGCGAGCACCGCGATGCGGACGCCGAGCGGGGTCTCCTCGACCGGGACCCACCCGACGAGGACGCGCCCTCCCGGGCGCACGGGGGTCGCCGGCCTCGCCTCGACTCCCCACGACAGCGCGATCCGGGAGCGGATCGCCCTCTGGACGTACGACCTCGAAACCCCCGGGATCCTCTCGTTCAGGAACCGGTCGAGCCGCTTCCCGCGGTCCCGCTCGCCGACGTCGAAGAAGGCCGGGGGCTCGCTCACCGGACCCGCCGGGCGAGCGCGACCGTCCCGCGACCACGGTGGCCGCGAGATTGTGGGGTCGCCGGGACCGTGGCGGGCGAAGCTGGCGGGGCGCCGGGGGAAACCCCACGCGGGAGGAAGGGGCGCTCGGTACGCGGGGAATGGAGCGCCTCCGTCTCCCGCAGTCGGGGAGTCGGCTCGGACGGAGGAGGCTCCAAGGTGTTGAACCTAGGGACCTTCTTCGACGGCGCGGGCACCGGCGCGAACGTCTGCGGCGCGAGAATCCCACATTCTCGCGGCCACCGTGTCCGGGGACCGGTCAGGCCGCTCGGCGGAACACGCAAGAGACCACCGTCCGGTCGTTGCCCCCCATGCTCGCGAGGATCCCGTGGGCCCGGCCGGACGGGATCGTCACCCGGTCGTCGCCCGCCTTCCCGGTCAGCTGGCGCCAGAGGTCCACCGCCATGCGCACGCCGGACGCGCCGGTCGGGTGTCCGAATCCGACGAGGCCGCCCGACGTGTTGACGGGGGTCGACCCTTCGCGGCGCGTCGCCCCGGAGAGGACGTAGTCGGCGCCCTCGCCGTGGCCGGCCAGGCCGAGCGCCTCGCAGGCGAGGATCGCGGAGATCGTGAAGCAGTCGTGCACCTCGAACACGCCGACGTCGCGGACCCCGATCCCGGCCATCTCGAGCGCCTTCCGGGCGGCGCGCCGCGTCGTGTCGAGGACGGTGAGGTCCTCCGGCTGCGCGGTCAGGTCCGCCGTCGAGTGCCCGAACCCGACGAGCTCCACGACCTCGGACTTCTTCCGCCCCGTCCTGGCGAGCCCCTCCTCGGAGGCCACGAGGATCGCGGAGGCGCCGTCGGAGACCTTGGAGCAGTCGAGGACGTTGATGTGCTCGCAGAACGACTTCGGGTTGGGGGGCATCCCCTGGTGGGCCGCGAAGAGGTCCGGCATCGCGTTGTGGAACTCCTGCGCCTTCGGGTTGAGCCTCGCGTTCCGGATCGCCTGCTCGTACCAGCGGCCCATGGCCGCCCAGGTCTTCTCGGCGCCGAACCGCTTCTTGTACTCGCCGGCCCGGTCGGAGAACTTCGCCGGGAAGTAGTACGCGTGCCCGTTCTTCCTCTCGGCGGCGTAATGTCCCGCCCCGGCGAGGATGTCGGCGCCGTAGATCGCCTTGACGGTGTTCTGCACCTCCACCCCGACGACGAGGGAGAGGTCCGCCTGGCCCGCGAGGACGCTCTTGACCGCCGTGACGATCGCCAGTCCTCCCGACGCGCACGCCCCCTCGACGCGGAGGGACGGCTTCCCGGCGAGGCTCGGGTGGGCGA
>CAZPWK010000208.1:0-5032 GCA_964590285.1 uncultured Acidobacteriota bacterium | reverse complement strand
GCGCCGGGGCGGCCCCCGGGACCGGCCCCATCTCGAGGAGGGTCTGGCCGTGCTCCACGGCGACCGCGCGGAGCGCGGGGAGGCCGCGCGACACCCGCCCCGCCGCCCCCTCCGGCAAAACGACCTCGAACTTGCGATTCAGGTGCCGCACCACTCCCGCGCGGCTCCCCGGCCCGAGGAAGGCGCCGGCGTGCGGGTGTTCCGTCCAGGTGCCGACGAGCGGGGAGCGAACGCGGACGATCCCGCCCTCGCACGTCTCGACCGTCGCGACGAGAGTCTCCCCGTCCATCGTCTCACCCCGAGAGCGCGGCGAGGTCGTGGAGCGACCAGATCCGCGGGTTCTTGACGCGGCGGTACCCGATCGACTGGTACGCCATGGCGACCGCCGACTCGATCCAGAGGCGCAGCTCGCCGGGACATACGATCTCGTCCACGTCCATGCGCGAGGCGGCGAGGACCGGGTCCATCTCGCTCTGGATCCGCGCCTCGACGGCCTCCATGCCGCGGCGGATCTCCGCGGCCTCCTCGGGCGTCCCGGCCACGATGTGGAAGTTGTCGTCCAGCCGGGCGTTGAACGCCCCGATCGCGAGCGTCTTCCCCTCCATCACTCCGAGCCGCGTGAGCGGCGTCGCGAGCTGGAGCACCGGCCGGTAAGGAAGCCCCGCCAGCGCGTAGTAGCCGGCCCCCGAGGCCTTCCGGAGAAGGACGGTGAACATCGGCACGACGTTCGTCGAGTTCGTGTAGATCAGGCTCGATCCGTAGCCCAGGAGCCCCTGCCGCTCCGCCTCGGGCCCGATGTCGAACCCGGAGATGTCCTGGAGCCACACGATCGGGATCCCGTCGTCGTTGCAGGCGCGCGAGAACTGCGAGACCTTCGCGATCCCGTCCCGGTACAGGATCCCCCCCGGGCGCTGGACCCCCCGGTGGACCGGGTCGTCCGTCAGGAGGGGATGGTTGGCGACGAACCCGGCGTACAGCCCCCCGACCCGGCCGATCCCGCAGATCATCTCGGGCCCCGCGCCCGGGAGCAACTCCCAGAAGAGGGAGTGGTCCAGGATCCGCGCGAGCACCTGGCGCATGTCGTAGCCCATGCGGTGGTCGGCCGGGAAGAGCCCGTCGAGCTCCTCGGGCGGATAGGCCGGCGGGGCGGGCTCCGCCCCGTAGCGGTAGTAGTCCCACGCCGGGCTCGGGAGCTTCGCCACCTCCGCGCGTACCCGGTCGACCAGGACCTCGTCGTCGGGCACCCGGTGGTCCGCGCACCGGCTCCCGTGGACGTGCACGTCGGGGCCGCCGATCGAGAGCGAGGTGATCTTCTGCGACTTCCCCCCCTTCACGAGCGCGGCGCCCGCGATCACCATGTAGGCCTGCTCCGTCATGTAGACGACGTCGCTGATGATCGGCATGTAGCCGCCGCCCGCGATGCAGTCGCCGTGGACCCCGGCGATCTGGGGCACGCCCGCGGCGGACAGGATCGCGTTGCTCCGGAAGATCCCCCCCGCCCCGGTCCGGCCCGGGAACGTCCTGGATTGCTCCGGCAGGAAGAGGCCCGAAGAGTCCACCAGGTAGACGACCGGGAGCCGCAGCCGGAGCGCGGCCTCCTGGGCGCGCTGGATCTTCTCGGGCGTTCGCGGCCACCAGGATCCCGACGCGACCGCGTTGTCGTTCGCGATCGCGACCACCCAGCGGCCGTGCACCCGGACGAACGCCGTGACCACCCCGGCGCCGGGCGATTTCCGCCCCTCCTCGCCGAACGTCTCCGCGTGGTTGACGAGCGTTCCGATCGGGAGGATCGGCGTCTCCGGGTCCCGCAGCCGGTCGAGGCGGACCCACGTCGGGAGCTTCCCCTTCTCCCGGACCCGCGCCTCGTACTTCGGCCCCCAGCCCGCGCGCACCGTCTCTCGCTTCGCGCGCAGCTCGGCGTTCAGCCGCCCGAGCGCTCCGCGGCGCTCCCTCCACTCGTCCTCGCGGAGGAACCGCTCGCGCGGCGCGCCGATCGGCTCCAAGACGACCTTCGCCATGCTCTCCTAGCCCCGCAGAAGCCCGCTCTCCGCCAGGAAGCCGACGTCGTAGTCTCCCCGGACGAAGCGCGGATGGTCGAGCACCGAGCGGAGGAGCGACGCGGTCGTCTTGACCCCCCCGACCCGCAGCGATTCGAGCGCCCGACGTCCCGCCTCGATCGCGCGGGCTCGGTCGGGAGCGTGCACGATCAGCTTCCCGACGAGCGAATCGTAGTGCGGAGGGATCCGGAATCCCGCCTCGACCGCCGAGTCCCAGCGAACCCGGACGCCCTCGCCCGCGGCCTCGGGCGCCCGGAACGTCTCGACGAGCCCCGGGTCGGGGCGGAACCCGGCGGCGGGATCCTCGGCGTTGATCCGGAACTCGATCGCGTGCCCTTCCATCCGCACTTCGTCCTGCGCGAAGCGGAGCCGCTCGTTGGCCGCGATCCGGATCTGCTCGGCCACGAGGTCCACCCCGGTCACCATCTCGGTCACCGGATGCTCGACCTGCAGCCGCGTGTTCATCTCCATGAAGTACAGCGCCCCGTCCGGGGCGCGGAGGAACTCGACCGTGCCGGCGTTCCGGTATCCGAACGACGCCACCGCCCCCGCCACGCGGCTCCCCGTCGTCCGGCGGGTCTCCCGGTCCACCACCGTCGACGGCGACTCCTCGATCAGCTTCTGGTGGTGCCGCTGCACCGAGCACTCGCGCTCCCCGAGGTGCACGCTGGCGCCGAACGCGTCGCACAGCACCTGGAACTCGACGTGCCGGCCCCCTTCCAGGTACTTCTCGAGGTACAGCCCGGGGTTCCCGAACGCCTTCTCGGCCTCGAGCGAGGCCTCGCCGAAGGCGCGCTCGAGCTCCTCCTCGCGCGCGCAGCGCCGCATCCCCTTGCCGCCCCCGCCGGCGGTCGCCTTGAGCAGCACCGGGTAGCCGATCTCCCCCGCCTCCCGGCGCGCCTGATCGAGGCCCGAGAGGAGGCCGATCGTGCCCGGGATGGTCGGGACTCCCGCCCCGGCCATCGTCCGCTTCGCCTCGATCTTGTCCCCCATCCTCCGGATCGCCGCGGGGCCCGGACCGATGAACGCGATCCCCTGCTGCGCCGCCCGCGCGGAGAAGACGCCATTCTCGGCGAGAAAGCCGTAGCCGGGGTGGACCGCCTGGCAGCCGGTCTGCTCGGCCGCCTGGAGGATCGCGCCGGCGTCCAGGTACGATCGGTCCGCCCGGCCCGGGCCGATGCAGACGGCCGCGTCCGCCTCGCGGAGCCAGGGGGCCCCTCGATCGGCCTCGGAGAAGACGGCGACGCTCTCGATGCCGAGGGAACGGCACGCCCGGATCACCCGCAGGGCGATCTCCCCTCGGTTCGCGACCAGGACCCTCCGGAACACCTCGCGCTCCTCCGCCGGACGGACCGGCGGAGTCTATCGCGCCCCGCGGACGGCGGCAATCGCGCCCTCCCCGGAGCCGCCCCGCTGACGGGGCGCCGCCCGATCCGCTACACTACGGGGGTCGGCTCCGCACGCGGCGCCTCGTCCGACCGGGCGGGGCGCCGGGGAGATCGCCATGGGTTCGAGCCCCTCGCTCTCGCAGCGCGCCCACGCCATGCCCGCCTCCCCGATCCGGAGGCTCGCGCCGCATGCGGTCGAGGCCCGGAGATCGGGGAAGACCGTCTACGCGCTCAACATCGGCCAGCCCGACATCCCGACGCCGAGCGCGGTCCTCGACCGCCTCCGGTCGTTCTCCGAGCGGAACGTGGCGTACGGTCCCTCGCAGGGCCTCCCCGAGTTCGTCGAGGTGCTCCGCGACTACTACCGTCGCGCGGGGATTCCCGCGTCCACCGAGGACATCTTCGTGACGGTAGGCGGCAGCGAGGCGATCCTCTTCGTGCTCTCCGCCGTCGCCGATCCCGGGGACGAGGCGATCGTCTTCGAGCCCTTCTACACGAACTACAACGGGTTCGCCGCCCTCGCCGGCGTGCGGCTCGTCCCCGTGACGACCCGCGCCGAGGACGGGTACCACCTCCCGGACCGGCGCGCGGTGGAGGCGAAGATCGGCCCGCGCACCCGGGCGATCCTCGTCTGCTCCCCCAACAACCCGACCGGAACCGTGTACACCGACGCCGAGATGGAGATGCTCGCCTCCGTCGCGAGGGACCGGGGCCTCTTCCTCGTCTGCGACGAGGTGTACCGCGAGTTCGCGTACGACGGGCGCCGCCAGCGGTCGGTCCTCACGCTCGAGGGGATCGAGGACCGCGCCGTGATGGTGGACAGTCTCTCGAAGCGGATCTCGGTCTGCGGGATCCGGGTCGGGAACGTCGTCTGCCGCAACCGCGAGCTCATGGCCTCGATCCTGAAGTTCGGCCAGGCGCGTCTCTGCCCCCCGACCCTGGGACAGTTCGCCGCCTCCGCGCTCGGCGACGTCCCCCCCTCCTACATCGAGGGGGTGATCCGGGAATACCAGCGCCGGCGCGACGTCGTCTTCGAGGCGCTCGCGCGCGCGCCCGGGGTCATGGTCCGCAAGCCCGAGGGGGCGTTCTACCTGTGCGCGCGGCTGCCCATCGACGACGCCGAGAGGTTCTCGATCTTCCTCCTCCGGGACTTCTCCGTGGACGGCGAGACCGTGATGCTGGCGCCGGCCGACGGGTTCTACGCGACGCCCGGCCTCGGCAGGGACGAGGTGCGGATCGCGTACGTGCTCGAGGAGGCGAAGCTCACGAGGGCGATGGACATTCTCGGCGCCGCGCTCCTGGCGTATCCGGAACGCGTCGTCGAGGCGCTTCCGGGGCGATGAGCCCCCCCGCATCGAGGGACGACTGATGCATCCCGTCGTTTCGAACACGAAGCTGTCGCCGAACGTCTCCCGGCTGGTCGTCGAGGCGCGGCGCATCGCGGAGATCCGCCGGCCCGGGCAGTTCGTCATCGTCCGGATGGGCCCGGGCGCGGAGCGGATCCCCCTGACGATCGCCGACGCCGACCCGGCCGCCGGCACGATCTCCCTCGTGATCCAGGCGGTGGGCAGGAGCACGACCGATCAC
>CAZPWK010000207.1:0-5095 GCA_964590285.1 uncultured Acidobacteriota bacterium | reverse complement strand
CGCGCATTGTCCGCTCGCGGGAACGATCTCGAGCCTGAGATCCGCTCCCTCGCAGATCGTCCCCCTCGCGACGACGGGGAAACAGAACGCCAAGGACTCGGGCTCGACCCCCGCGAGGGCCCCGAGCCGCAGGTTCAGCCTTATCACGGAGTTGGCCCCCGCCTCTTCCGCGCTGCGGACGGCCGTGTCCACCAGGTTCGTCGCGATGGAAAGCTCGTGCAAGACGTCCTCTCGCCGTGGAGGGCAGTCTAGCGGAACGGCAGCGGGGGGGCCAACGGCCGGCGGCCGTCACGGGAGGACGGCGGCCAGAAGCGCGCGGGCCTCTTCGAGAACGGCCGCGAAGATCTCCCCGTAGGCTTCCTGTAGAGCCGGGGACAGGCTCTCCCCGAACGTCGCGTCGTCCGCCACCTCGACCGCGAAGACGTGGATCTCCTCGTCGGACGGGAGAGGGTGCCCGAGACGGCGGCCGAGGGCGAGCGCGGTCGCGAAGTTCGCGTCGTGAATGTTCCGGAGGTTCCGCGTCTCGCGAAGGGCAGCGGCGGTGAACCGGTACCAGTCGCCCGGACGGCCGCCGCGCGTCCGGATCGAATCCAGCACCAGGGCGCGATCGTATCCCGCGAGAACCTCGATGAGGTTCAATCCGCCGACCGAGCACTCGGGGACGACGTCGAGTCCGGGCGTCCCCTCGAGCTCCCGGCCGAGGTCCCGGGCGAGGCGCACCCCCACGGAATCGTCGGTGAGGATCGGGTTCCCCATGCCGAGGAGGAGCGTGCGCACGCCGCCGCTCAGCACCCCCTCCGGAACTCCCGGTAGGGCCTGCCTTCCTTGAAGATCTTGACCTCGAGCGGCATCTGGCCGGGAAGGCTGTGGGTCGCGCAGGAGAAGCACGGGTCGAATGCGCGGAACGCCATCTCGACCATGTTGAGGATTCCCGGGTCCGGCTCGACCCCGGGCCGGATCAACGCCTTGGCGACCTTCTTGGTGACCATGTGGATCGGGGCGTTGTTGTTCGTCGTCCCGACGATCAGGTTCGCGCTCGTGCAGATCCCTTGCTCGTCGCACGTGTAGTGGTGCGTCAGCGTGCCGCGCATCGCCTCGACGATCCCGACCCCCTCGCCGGTGATCCGGTCCGGGACGATCCGGAAGGTTTCTCCCGTGATCTCGGGGTCGTCCCGGTAGGTCCTGAGCATCTCGGCGTCGAACACCATCTCGACGAGCCGCGCCCAGTGCTGGGCGAGCAGCGCGCGGCAGGGCTTCTGCCCCAGCGTCGAGAACATCTCCTCGTACGCCTCCTGCGCCGCGGGGGTGGCCATCCGGTCGGCCACGTTGAGCCTCGAGAGCGGTGTGGCGCAGTAGATGCTGGAGTCGATCCCCTCGACGAACCCCTTCCAGCCCCTCTGCTTGAGGTAGGGGAACTTCAGGTAGGTCCAGGGCTCCACGTGCTCGGCGACGTTCTGGGCGTACTCCTCCGGCGCGTACTTGCAGATCTCGTTCCCCTCGAAGTCCACGACCCGGACCTTCCCGTCGTAGAAGTTCGGGGCGTTGTTCTCGTCCACGAGCCCCATCTGCTGCACGTCCAGCGTGTAGGGGCCCTTCAGGATGAGGTCCACGTAGGCCGCGTTCCCCAGGACGACGTCCTTGAAGAGCTTGAGGGAGAACTGGGTGAAGTCGTACAGCTCGTCGATCATCGGACGGATCGCGTCGAGCTCCTCCTTCTTGAGGCCCTTCGACACGCCCCCCGGCAGGCACCAGACGAGGTGGGTCGTCTTCCCGCCGACGATCTGCTGGATCTTCTGGGCCTGGGCCCGGGCCCGCACGACCGCGCCTCCGATCTCGAGGCCGACCTTGGCGACCACGCCGAGGATGTTGCGGGTCGCCGGGTCGGAATCCGGGCCGCACACGAAGTCGGGAGCGGCGAGCGCGTAGAAGTGGGCGATGTGGCTGTGGATGTAGTGGGCGTGGTAGTAGAGGTCCCGGAGCTTCAGCGCGAGCGGGGCGACCTGGTGCCCGAAGCAGCCGTCGACCGCCTTGGCGCTCGCCATGTGGTGGCTCGCCGGGCACACGCCGCAGATCCGGGTCACGATCCGCGGCAGCTCCTCGATCGGGCGCCCGACGACGAACCTCTCGAAGCCGCGGAGCTCGGGAATCTGGAAGTAGCAGTCCTCCACGGCGCCGTCCGCGTCCAGGAAGATCTCGATCTTGCCGTGGCCCTCGAGCCTCGTGATCGGGTCGATGCTGATCTTCTTGCCCATCAGCGGATGCTCCTCTGCAGAAGGGACGCGGGGAGGCCGAAGCGGTACGCGTACCCGATGACGTCCGGAATCTCGCCGAGGATTCTCTCGATCTCCTGCGGGTCCTTGCTGTCCAGGATGGACGAGACCGCCGACACGAACTTCGCCCCCTGGTCCACGACGTTGGGGGCCGGTCCGTAGCAGCCGCGGCAGGGCATGCCGCTGTCGGGGCAGCGCACCCCGCATCCCGACCGCGTGGCGGAGCCCGCGCAGAGGATCCCCTGCTCCATGAGGCACCGGTCCGGATCCTGGAGGATCTCCCAGGGGCGGTAGAACCTGGTGACCTTCTTCTCTTCCTTCCGGCGCTTGCAGTCGTCGCAGACCGCGCGCTCCGACGCGCCGATGACGCTGCCGGGAGCCGGCAGCGTTCCGTTGACGAGGGCCTGGATCGCCGCCTTGACCTGGTCCGGCGCGGGGGGGCAGCCCGGGAGGTAGTAGTCCACGGGAACGATCTCGTCGAGCTTGTAGACCCGCCGGTAGAACCTGGGGATCTCGAGGTCCCCCGCTTCCACCCGGGTCGAGGGGAGGGGGACCACGCGGTTGCCCGCCTCGATCGAGGGGTTGTCGAGATAGACGCGCTCGAGGATCTCCTGCTTCGTGCACTGGTTGGCCAGCCCGGGGATCCCGCCCAGATGGGCGCAGGAGCCGACGGCGACGAGGACCTTGCTCTTCCGGCGAAGGAGCTTCGCCACGTGCTCGTTCTCGCTGTTTCGGATCGCGCCGTTGAAGAGGGTGCAGTCCAGCTCCCCGTCGGCCATGGCCTCGACGTCCCGGTACTTGCCGTCGGCGGCGATCGGCCAGAGCCGGATGTCGACGAGGAACCCCACGCCGATGAGGAACTCGTTCGTGTCCAGGACCGCCACGTCGCATCCGCCGCAGGCGGCGCCCCAGTAGAGAGCGACCTGAAGCTTCTTCTCGGGCATGGGCTACCTCTCCACCCGGTCGGCCTCGAGCTGGGTCTTGACCCGGCTCGGCCCCAGGCGGCGAACGCGCTCCGTCATGTCGTCCACGATCTCGGCGAACCGCTTCCCCTCGCTCGCGCTGACCCATTCGAGACGCACCCGATCCTCCTCCACCCCGTAGTCCCGGAGGAGCCGGCTCAGCAGGGGGAACCGGCGCATGGCCTTGTAGTTTCCCTCCGAGTAGTGGCAGTCGCCGGGGTGGCAGCCGCAGATCAGCACGCCGTCCGCGCCTTCCGCGAGGGCCTTCACGACGAAGGTGGGGTCCACGCGGGCCGAGCACATGACCCGGATCACCCGCACGTTCGGCGCGTACTTGATGCGCGCGGTGCCGGCGAGATCGGCGCCGGTGTACGAGCACCAGTTGCAGAGGAAGCCGACTATCCTTGGCTCGAAGCCCATTCCAGCACTCCTTCGATCTGCGCGTAGATCTGTCGGTCGGTGAAATGCCGCCCCTGGATCGCGCCCGAGGGACACGCCGCGACGCAGCAGCCGCACGCCTTGCAGACGGCGCTGATGACCCGGCTGCGCTTCGTGACGGGGTCGTACTCGATCGCCGCGTACGGGCAGAGCTCGTTGCACATCCGGCATCCCGAGCAGCGGTTCTCGTCCACCTCCGCGAACACGGCGTCCACCTCGATCTTCCCGCGGCTGATCTTGCCGAGGATTCTCGCGGCGGCCGCCTCCGCCTGGGCCACGGAGCTCGGGATCCCCTTCGGCGCCTGGCAGGTCCCGGCGATGAACACCCCCTCCGTCGTGGTGGCGACCGGGTCCAGCTTCGGGTGGCTCTCGATGAACCAGCCGTCCTTGTCCTGGCTGATGTTGACGAGGTGGGCGACTTCCGCGGCGTCCTCCCGGGCCTCCATCCCCACCATGAGGACCACGAGGTCGGCCGGAACCTCGATCTCCTCGCCGGAGAGCATCTCGGGGATCCTGATCAGCATCTCGCAGTCGTCCTCGGGGCCCGACGGCACGATCTCCGGAGTCGTGCCCTTCGCGTACATGAGGAACATCGTCTTCATCTCGGCGGTGCGCCGGTAGAAGTCCTCGCACCCCTTCCCGATGGCGTGCATGTCGATGTACAGGTCGTAGACGTAGGTCCCGGGGAGGGCGGACTTGATCTCGTGGCCGTACTTCAGCGCGGTCATGCAGCAGACCCGGGAACAGTAGCCGTGGTACTCCCGGTTCCGGCTCCCGACGCAGTGGATCATCGCGACGTACTTGGGCAGCTTCCCGCCCCGCGTGAGGATCCTTCCCTCGCGCAGCATCCGCTCGAGCTCGAACGAGGTGACGACGTTGGGCAGCTTGCCGTATCCGTAGTGCGCGATCCTGCGGGCGTCGAACTCCCGGAAGCCCGTCGCGACCAGCACGCTCCCGACGTCGACCTTCCGGACGTTGTCGGGCCCGACGCGGAGCTCCGCCTTGAAATTGCCGACGAACCCGGAGAGGGACTGCAGCGTGGATCGGAGAAGCACCTCGATCTTCGGGTCGTCGAGCACGCGCCGGATCCGGTCGGAGAGCAGGTCGCGCGCGGAGTCGAGATAGGGAGCGGTCAGGTCCACGCGGGCGAGGTTTCCTCCCAGGCGGTCCTCCCTCTCCACGAGGTAGACGGGCTGGCCCGCGTCGGCGAGCTCGAGGGCCGCCGTGAGCCCCGCGATCCCCCCGCCGAGCACGAGCGTCGCCGGGCACATGTCCACCGTGCGCTTCTCGAGCGGCTCGTGGTGCGCTACGCGCTTCACCGCCGCGTGGGTCAGGGCGAGCGCCTTGTCCGTCGCGGCCCGGGCGTCGTCGTGGACCCAGCTGCACTGCTCCCGGATGTTCGCCATCTCGAGGAAGTACGGGTTG
>CAZPWK010000206.1:0-5098 GCA_964590285.1 uncultured Acidobacteriota bacterium | reverse complement strand
GGGGAGGAGATCGGGCTGGAGCTCCTGCCGCGGGACCTGCTCGAGCGGACGACGATCCCGGAAATGGCCGTCCTCCCGGAGGGGATGCGCTTCTACGAGGCGGTGTCCCGGTACGAGCGCCAGCTGATCGAATCCGCCCTGAAGAGGGCCGGGGGAGTCCAGAAGCAGGCGGCGGACCTCCTCGGGCTCAAGGCGACGACCCTCAACGAGAAGATCAAGCGCCTCGGGATCCCGGTCCACTGACCGCCGCGCGGCGCTGCACCCGTGCAGCGGCGGATGCCGGCGGGCCGACACGTCGGGCCGGGAAAGGCGGATATTGTCCGCGGCGTTCCGGGAAGAAGAGGGCCTCGGGTTGACGCCGGGGGACGGCCGGTGATAGATAAGCCGGCGACGACGCGCATTCTGCTCGGGGCCGGAAGGAGCCGCGGGGCCCGCGGCCGGGGTCGGGGCCGGTGCGGGCGGCGGCCGAGGGCGGGTACGCGTTTCGCGGGAGGAGTCGGATGAGGCTCTACAGCAGGGTGCTTGCCGGGTTGCTGACGGCATTCGCGTTGACGACCGCCGCCGCCCAGACGGGCGCGATCCGGGTCCGGGTGATCGACGCTTCCGACAGGACGCCGCTCCCCGGGGTGACGGTCGTCCTCCGGAACTCGATGCAGTACGTGGCGACGACGACCGTGCTGACGAACCGGGAAGGCGTCGCGGAGTTCCCCGTGCTGAGGGCCGGGAGCGGATACTCGCTGGAGGTCTCGTTCCCCGGATACGCGAAGCAGATCCAGACGGGCCTCAAGGTGCCGATCAGCCAAGTGCTACAGGTCGGATTCGCACTGTCACCCGAGATGGTCGAGCGCGAGGTCGTAGTCGGCAAGCGGGAAACCGTGGATCTCGAGAAATCCTCCCACTCCACCAAGTTCGGCGACGACTTCATCCAGGACCTGCCGGTGCAGGGCCGGTTCTACCAGAACGTCCTGACCATGGCCGCGGGCGTGCAGGACGCGGACGGCGACGGCAACCCGAACGTCCACGGGGCGAGGTCCCGCGACTTCAAGGCGCAGGTGGACGGCGTGAGCAACCAGGACCCGCTCACCGGCTACCAGATGAGCCAGGTCAACCCCGACTCCATCGAGGAGATCGAGGTGATCACGGCGGGCGCCGGGGTCGAGTTCGGGCGCGCGCAGGGAGGATTCGCGAACATCATCCAGAAGCAGGGGTCGAACGACTTCGAGGGGACGTTCAACTTCCTGTTCCGTTCGAGCCTGCTCGACGGGAACGCCGTCGCCCTTCCGGGCGAGCCGAAGCCCGAGTACGAGCTCCTCCAGCCCGCGATCCAGATCTCGGGGCCGCTCCTCCGGGACCGGCTGTGGTACCGGCTGTCCCACGAGTTCATCCGCCAGGACGATCCGGTGGTCACGTACGAGGGAACCGCCACCGTCCGCACCGAGCAGCAGATCAGCTCCGACGCGCTCACGTGGCAGGTCTCTCCGCGGAACAAGCTCCAGTTCACGTACTCCGCCGACCCGCGGACCGTGACGAACTGGGGGGTCAGCCGGCTGACGCCCGCCTCCGCCTCGCGCACGCAGGAGACGGGCGGTCCGCTCTACCGGATCAACTGGACCGCTCCGTTCTCCGCGAAGGTCCTCTTCGACAGCGTCGTGTCGTACCAGGACAGCAGGGTGAAGATCGGGCCTTCCACGGTCGGCGTCAAGAACAACTGCGTCGTCAGCAAGAGCACGGACGGGGTCCCGGAGCTTCCGTTCATCGAGGAGGCGCAGTGCCTCGACCTCGAGACGGGGCAGACGAGCGGATCGTTCTTCATGAACTACGACGACCACCGGCAGCGCATGACGCTCAAGACGACGGCGAGCATCTTCGGAGGCCGGTTCTGGGGGATGGACCACCAGTTCAAGGTCGGACTGAGCGTGGAGAACGAGCGCTACTTCCGCCAGCAGGAGCGCCGCCCCAGCGTCTACTTCTACGAGCTGACGATGATGAACACCAGCGAGCAGTCGACGGATCTCGAGCGGCTCGCGATCGTCGCCGGGACCTTCGCGGTTCCGGAGACCACGACCACCCGGGGGACCGGGACGGCGACGGGACTGTTCTTCGAGGACGTGATGAAGCCCAGGCAGAACCTGAGCATCACGCTCGGCATCCGGCTGGACCGCGAGGCGCTGAACGCGAGGGGCTTCTCGCCGTTCGATCCGGAGGCCGAAGAGGAGCAGTACTACCTCCTCCGAGAGCAGTACGCGAACGAGATCGCCGCCAAGATGATCGCCGAGGATCCGGAGATGTCGCTGGAGACGGCGCTCGCCCTGACGTACGAGAGCAAGGACGCGGGGCAGTACATCGAGCTGCCGGCGGCGCGCGGGGCGTTCACGGCGTACGAGGGGATGGAGGACTTCTCGGACCTGCTGGGCGCGATCATCGGAAGACCGGACGTCAACCTCAGCCTCGGCACGATCGTGAAGACCTCCAAGGAATGGGACAAGAAGCGGCGGGCCGAGGACATCGCTCTCGACAGCGTCAACATCGGGCCGCACGTGGCGGTGTCGTGGGACCCGTGGAGCGACGGGAAGACGAAGATCGGTTTTTCCGCGCGCCGCCTCTACGGCGCGACGCCGCTCGTCATCGCGCTCGCCGAGACGGAGCCCGCGACGACGCAGCTCCGGTTCCAGTCGGTCCGGGCGGGCGGCGAGTGGGAGACCTCGATGGCGTCGGGCGTCAACCCGGCGATCACGATCTCGGTCGTCGACCGGAACTACAAGACCCCGTACAACGACGAGATGACGGCGTCGATCGAGCGGGAGATCTGGGCGGAGACCGCGCTGAAGTTCACCTACGTGTACCGGCAGTTCAAGAACCAGCCGCAGGACATCGATCTGAATCACTACGCCGCCGATTACGGCCGCTGCAAGACCCAGCTCGTCGCCGACGCGCCGCTTCCGGGGTGGATGGAGGTGATGTACGACCTCCGCGGGCGGCCGATCGGCGACGGCCTCCTGGACGACTGCGACGGGCAGCTCGAGATGGAGCCGACGAACCCGGACGACCCCGGAACGGACAGCCCGTTCAACGATCTCCAGACGGGCTTCGTGCATCGGCCGGACGACTATCTCGACACCTACACGCACAACCTCGGCTGGAGCTCGATCTACCTGATCGGCAACTACAACGACGCCGAGTACAACGCGTACCAGCTCGAGCTGACGCGGCGGCAGTACCGGAACTGGCAGATGAACGCCTCGTACACGTACTCGAAGGCCATCGGCGACGCGGAGGACTGGAACTCGGCTCTCGGAGACGACCGCACGACGCGAGAGGACGAGCGCGGCTACCTTTCCTACGACGTCCGCCACGCGCTGAAGGTCAACGCGACGACGATCACGCCCTGGGGCTTCCGGATGGGGACCGCGGTCTCCTGGCAGTCGGGGCTCCCGTACTCGATCCTGGTCCAGGCCTCGTCGCAGGACACGGCGCCCCCGTCCCTCCTGTCGCTCGGCCAGCCGGAGCCCAGGTACCGGCAGAAGTACGTCACGCACCAGAGGAACGACCAGCGGAACCGGCCGTACTGGAACTTCGACGTGAAGCTGGACAAGGAGATGAACCTGGGGAAGGGCATGAACCTCCAGGTCGCGGTCGACATCTTCAACCTCCTCAACGACCGCACGTACGTCATCTGGAACCCGTTCACCGAGCAGGGCATCCAGCTGAACGGGCAGAACGAGGCGTACCGCCGGGCCGGGAGACAGTACCAGCTGAGCGCCAAGCTTTCCTTCTAGGGACCGCGCGCTTCGAGGGCGCGGACGCTCCGGGCGAAGGCCGCCTTCCGGCGGCCTTCGCGGCATCCGGGGCCCGCCCGGGGGACGCGATGCGGATTCACGACACGCTGACCCGCCGGATCGAGGCGCTCGAGCCCCTGGAGCCCGGACACGTCCGGCTCTACACGTGCGGCCCGACCGTCTACGACTTCGCGCACATCGGCAACTTCCGGACGTACGTATGGGAGGACCTCCTCCGGCGCACCCTCCGCCACCTGGGCTTCCGCGTGACGCAGGTGATGAACATCACCGACGTGGAGGACAAGATCATCGCCAAGGCGGTCGCGTCCGGCGTCTCGATCCGGGAAGTGACGGAGCCGTTCGTGCGGGCGTTCTTCGAGGACCTCGCGACCCTCCGGATCGAGGCCGCGGAGCACTATCCCCGGGCGACCGAGCACATCCCCGAGATGATCGATCTCGCCTCGCGGCTCCGCGCGAACGGGCACACGTACGAAAGCCAGGGATCGCTGTACTTCCGGATCGCGTCGTTCGCGGGGTACGGCAGCCTCTCGCACCTCGACCGCAGGGAGATCCGCGTCGGCGCCCGGGTGGACAGCGACGAGTACGAGAAGGAGGACGCCCGGGACTTCGTCCTGTGGAAGGCCCACCGGCCGGGGGAGCCGTTCTGGGAGTCCCCGTTCGGCCCGGGCCGCCCGGGGTGGCACCTCGAATGCTCCGCGATGAGCATGAAGTACCTGGGAGAGAGCTTCGACCTTCACACGGGCGGGGTGGACAACATCTTTCCGCATCACGAGAACGAGATCGCGCAGAGCGAGGCGGCGACCGGCCGCCCCTTCGTGAGGCACTGGATGCACGCCGCCCACCTGATGGTGGACGGGGAGAAGATGGCGAAGTCCCGGGGGAACTTCTACACGCTCCGGGACCTGCTCGCCCGCGGCCACGACCCCCGTGCGATCCGCTACCTGCTCCTCTCCACGCACTACCGGAGCCCGCTGAACTTCACGCTCGAGGCGCTCGGCCAGGCGGCCGCGGAGCTCCAGCGGATCGACGACTTCGAGGCGCGCCTCGACCGGGAGCCGTCCGGGGAGGGGCGCGACGAGGCGCTCGGCGCGCGGATCGACGCGGCGGCCGAGGAGTTCCGCGGCTCGCTGGCCGCCGACCTGAGCGTCAGCGGCGCGATCGCGGCGGTGTTCCGCCTCGTCCGGGAAGGGCACTCCGCGATGGACCGCGGCGAGCTGCCCCGGCAGACCCGGGAGCGGCTGCGCGGCGCCCGGCGGGATGCCGACCGGGGGCTGTCGGTCCTCGAGGCCGAGGGGGGGGAC
>CAZPWK010000205.1:0-5224 GCA_964590285.1 uncultured Acidobacteriota bacterium | reverse complement strand
TCCTCTTCATCCCGCTCTTCTTCGTGCTCGTCGTCCAGGTGTTCGGCAGGAAGCGGGCCGCCCCCGCCGGGCCCCCCCAGGCCGGGGAGACGGGCGCCCAGGAGGGTCGCTGACATGAGAGCGCGGAGCGTTCCCCTCGTCGCGGCCTCGCTGCTGCTGGGCGGATGCACGATGATCCCGCGGTATTCGCGCCCGCCGGCGCCCGTCCCCGACGCCTGGCCGGAGAGCGCCGCCGCGGCCGGGGAGGGGGCGCCCGCCGCCGCGGACGTCGGCTGGCGGGAGTTCTTCACGGACCCGCGCCTCCGATCGACGATCGAGCTGGCGCTCGCCAACAACCGGGACCTGCGCGTCGCCTCGCTGAACGTCGAGAAGGCGGGGGCGCTGTACCGGATCCAGAGGGGCGAGGCGTATCCGGGTATCGGCGCGATGGCCTCGGGGGAGATCCACCGCCTTCCCGAGAAGATGACGGAGAGCGGCGAGGCCGAGATCGTCGAGGCGTACTCGGTCCACGTCGGCGTCGCCTCCTGGGAGCCGGATTTCTTCGGCCGCATCCGGAGCCTGAAGGCCCGCGCCCTCGAGCAGTACCTGGCGACCGAGCAGGCCCACGTCGCGGGGCGGATCTCCCTGATCGCCGGCACGGCGACCGCCTGGCTCGTCCTGGCCGCGGATCTCGAGGGGCTGGGGCTCGCCCGCTCGACCCTCGAGACCCAGCAGGCGACCCTCGACCTGATCCGCCGGAGCCGCGACCTCGGGATGGTCTCCGACCTCGACCTGCGTCAGGCGGAGAGCCAGGTGGAGACCGCGCGGGCGGCCGTGGCCCGGCTCCTGGGGCTCGTCGCCGTCGACCGGAACATGCTGGACCTCCTGGTCGGGACGCCGGTCGCCGGGGACCTGCTGCCCGACGGTCTCGATCCGGTGACCGCGCCCGGCGGCGTCTCGCCCGGGCTTCCCTCGGAAGTGCTGCTCCGCCGTCCCGACATCCTGCTGGCGGAGCACCGGCTCAAGGCGGCGAACGCGAACATCGGCGCGGCCCGCGCCGCGTTCTTCCCGAGCATCACGCTGACCGCGGGGTTCGGCACCCAGAGCGCGGAGCTCTCCGACCTGTTCGGGCCGGGGACGAGGACCTGGACGTTCGCCCCGTCGATCGTCGCCCCGATCTTCGCCGGAGGGTCCCTGAGGGCGAACCTGAGGGCGACCGAGGTGGAGCGCGAGATCGCGGTCGCGGAGTACGAGAAGGCGATCCAGACCGCGTTCGCCGAGGTCGGCGACGCCCTGACTCTGCGGAAGACCCTGGCGGAGCGGCGGGACGCCGAGGAGGCGCTCGTCCGGGCCCTCGAGGCAGCCTTCCGGCTCTCCGACGCCCGGTACCGGGGAGGCCTCGACGGTTACCTCGGCGTCCTGATCGCGCAGAGGTCGCTCTTCGCGGCGCAGCAGGCTCTCGTCGGCGCCCGCCTCGCGGAGCAGGCCAACCTCGTCACGCTCTACAAGGTGCTGGGGGGAGGAGCGTGAGGCCGGCCTAGCGACCCGCGCGCGCCGCCGCCTCCGCGTTCCCCGGATCGATCTCGGCGATCTCGCGCCAGGTGCGGAGCGCGTCCCCCTCGCGCCCCTCGCGCTCGGCGAGCCGCGCGAGCTCCGTCAGGAGCCGGACGCGGAGCCAGCGCGTCCCGCCGCTCGCCGGGAGCGCGTGGAGGCCGCTCTCCCAGTGGGCCCGGGCGGCGGGGCGGTCTCCGGCCGCGTCCATCGCCATCCCCGCGTGCAGGCGGACCCAAGCGTCCCCGCCGCGAAGACGCGCGGCGTCCTCGGCGTCCCTCCTCGCTCCGGCGAGGTCTCCCCGTTCCGCGAGGAGGCGGCCGCGGAAGGCGTGCAGGATCGCCGAGTCCGGCGACCCGGGGAAAACCTCAGCCGGGGGCAGGATCTCCGCGAGCGCCTCCCAGTCGGCGCGCGAGAGCGCGCGGTGGGCCGCCTGGCGCCGGACCCAGGGATCCCGCGGCCAGCGGGCGTAGGCGTCGTCCAGGGCCTCCCCGGCCTCGGCGTGGCGACCGGCGGCGCGAAGCTCTCCGATCCAGGCGGCGCGGGCGGCGGGGGTCTCGGGGATCGCGGCGGCGACGGACTCGCCCCCGGGCAGGGCCTCGATCGACGCGGCCAGCCGCGCCGCCGAGGCCGGATCGTAGCCGAACATCGAGCGGTCGAGGGCGAGCGCCGCCTCGCGCTCTCCCGCGCGCGCCAGGACGCGCGCCGCCGTCTCGACGACCGGGACGGTCACCGGGGCGAGCGCCGCCGCCCGCGACGCGTGGAAGGCCGCGGCGCGGCGCTCCCCCGCGCTCCCCGAGATCTCGAGGAGGAGGCTCGCGTACACGGCGCGCACCGCCGCGTCGAGGGGCCGGCGGCCGACGTCCCCGCGGAGCCGGATCGCCGCGTCCCGGACCTCGGGCGCCCCCGCGCCGCGGTCGATCGCCGCGACGACCGCCTCCTCCGCGAGGCCGCGGGTGTCCCGGGGCTCGCGGGCGCGGCCCGCTCCGAGGAGCGACGCGAGGGGGGCGAACGCGAGGATCGCGACGCCGATCCAGGGCGCTCCGGGCCGGCGCCCCCCGCCGCCGGGGGGCGGCGGGCCGGCGCCTCCCGCGAGCCTCAGCTCCGGGCGCGCCACGGAAGCCCGAGGATCGTCCCCGCGAGGACGGCCGCGGCGGCCGCGTTCGAGGGGACGTGGAAGTTGAAGTCGACCAGGGAGTGGAGAGTCGCCGCGAGGATCCCCGCGGCGACGCCCGCCGCGACCGGGCCCCCCGCGCCGGAGAGGCCCCGCGCCGCGCGCGCGAGGACCGGGAGCGCGAGCAGGAGGAGGAGCGCGAAGCCGGCGATGCCCCCTTCCGACAGGACCTGCAGGGGATCGCAGTGCGCGTGCAGGAAGAGGTGGCGCACCTCGGGCGAGCGAAAGAGGGGATAGGCGGAGACGAAGGTCCCGAAGCCGGTGCCGACCGCCGGGAACGCCGCGACCATCGCCAGCGTGTCGCCCCAGACCATGCCTCGGCTCCCGGCTCCGGTGAACTCCTCGCCGACCCGGGCGTAGCTCTCGGCCAGCCGGTCGGCGCCGATCTGCGCGAGCGGGACCGCCGCGATCGCGAGGACGATCGCGGCGGCGGCCACCCGCACGCCGAGGCGCCGCCTCCCCGACGCGACGAAGGTCAGGACGATCCCGAGCGCGCCCGCCGCGATCCCCGCCCGGGACAGGGAGAGCAGGAGCCCCGAGAGGCCGACGAGCGCGAGGAGCCCGAGGAGGAGCGCCCGCGCGCCGTCGCCGCCGGCGAACCGCCAGAGCCCGGTCCTTCCCTCCGGCCTCCACCTCCACACGGAGATCGCGAGCCCGAGTCCCGCGGGGAGGGCCATCGCGAGGAATCCCGCGAAGTGGTTCCTGTTGACGAACGTGCCCGAGGCGAGCTTCGCCGAGGCCGCGGCGCCCAGCGTCCCGTGGAGCCCCTGGATCGCGGCCGCCGCGAGGAGCGCGAGAGCGATGCCGCGCGGCCCGCGCTCCGCGGCGACCGCGGTCGCGACCAGGAGCAGCGCGGCGAGCGCCGCCCCGGTCCGGAGCGCCGAGGCGGTCGCGCCCGGATCGACCGAGAGCGTCGGCGCCGGGTCGAGCGAACTCGGGTCGCGGCCGAGGAGCCGGGCCTCGGCCGCCGCGACCTCTCGGGGAGGGCGCGATCCCGATCGCGCCTCGAGCGCCCGCGGGGAGAGCGCCCCGACGGCGCCCGCGCCGAGCGGGAGCGCCTGCAGCGCGGCGAGGGCGAGGAGGCCCAGGAGCCCCGCGAGGGCGGCGCGGGAGGGGATCGCGACCGGGGCGCGCGCCGCGCGGACGATCCACAGGAGCCCGAGCGAGATGGCCGCGACCTCGAGCAGCGTGCGCGCGGGCTCCCGCACCGAGCCCTCGGGGAGCGGCGCGAGGACGAGGACCGCCGCGATGCCGATCTCGAGCGCGAGGAGGGCGCGCGACGGCGACGTCGCCGCCGCGGCCGCGCTCTGGCCTCGTTCCATCCGAGCCCCGAAGGGGGCCGCCCGCCGGGCGGCCTCAGCCCCGCCGAGAGCCGCCCGCCGCGGTCTCGGGGGAATCCTCGCCGTGGCGCCCGTAGCGGCCGTAGTAGCGGTAGTGCGCGTACCCCCGCCCCGAGACGTCGACGTCGTTGAGCACGACGCCGACCGGCCGGATCCCGGCCTGGGAGAACCGCTCCGCCGCGAGCCGCAGCGACTGCCGGGGGGTGCGGCCGGCGCGGACGACGAGGATCACCGCGTCCACGACGCTCGCGACGATCACCGGGTCGGCGACCGACAGCACCGGCGGAGAGTCGAACACGACGTGGTCGTACCCGTGGTCGAGCAGGAGCGGTCCCGCCCCCGCGAAGATCTCGGCGTTCAGGAGCTCCGACGGGTTCGGCGGGATCGGCCCGCTCGGGACCAGATCGAGCCCCGCGATCCCGGTCGGGACGACGAGCCGGAGCAGGTCCGGCTCCATCCCGGAGAGGAACGTCGTCATCCCGGGGCCGGAGGGCCTGTCGAACACCTTGTGCAGCCGCGGCCGGCGGAGGTCGGCGTCCACCAGCGCGACCCGGCGGCCGAGCTGCGACAGCACGACCGCGAGGTTGATCGCCGTCGCCGACTTCCCCTCCTCGGGGAGCGCGCTCGTCAGCACGATCCGCCTCGGCGGGCTCCCCGCGCTCGAGAGCAGCAGCGCCGTGCGAAGCTCCCGGTAGGCCTCGGAGACCCCCGCGCCCCCGTCCCGGAAGCTGACGAGGTCGATCGAGCCCCCGGGCTCGGTCGCCGCGCGGCGCCGCATGCGGGCGAGCGGATCGGCGTGCGGGCCGTGCCGCGGGACGACCGCGAGCGCCGGGAGCCCGACGAGCGGCTCGATCTCGGCGGCGACGGCGATCGTGTTGTCGAGGTAGTCGAGGAAGAACGCGAGCCCGACGCCGAGGCCGAGGCCGAGGAGGAGGCCCACGGCGAGGTTCGTCCGCTTGTTCGGGCGGAACGGCGCCGCCGGCGCGCGCGCGCGGTCGACCACCCGGATGTTGCTCGAGGTCGCGTCGAGGTCGCGGAGGCGCGTCGAGAGCGCCATCTCGTTCTGCCGGGCGAGGAGGGCCGAGAGCGTCTCCCGCTTCTTCCGGACCTCGCTCTGGAGGCTCGCGAACTCGACGGAGTCCCGCCTCAGGTCCTGGGCCTCCCGCTCCCGCTCGGAGAC
>CAZPWK010000204.1:1392-5227 GCA_964590285.1 uncultured Acidobacteriota bacterium | reverse complement strand
GCGACGAGGTGGAGATCGCCCTCCTCCGCCGTGGGCTCGGCCGGTGGGGGCGGCTCAGCCTCGACCGGATCGTCTGCGGCGACGGGCTCCTGGAGGTGTACCGGCTCCTCTCCGGCGATCCCGAGGCGGTCCCGCGGACGGGAGCGGTCCCCGCGCCGGACGATCCGAACGCCGCGGTGGCCGAGGCGGGCCTCCGAGGCTCGGACCCGGTCGCGGAGCGGGCCGTCGAGAGATTCCTGTCCCTCTACGGGGCGGCGGCCGGCGATCTGGCGCTCGCGGTCGGGGCGGTCGGGGGGGTCTACGTCGGAGGCGGGATCGCCCCGAAGCTGATGCCGAGGCTCCGCGACGGCGGGTTCCTCGAGGCGTTCCGCTCGAAGGGGCGGCTGGCCGCGTACATGGAGCGCATCCCGGTCCGCGTCCTGCTGGAGCCGCGCGCCGCCCTTCTCGGCGCCGCCGCGAGGGCCGCGCGCCGGACTCCGAGACCGTTGCCTTCCGCGCCCCGGGGGCGCGCCGAGAGGAGCCGATGAGCCGAGCCGTCGACCGGGCCCTGTCGCGAGAGGCCGTCCACGCCATCAAGTTCCTGGCGGCGGACGCCGTGGAGAGGGCCCGATCGGGCCACCCGGGGATGGCGATGGGGGCCGCGGACGTCGCCTTCGTGCTGTGGAGCCGGTTCCTGCGGTACGACCCGACGGCGCCCGACTGGCCGGACCGGGACCGTTTCGTCCTGTCGGCCGGGCACGGGAGCATGCTCCTCTACGCGCTCCTGCACCTCGCGGGCTACGACCTCCCGATGTCGGAGATCCAGGCCTTCCGCCAGTGGGGGAGCCGGACGCCGGGCCACCCGGAGTTCGGGCGCACGAGCGGGGTCGAGGCGACGACCGGCCCCCTCGGGCAGGGGGTGGCGAACGCCGTGGGCATGGCGCTCGCCGGCCGGATGATGGCGGCGCGATTCGGCTCGGAGTCGTTCTCGCCGGTCTCCCATCGAGTCTTCGTCCTCGCGAGCGACGGGGACATGATGGAGGGGATCGAGAACGAGGCGGCCTCCCTGGCGGGGCACCTGAAGCTCGGGAACCTGACCGTCCTCTACGACGACAACCGGATCACGATCGAGGGGGACGCCTCCCTGGCGTTCTCGGAGGACGTCGGCCTCCGGCACGAGGCCTGCGGCTGGCACGTCGAGCGGGCGGACGGCCACGACCACGACGCGATCGCGGCGGCGATCGAGGCCTCGGTGTCCGAGGCCGATCGGCCTTCCCTGGTCGTCTGCCGGACGCACATCGCCCACGGGGCGCCGACGAAGCAGGACCGCGCGGCCTCCCACGGGGCGCCGCTCGGCGCGGAGGAGCTTCGGGGGGCGAAGGAGAGGGCCGGCTGGCCGCTCGAGCCCGCCTTCCACGTGCCGGAAGCGGTGCGGGCCCTCTTCCGGGAGCGCGCGGCCGAGGGGGCCGCGCTCCGCACCGCCTGGGAGGCGCGCTTCTCCGCCTGGCGGAAGGAGGAGCCGGAGCGCGCCGCGCTCTGGGACGCGGTCACGCGGGGCGGCGCGCCGGCGGGGCTCCTCGAGCGTCTCCTCGACGCCGCGCCCGCCTCGGCGGCGGCGACCCGCGAGCACGGGGGCGCCGTGCTCCAGGCGGCGGCGGCCGAGATGCCGGGGCTGGTCGGCGGCTCCGCCGACCTCGCGCCGTCCACGCTCGCGGTCGTCCGGGGCTCGGCGTCGGTCGGCCCCGGCGCGTACGAGGGGCGCAACCTCCACTTCGGAATCCGGGAGCACGCCATGGGCGCCGTCCTGAACGGGATCGCGTACCACGGATCCCTGCGCCCGTTCGGCTCGACCTTCCTCGTCTTCTCCGATTACATGCGGCCGTCGATCCGGGTGGCGGCGCTCGCCGGGCTGCCGGTCGTCTACGTGTTCACCCACGACTCGATCTTCGTCGGGGAGGACGGTCCGACGCACCAGCCGGTCGAGCACCTCGCCGCGCTCCGCGCGATCCCCAACCTCCGGGTGTTCCGTCCCGCGGACGGGTTCGAGACGGCCCTCGCCTGGGGGCTCGCGCTCGAGCGCGCGGACGGCCCGTCCGCCCTCGTCCTCTCGAGGCAGAAGCTGCCGCCGCTCACGGCCCCTGGGGCGACGGCGATCGAGGACGCACGGCGCGGCGCCTGGATCGTCGCCGACGTCGAGCGGCCCGAAGCCGTCGTCGCCGCGACCGGCTCCGAGGTCCACCTCGCGCTCGCGGCCCGCGAGACCCTCGGCGGGGAGGGGTTGAGGCTCAGGGTCGTCTCGATCCCGTGCCTCGACCTGTTCCTCTCCGGGGAGGACGATCGCCGCGAGAGGCTCTTCCCCCCCGGGGTGCCGGTGGCCACGCTCGAGGCGGGCCGGACCGATCCGTGGCGGGTCCTCGCCGGCCCCGCGGGGCTGACCCTCGGGATCGACCGGTTCGGGGCGTCCGCGCCCGCGGGCGTGCTCGCGGAACGGCTCGGCTTCACGCCGGAGGCGGCGGCGGAGCGGATCCGGTCGTGGATCCGGTGAGAGGCCCGGAAGACGGGCCCGGCCTTCCCTGGCAGGCCGGCGGCCGGAGGAGTTAGAATCCGTCCTTCCCCTGGGGGGGACTGCTCGGTCGGTTTCCGTCGAAAGGAGGTTCCGATGTCTCGGTCACGGTCGGCGTACCTGGTCGCGGCCCTGGGGGCGGTCGCGGTCCTGCTCACACTGCACGCCCCGGCGCTCGCGGAGGATCGCGAGGACTATCCGAACGAGTTCGGGTTCATCGGCGGCCTCGCCTTCGGCGACGAGGACGTCGCGGGCGACGACTGGCAGGCGCGCTTCGCGCCGGCCTTCGGGCTCCGCTACGGCCACCGGCTGGGAGAGCACGCGAACCTGTTCGCGGACGGGCTGTACTCCGCGTTCCAGGTTGCGAATCTCCCCGACACGGATCTGACGACGCTCAGGCTCGGCTTCGAGTGGCTCTTCGAGCCGTGGGAGAAGTGGCGGTGGACGGTCAACGCGGGCGCGGGGTGGACCGGCCTCCACTTCTCGGACTCCTGGACCGATTTCGACCGCCCGATCGTGTCCGTGGGGTTCGGCCAGCGCCGTCCCATGGACGGCCGGCAGTTCTTCCGCTGGGAGATCCGCGCGGACCAGTCGCTCGGCGACGACATTCCCGGCACCGAGGAGACGCTGCTGACGGTCTACGGGCTGCTCGGGGTCACCTGGGGCTTCGGTGGCCCTCCCCCGGACGCGGACGGCGACGGCGTTCCGGACCGGAAGGACCAGTGCCCGGACACGCCGCGCGGCGCGCAGGTGACCGAGCGCGGCTGCCCGCTCGACACGGACGGCGACGGCGTCTTCGACGGCCTCGACCGCTGCCCCGACACCCCGAAGGGGTGGCCCGTGGACGCGAAGGGCTGCCCGCTCGACACGGACGGCGACGGCGTCGCGGACGGCGCGGACCAGTGCCCGAACACGCCGAAGGGCGCGAAGGTGGACGCGAAGGGCTGCCCGTCGGACGCGGACGGCGACGGCGTCTTCGACGGCATCGACCAGTGCGCGAACACGCCGAAGGGCGTGAAGGTGGACGCGAAGGGCTGCCCGCTCGATTCGGACGGCGACGGCGTCTTCGACGGCCTGGATCAATGTCCCGGAACGCCGAAGGGCGCGAAGGTGGACGCGAAGGGCTGCCCGGTGGTCGAGAAGCCGGCGCCCGCCCCCCTGTTCACGGAGACGCAGAAGGAGCTGGTGCTCGAGGGGGTGAACTTCGAGAACAACAGCGCGAAGCTGACCCCGGAAGCGACGCTCGTGCTCCACAAGACGGCGGAGTCCCTGCGCTACTACAAGCAAGTCCAG
>CAZPWK010000204.1:0-1382 GCA_964590285.1 uncultured Acidobacteriota bacterium | reverse complement strand
CGTGCTCGAACAGGAGCAAGGGCTGGAGCAGGTGGAAGTCCAGGTCGAGGTCGGGGGCCACACCGATTCCAAGGGCTCCGATGCGTACAACCAGAAGCTCTCCGAGGCGCGCGCGAAGTCCGTCATGGAGTATCTCGTCTCGAAGGGGATTGCGGCTTCCCGCATGACCTCGAAGGGGTACGGCGAGAAGCAGCCGATCGCCGACAACGCCACGGACGCGGGCCGCGCGAAGAACCGGCGGGTCGCCCTGAAGAAGGTCGGCTAGCCCGCCCGCGTTTCGATCGTTCGATACGAAGGGCCCCGGGGCGAGAGCCCCGGGGCCCTTTCCGTGTTCGCCCTCGGAATGGCCGCACCGTCGGGCTTGCATCCGCGGCGCCCAGATAGTATCATGAAGGCGTGAGGAATGATACTATCAAGAAAGTGCCTGCGGGCGAGGGGAAGCCTTCCGGGCGGTTCGTCCTTCGCGTCGGGCCCGAGTTCCACGCCAGGCTTCGCGACGCGGCGCGCGAGGCGGGGCTCTCGCTCAACGCGTACTGCGTCGAGCGGCTGTCGGCCCCCTCGATCGGCCTCGCGCCCCGCGAGGCGCCGACCGGGCCGGTGACCCGCGCGCTGGACCGGTTCGGCCGCGACGTGATCGGCGTCGCCGCGTTCGGATCCTGGGCCCGCGGCGACGACGTCGCCGGATCGGATCTCGACCTGCTCGTCGTTCTCGAGGACCGCGTGCCCCTCACCCGGTCTCTGCTCCGGACGTGGGACGAGTCGCCGGTCGAGTGGGACGGGAAGCGCGTCGAGCCGCAGCTCGCGCACCTTCCCCCCCCGGGTCGAACGGTCGCCGGGCTCTGGGGGGAGGTCGCGATCGACGGAATCGTCCTGCACGATCCCTCGCTGCGCCTGTCCGTGCGCCTCGCCCGGGTGCGGAGGGACGTCGCGGAGGGGCGGATCGTCCGGCGCACGGCGCACGGGCAACCGTACTGGGTGTTCCGGGAGGTGGCGTGAGATGAGAAACCGGGATCTCGCCCTCGACCACGTGCGGCGGGCGGCAGTCCGCCTCAAGGCGCTGGACGTGCTGTTCGAGGCAGGGAGTTGGGCGGACGTCGTCCGCGAGTCGCAGGAGGTCGTCGAGCTGGCGCTCAAGGGGCTGCTGCGCGCCCACGCGGTCGAGGCTCCTCGGATCCACGACGTGTCCGACATCCTCCGCGCCGAGCAGGAGCGACTGCCGGAGGCCGTTCGCGGTCAGGTGGATCGGCTCGCGAGGATCTCGAAGGATCTCCGCCGCGACCGCGAGCTGGCCTTCTACGGGACCGAGGACCTGACCCCGTCCGACTTCTACTCCCGCGAGGACGCCGAGCGCGCCCGCGACGGCGCCCGCGCGGTCGTCGCGG
>CAZPWK010000203.1:0-5266 GCA_964590285.1 uncultured Acidobacteriota bacterium | reverse complement strand
GATCGCGCTCGCCGCGCACGCGGCGCGAGCGGGACTCCGCGCCCGGATCTTCGTTCCCGGAGACGCCGCGCCGGCGAAGCCCCGCATCGCAGCCCGGCTCGGCGCGGAGGTCGTCGCCGTCCCGGGCGGGCGCTCGGACGCCGCGGAGGCGGCCCTCCGCGCCATCTCCGAGGGGGTCTTCTACGCGAGCCACGCGTGGAGCCCCTTCTTCCTCCACGGCGCGAAGACCTTCGCGTACTCCCTGGCCGAGGCGCTCCTCTTCGAGGCGCCGGGCGCCGTGATCGTCCCGGTCGGGAACGGCGGGCTCCTCCTCGGTGCGGCCCTCGGCTTCGGCGAGCTCCTGCGCCACCGCCTGATCGACCGCTTCCCGGCCCTCGTAGCGGTCCAGGCCGAGCGCTGCGCCCCGATCGCCCGCGCGTTCGCCGACGGCAGCGGCGCGGTCGGCGCCCCCTGCGAGGAGGGGCCGACGTCGGCGGACGGCGTTCGCGTGTCCGCCCCGCCGCGCGGCGCCGAGGTCCTCGATGCGGTCCGCCGGAGCGGCGGCGTCGTGGCGTCGGTGAGCGAGGAGGAGATCGGCGAGGCGCTGGACGCCCTCTGGCGGAAGGGGTACGCCGTCGAGCCGACCGGGGCGGTCGCCGCGGCCCTCGTCCTCCGGGAGGGAGCCGCGCTCCGTCGCCGGTTCGGCGACCTCGTCGTCGCGCTGACCGGCTCGGGGCTCAAGGGCTGACGTTCCCGGCCGGGAAGCGGGGCGTAGTACCATGGCTCCGCGCCCCGCCCCGGTGCCGGGACGCGACGGGTTCCCGATGCCGACCTCCCGCCTTCCGCTCCGGCTCGCCGCCGCCGCGCTCGGGATCGCCGTCGCGATCTTCCCGGGGAGCGCCGAGGAGCCGGCCCTTCGCAACGAGGACGTCGTGCGCATGCTCGTCGGGGGGAATTCGCCGGCGGAGGTCGCGGAGTCGATCCGGAGATCGAGAACGGCCTTCGACCTCTCGGACGACATGGTCGTCGAGCTCCGCCTGGCCGGCGTCCCCGAGAGCGTCCTCGACGCGATGCGCGCGAGCCGGGCCGCGCTCGAAGCCGCGGCCCCTCCGGAGCCGTCCGCCGAGATCCCCGCCGCGGCCCCGATCCGGGTCGCGGTCGCGGGGTTCGGCGGGGACGCGCCGCCCCGTCTCGCGATTCCCCGGGGGCTCGACGACGACGACGCCCGAGGGCTCGGGCTCGACCCGGCGGACCCGGAGCGGACGGTCGCGCGCGCCGCGGTGTTCCTCGCGTGCCGGACGGCGGACCACGTTCCCGACCAGTGGAGATCGAGATCGCCGCTCGGGCGGGACTTCGTCTCCGTCTCGAGGCACAGGATGCTCGACTTCCGGGCCGTCGACCTCCCCGAGGCGCGCGCCGGCCGCGAGGACTCGGCGGCCGCGATCGAGCTCCCCGCGGCGCTGACCGCTTCCGTCGAGCCCGGGATCGCGCACGACCTGGTCGTCGGGATCGCCGTCGAGGTCGGAGGGCGCTTCCTCCAGGTCGCGAGCGCCCGGCTCGACGACGCCCGCCCCTCCCTCGAGGGGCTCGGGCTCCGCGCCGAGATCCGCCCCGGGGAGCGATGGCCGACGATCGAGCTTTCGAGCGGCCCCCGGAAGACCCCCTAGGCGCCGTTCAGAGCCTCAGCGAGACCAGCTTCGAGACGCCGGGCTCCTCCATGGTCACGCCGTACAGCAGGTCGGCGGACTCCATCGACCGCTTGTTGTGCGTGATCATGATGAACTGCGTCTGCGCGGCGTAATCCCGGAGCATCTTCGTGAACCGGTTCACGTTGACGTCGTCGAGCGCCGCGTCCACCTCGTCGAGGAGGCAGAACGGCGACGGGTGCCACCGGAAGATCGCGAAGAGGAGCGCGATCGCCGCCATCGCCTTCTCGCCGCCCGAGAGGAGGTGTACGTTGCCCAGGCGCTTCCCCGGCGGCTGGACCAGGATCTCGACGCCGGCCTCGAGGACGTCGTCGCCCTCCTCGAGACGGAGATCCGCCCGGCCCCCGTGGAAGAGAGAGCGGAAGACGTCCTGGAACGAGGCGCGAATCGCCTCGAACGCCTCGAGGAACCTGTCGCGCGTCGAGCGGTTGATCTTCCGGATCGTCTCCCGGAGCGACTCCATCGACTGATCGAGATCCCTCTGCTGGGACGTCAGGAACGCGTGGCGCTGCTCGAGCTCGGAGAACTCCTCGATCGCCGTCAGGTTGACGGGGCCGACCTCCTCGATCTTCGAGCGCAGCTCGGCGATCTCGTCCTCGAGAGCGCCGGGCTCGGCCGGGTCGGAGTCCGCCCCGGTCTCCCCGGCCGCCTCCGCGGCCCCGATCCCCAGCTCCTGTCGGCAGAGATCGTCGAGGTGCCGGCGGTCGGCCTCGGCGCCCACCCGGGCGAGCTCCGCGGCCTGCGAGCGCTCGCGCGCCCCGTCGAGGCCCGCGCGCGCTTCCTTCACCTCGGCCTCGCGCTCCTGCAGGAGACGCCGCCTCGAGGCGAGCGACTCCTCGGCCCCCGCGATCGCCGCCCCGAGGATCTCCCGCTCCGCGAGGAAGGCGACGAGATCCCGCTCGTCTCGCCCCGCCGATTCGGCCGCCTCGACGGCCCGCGCGCGCGCGGCGTCGATCTCTCCCCGGAAGGACTCGAGCCTCGCGGCGGCCTCGCGAACCGCCTCCTCGACGCGCGAGAGCTCCCTCTCGAGCCCCGAGCGGCGCTGCCGCCCGAGGGCGACGTCCGAGCGAAGCGCGCTCGCCCCGTCGGCGAGATCGCGGACCGACCTCTCGTCCGCCTCGAGCCGGGCGATCTCCTCCTCGAGCTCGCGCTCGGCGCCCGCCCGGGCCTCCTCCGACTCTCGCATCCGCCCTTCGGCCTCCAGGAGCTCGGCGGCGAGCCTGGCCGCCTCCTCGGCGAGGGCCGCGCCCTCTTCGGCCAGAACGGAGACCCGCCGGCGGGCGCGCCCCGCCTCCTCGGCCGCGCCCGCGGCGCGTAGGGCCGTCTCGACGTGCCTGCGCGCGGCCTCCTCGGCCGCCTCGCGGAGCCTCCCGACCGCCTCCTCGGAGCGCCCCGCCTCTTCCCGCGCAGCCTCGACCCGCGCCTTCCCCTCTGCGACCCTCGTCTCGGCCTCGGCCAGCGCCGCGCGGGTCTCCTGGACGAGGCGGTTGTGCGCGAGGAGCCCGCGGTCGGACGACGCGTTTCCGCCCGCGCCGACGAGTCCCGACGCGTGGACCGTCTCGCCGCCGGGCGTCAGGTAGTCCGCGTCCGGGTGCTGGCGGTGCAGCGCGAGCGCCGACTCGAGGCTGTCCACGAGGACCGCGTCGCCGATCCGCTCCCGAACGAATCCGTTCCCTTGGGCCGCCGGCCCGAGGCGATCGCTCAACCGCCCGAGGACCCGCGGGTCCGACAGCAGCGCCTCGGGAAACGGCGAGGTGCCGTTCGACCGGTGGCCGACGGCCGGCCGTCCCGCCGGCTGCGTCCGGCACAGGAGGCTCGTCCTGCAGCTCCCCTGCTCGCGAAGCATGACCGCCGCGCGGGCGGCGTCCTCGTCGTCCTCGACGACGACCGCCGGGAGCACCGCCTCGAGATACGCCTCCGCCGCCCCCTCGATCTCCCGCGAGGCCTCGAGGAAGTCCGCCACGACCCCCCGCGTGCGGAGTCCGGCAGCGCTTCCCGCGGTCAGCAGGAGCTTGACGCCGTCCGACACGCCGGCGAACCGCGCGGAGACGTCCTCCAGGGTGTCGAGCCTCGCCTGCTCCGATCGCGCGCCGGCCTGCGCCGCCGACAGCGTCTCGGCGCACTCGTCCGCCCGGCGCCGCGCGGAGGCGACCGCCGCCTCGGCCTCCGCCTGCTCCGATCGCAGCCTCTCGGCTTCCGCGCGGAGCGCCTCGGTCTCCGCCGAGAGATCGGCCGCCGCCTTCTCGATCGCCTCGAGGTCCCGAGACGCCCGCCGCCCCTCGTCGTCCGCGCGGCGGCGGGACTCCTCGCTCCTCCGGACCGCCTCCTCGACCGATCGCCGACGGTTCCTCCTCTCGGCCCCCTCGGTCATCGCACCGAAGAGACCGGAGCGAAGCTCCTCGACCCGGGCCCGCCGGGCCGAGAGCCCGCTCTCCGCGGGCGCGAGAGCCCTCTCGCGCTCCGCGAGCGCCGAGGCCGCCTCTTCCAGCCCCGAGATCTCGACCCGGAGCGCCTCCGCGTGCCCCCGGGCCTCCTCCCGGAGCCCCTCGGTCCTGGCATCGAGCGCCGACGACTCCGCCTCGAGCCGGAGGACCGCCTCGCTCGCCTCCTGGATCCGCTCCCGCGCGGCGCGGATCCGGGTCCCGGCCCGGTCGATCTCGATCTCCACCCGGTGCAGCCTCTCCGACGATTCCCGGGCCGCCCTCTCCGCCTCCTCGACCGACGCGCGCTCGCTCTCGATCCAGGCCTCGCGCGCCCCGAGCCGCGCCGCGGTCTCCGCCTCCGACTCCCGGGCCCGGGCTTCCTCGGAGCGGAGCGCCTCGAGCGCGGCGTCCAGCCTGCGCGCGCGGGCCCCGAACAGCACCCGTTCCTTTCCGCGCAGCTCGTCCCGCAGCCGCTGGTAGCGCCGCGCCTTCGCCGCCTGCCTCTTGAGGGAGTTGATCTGGCGGCGAACCTCGGCGACCACGTCGCCGACCCGGAGCAGGTTGGCCTGCGTCGCCTCGAGCTTCAGCTCGGCGAGCCGCCGCTTGTGCTTGAAGCCGGCGATCCCCGCCGCCTCCTCGAGGATCAGCCGCCGCTCCTTCGGCTTCGCGTTGAGGATCTGCTCGATCCGGCCCTGCTCGATCGTGGCGTAGGTCTGGGCGCCGATCCGCGCTTCCCGAAGCACGTCCTGGATGTCCTTGAGCCGGGCGCGGGCGCCGTCGACCAGGTACTCGCTCTCGCCGCTCCGGAAGAGCCGCCGGGTGAGGACGACCTCCCGCGTCGCGCCGTCCGGCGAGCCGTTCACGCCCGACAGGTGGAGAGACACCTCCGCCATCCCCTGGGGCTTGCGGCTCTCGCTGCCGCCGAAGATCACGTCCTGCATGCTCGCGCCGCGGAGCATCCGCGCGCTCTGCTCGCCGAGGACCCAGTTCAGGGCGTCGCCGAGGTTCGACTTCCCGCAGCCGTTGGGCCCGACGACCGCGGTGATCCCTTCGGGAAAGACGACCTCGGTGTCGTGGCTGAACGACTTGAAGCCGGAGATCCGGATCTTGGCCAGCTTGACCGTGTCTCCGGCCTTCTCGGTGCCGAACACGGTGAGT
>CAZPWK010000202.1:0-5301 GCA_964590285.1 uncultured Acidobacteriota bacterium | reverse complement strand
CGTCCGCTCGGGCCCGGCGTGGTCCGGCCAGGCGACGGCGGCGACGCCGTCGTAGAGGGCCTCCGCGCCGTCCGCCTCGAAGCGGGCGAGCGGGCACAGAACGCGGCTCGCGATGCGGGACCAGAGACAGGCCCGGTAGGCGTCCTCGAGGCGCTCCCCGAACGCGACCCCGCCGCGCCGCTCCTCGACCGCGCCGACGCCGATCTCGCCGAGCTCCTCGGCGAGAACCCGCTCGGCGCCGCGGGACGCGGTGGCGAAAAACGAGGTCATCGTGGCGGGCGCCCCCCCTCTGTGCAGGGGCATTCTGCCGCAGGTGACGCGCGCCCGGAAGGAAGGGGGGGACGACGGACAGCGCCGCCCCGGGCTACGACGCGACCTTGACGAGCAGCCTCGCGACGTCGGCCCTGCGGAACTCGACCGACACGGTCCCCGTCCGGAACGCGTTCTCGATCTCGAGGCCGCCGGCCGTCGCTCCGACCAGGTCTCCCTCGTGGACCGCTCCGTCGCGGGAGAACAGCCGCACCGAGCGGCCGACGGCCCGTCCCGCGTCGAGGAAGGAGATCTCCGCGTAGCCGTCGCCGTCGATCGAGGCGCCGTCGAGCGGGAGAAGCTCCGGCCTCGGGGCCGGGGCGGACTCGGGGACGTCGGGCGCCCGCTCGGCGCCGGGGGCGACGGGCCCCGAGGGGGCGCCCGCCCGCCCGGTCGAGTCGGAGGCCGCCGGCTGCCGGGAGTCCCCGGCGGGGAAGAGCGAGGCGGTCGGAGTCGGCGGAGCGACCCGCGCGGCGGCGCCGGACATCCGGTCGGCGACCCGCCCCGAGATCGCGGCCGCGCCGATCCCCGCGGAGACGAGGAACAGCAGGGACGCCGCGGCGGCGGCGCCGAGGCTCGCCAGGAACGGCTTCCTCGCCGACTGCCAGTGCCGGACCGCGAACGCGACCGCGGCGAAGGGGACGAGCAGCACGACGAGACCCCAAGCCGCGCTCCGCTTGAAGGCGACCACGACGAGCCAGATCGAGGCCAGAAGCCACGCCAACGAGAGCGCGACGGCCGACACGATCAGCGCGGTTGCCCACCCGAGCATCGCAAGTTCCTCCCGTCGCACGGCACACGGGGCCGGCGTGGCCGAATCTAGGGCCCCCGGAAGGCGCGGGCAAGGCGGGGCGGGGGTTCCGCTACAATCCTCGCGGGATCTCTCGTCTCCCGGAGGCTTCCATGCGGAACGCGCGGATCTTCGCCGTCCTCCTCGCGCTCGGTGCCGCCCCCGCGATCCCCGCGGAGCCGCTCGACCGCCTCCTCTGGCTCGTCGGGTGCTGGGAGGGCTCGCGGGACGGCCGGGTCGTCGAGGAGCAGTGGATGGCGCCTCGGGCCGGGACGATGCTCGGCGTCGGCCGGACGCTCGAGAGCGGGAGCGCCGTCTCCTTCGAGTACCTGAGGATCGAGACGGCGGGAGAGGGTCTCGTGCTCCACGTGTCCGCGGACGGCCGCGGCGATGAAGCGTTCCCGTCCGGCGAGATCGCCGACGGGAGCGCCGTCTTCTCGAGCCCGGACGGCGACTTCCCCCGGACGATCCTCTACGAGCGGCGCGCGAACGGGACGGCGCTCGCGCGGATCGGGGGGACGGTACCCGGCCGGGCGCACGGGGCGGACCTCGAGATGCGGCGCGTCCCGTGCGGCCCGGTCGCGGCCGCGCCCGAGGCGGCCCCCGAGACGGAACGAGCCATCCCCACGAGGAAGGCGATCGAGAGGGGCCGTGTGCTGGACGGCGTCCCCTGCCGGAAGGGGAACGTGTACCTCTACGACGACGGCCGGCTGGCCGGCTGCCGCCTGTGGGGAGACCACAGGTTCGGGGAGACGCTCGTCCCGTACGCCTCGGAGATCGAGCTCGATCCGGAGGGAAAGCTCCGGGCGGCCTACCTGCGCGTGACCTTCGACGTCCAGGGGCACGCCTGCAAGGGGGGCGGCCGGCGCTACCGGACGCGGTTCCACCCGAACGGCAAGCTCGCCCTGTGCAGCCTCGAGCGCGACGAGACGATCGACGGCGTGCCGTGCGCGGGCGCGACCTTCGCCGAGGAGGTCGTCGGCTCCGGCCCCGAGACCCACTTTCTCGAGGACGGCAGGTTGAAGAGCTGCGAGGCGGCCCGGGACGTCGAGATCGGCGGCCGGAGCTACCGGAAGGGAGAGCGGGTCGAGATCTCCCCGGCGCGGTAGCCCGGCGGTGCGGGCGCCCCCGGCCTTCCGCGGGGGCCGGGACCGGGGCAGACTGTGCGGGTCGTCCGGAGGGAGGGGGCATGGGAACGGCGGAGCCGCTCGGGATCCTGGTGTTCGGCGCCGGAGCGATCGGCACGTACGTCGGAGGGAGCCTCGCCCTCCGCGGACACCGGGCCGTCTTCGTCGAGCGCGAGGAGGTCCGGGCGGCGATCGCGAGGACCGGCGTCTCGATCCGCGCCGCCGGCGGCGAGACGCGCTCGCTGCCTCCCTCGTCCTTCGGCCTCGCCTCGACCCCCGGAGAGGCTCTGGCGATGGGGCCCTTCGACGTCGCGATCGTCGCGCTCAAGTCGTTCGACGTCCCCTCCCTGATCGCCTCCCTCGAGCCGGAGTTCGCGCGCATGGGCGGCCTCCCGCTCCTCTGCCTCTCCAACGGGGTGGACAACGAGCCGGAGCTCGCCCGGGCTCTCGGGGCCGGGAGGGTGATCGCCGGGACCCTGACGACCGCCGTGGGGCGGCGCGCCGCCGGGGAGGTCGCGGTCGAGAGGCTCCGAGGCGCGGGGATCGCCTCGTCGCATCCCCTGTCGGAGACGCTCGCGCGCGCCATGGACGACGCGGGCCTCTGCGCCCGACTCTTCCCGCGGGCCGGCGACATGAAGTGGTCGAAGCTCCTGACGAACCTGCTCGGAAACGCGACGTCGGCGATCCTCGACCGGAGCCCGGCGCAGATCTTCTCGGACCCGGGGCTTGGCCGCCTCGAGGTCGCGCAGCTCCGCGAGGCTCTCGCGGTGATGCGGGCGTCCGGGATCGGGGTCGTCGACCTCCCCCGCACGCCGGTGCGCCTCCTGGCCCTCGCGGCGCGCCTCCCCGCGTCCCTCTCGCGCCCCGCGCTCCGGCGCGCCGTCGGCGGCGGCCGCGGAGGCAAGATGCCCTCCCTCCACATCGACCTGCGCTCGGGCCGCGGCCGGACCGAGGTCGGCCACCTCCACGGCGCCGTCGTCCGTCACGGGGAGAGAGCCGGAGTGCCGACGCCGGTCAATCGCGCGCTGACCGACGCGCTCGTCGCCCTGACGGAAGGCCGGGTCCCGATCGACGCGTACGCCCGCGACCCGGGCCGGCTGATCGCCGAGGCTTCCCGCTGAGGCGCGGCCGGGATCACGGGGCCGGGCGGCGCCGGGCCCACGCCTCGTGGCGGCGCGCCTCGTCCGCCCTGCCGATCTCCTGGTAGGCCCGAGCCAGGCTCCGGTGCACGCGCGGCTGGTCCGGGTCGATCCGGAGCGCCTCGCGCCAGGCGGAGACCGCCCCCCCGACGTCCCCTCTCGCCCGCAGGACGCCGGCGAGGAGGAGATGCGGCTCGACGGCGTCGGGATCGAGGGCGGCGGCGAGCCCGGCGTGCCTCGCCGCCTCTTCCGGCCGTCCGTCGAGCGCCCACATCCTGGCGACCGCGGAGTGCCATCGCGCGGATCCGGTCCCCCCGCGTTCGGGTTCGAGGAGCGGCTCGACCTCGCGGCGCGGCGCGACGCGCCGGACGAGGAGGATCTCGGCGAGCGCCAGCCGGGCCTCGGGATCGCCGGGATCGACCGCAAGGGCCGCCCGGAGATCGGCGACCGCCCGGGCCTCGTCCCCCGACGCGAGCCAGGCCATCCCGGACGCCGCGCGCGCCCGCGCGCTTCCGGCGTCGATCCAGTACGTGGCGAGGGAAACCGCGGCCCACGTGCCGAGGAGCGTGGACACGACGACGCGGCGCCAGGCCGAGCCTCCCGAGAGGAGGTCGAGGCCGACGGCGCCGAAGGCGCAGAGCGGCACCAGGGCCGCGAGGCCGTAGAACGCCTTGGCCTGGGCGTAGGAGGGAACGACGAGCGTCATGCCGAGCACGGCGGCGCCGGTCGCGAGGGCGAGGAGCAGGAGCAGGCCCGGCGCGGCCTCCGGTCGGCGGACGAAGCGAACCGCCGTAGCGACGACCCCGACCAGGATCCCGGCGGTCGGCAGGAGCGCCAGCACCGTGCCGACGGCCATCAGCTCGTACGACCAGGGCGGGCGGAACGGGAGCGAATCGACGCCGCCCGCGAGCGCGTCCCCCCAGAGGGTCGAGTACAGCCCGTCCCACACCCCCGCGAGTCCGCTGAACAGGGGCGCGTCGACCCCCGGACCGAACCGGGCGTAGTCCCAGACGGTCCGGTATCCCGGGTCCTGCCACCAGGCCTCCCCGGCCGCCCGGTCCCAGTTCCCGACGAACGGAGCGCCGTAGCGCATCCAGACCCTGGCGTAGTGCCACCCCGAGACGGCCGCGGCCGCGGCGAGCGAGATCAGGCCCAAGGATGCGCCCCGGGCGGCGCTCCCCTCCCGCCGCTCGAGCGCGCGGGCGAAGGGGACGGCGACGACGACCGGCACGAGCAGCAGCGCCGAGAACTTGGCGAGCAGCGCGGCCCCGAGGCACGCCCCGAGAAGGGCCGCGTCGCGGCCCCGCGCCCTCTCCGCCCGTGCGAGCCGGAGCGCCAGGTAGACCGTCGCGGCCGAGAGCGCGATCGAGAGCGTCTCGTTGGTCGGGTAGTGGAAGACGTAGATCATCGCCGGGAGGAAGGCCGATAGGAGGAGCCCGAGCGCCCGGAGTCGGCCGCGATCCGGGAACAGGATCCCGAGGCTCGCCGCCACGAGGAGGAGGCTGGCCGCGGCCGCCGCGAGATTCAGGAGGCGGAGCGCGACGATCCCGCCGGGCTCCCCGGGCGACACCGAGAACGCCTGCAGGAGGAGCGCCGCGGCGGCGTAGTAGAGGGGCGGCTGGTACGCCTGCCAGCCCTGCTCCGCCAGCGGCAGCGTCCCCGTCTCGAGGACCTGCCCGACGTACTCGAGGTGCCCCGGGGCGTCGAAGCCCGCGGGGCAGGCCCAGCGCGCGTTGTTGAGAAGGAGCAGGACCCAGAGCGCGACCGCGGAGAGCGCCGCGAGCCGGAGCGGCCGCCTCGGGTCGCGCCCCGCCGCCCCCCGGCCGCCGAACCGCGCCTCGAGCGCCAGCGCGGAGACGGCGGCGATCGCCAGCAGCGAGAGGAGCCTCGGCCAGGTCGCCGCGAGCGCGCCCCCGGCGTCCACGGCCGTTCCGTC
>CAZPWK010000201.1:0-5376 GCA_964590285.1 uncultured Acidobacteriota bacterium | reverse complement strand
CGCCTCGCAGCCCGCCGCCGACAGCTACTGGCTGGTGACCGGCCACGTGGAAGACGTCGAGTCGCCGGCGGGCGAGCGGTCGGACGGCACGGAGATCGACCGGTCCCAGTCGGTGTGCCGCTGAGCCGCTGAGTTCCCTTCCGGAGGCCGGCTACCTCGCCGGAGCCGCGGCCGCGAGCGCCTGGTCGAGGTCGTCCCGGATGTCCTCCCACGCCTCGCACCCGACGGCGAGGCGGACGAGGTCGTCCCGGATCCCCGCGGCCTCGCGCTCCTCGCGCGGCACCCCGGCGTGGGTCATCGAGGCCGGGTGCTCGATCAGGGTCTCGACGCCGCCGAGGGAGACCGCGAGGGTCGCGAGGCGCACGGAGTCGATCATCCGTCGCGCCGCGTCGAGGCCGCCCCGGACCCCGAACGAGATCATCGAGCCGGGGCCTTCCATCTGCCGCCGCATCAGGTCGTGCTGCGGGTGGGACGGCAGGCCGGGATAGGACGTCCAGGCGACGGCGGGGTGCGCCTCGAGCCAGGGCGCGAGGCGCGAGGCGCTCTCCTGCGCCTGCCGCACGCGAAGGGCGAGCGTGCGGATTCCGCGGAGCACGAGCCAGGCCTGGTGCGGGTCCATCGTGCCGCCGAGGCTCCTGAGCATCGCGGCGATCTCCGCGTGGATCCCGGCGCTCGCCGCGACGATCATCCCGGCGACCACGTCGCTGTGGCCGTTCAGGTACTTGGTCATGCTGTGGATCACGACGTCGGCGCCGAAGCGGATCGGGTTCTGGAGGACCGGCGACGAGAAGGTGTTGTCGACTACGAAGAGCGCTCCGGTCTCCCTCGACAGCTTCCCGCACGCCTCGAGGTCGGTGATCTTGATCGTGGGGTTGGCCGGCGTCTCGATGTAGAGCATCCGGGTCCGGGGGCGGATCGCCCGGCGCACCGCGCCCATGTCTTCGGTCGGGACCCAGGACGACTCGATCCCGAACTTGGAGATCTGCTTCTCGAGCAGCAGGCGGGAGGGGCCGTACACCGCGTCCGTGCCGACGACGTGGTCCCCGGGCCGGAGGAGCGCCAGGAACGTCGTCGAGACCGCGGCCATCCCGGAGGCGGTCCCGAGGGCCGCGTGGCCCCCTTCGAGCTCCGCGACGCACTGCTCGAGCGCGCGGATCGTCGGGTTCCCGAGCCGGGTGTAGATGTAACCGGTGTCGGTGCCGGCGAACCTCGCGGCGCCCTGGTCGGCGCTCCGGAAGGAGAACGTCGACGTCTGGTAGATCGGGACCGAGACGCCGCCGTGGCTCGGGTCGGGCGTCGGGCCGGCGTGGACCGCCAGCGTCTCGGGACGTTTCGAGCGTTTTTCCGCCATGACTCCGGATCCTCCTGTCGGGGACGGGATCGCGCAAGATACCAGCGATCTCCCGCCGCGCACAAACCGCCGGCGGGAGGCCGCGTACAATGTCCCGTGGCGTCGGGCGGGAAACCCGGCGGGGAGGATTCGAACATGCCGGCGATGCACGAGGTGGACTACCGGATCTTCGGCGACGACATGCAGTTCGTCGAGATCGAGCTCGACCCCGGGGAGGCGGCCGTCGCGGAGGCCGGCGGGATGATGTACATGGAGGACGGGATCTCCATGGAGACGATCTTCGGCGACGGCTCCCGGCAGGCGGGCGGCCTGCTCGACAAGCTCGTCGGGGCCGGGAAGAGGCTCCTGACCGGCGAGTCGCTGTTCATGACGCTGTTCGCGAATCAGGGATCGGGGAAGCGGAAGGTGGCGTTCGGCGCCCCGTATCCCGGGAAGATCGTGCCGATCCGCCTCTCGGAGATCGGCGGCGAGTTCATCGCCCAGAAGGACTCGTTCCTCGCCGCCGCGAAGGGGGTGAGCATCGGGATCGCCTTCCAGAAGCGCTTCGGCGCGGGGCTGTTCGGCGGGGAAGGCTTCATCATGCAGCGCCTCCAGGGGGACGGGCTCGCGTTCGTGCACGCGGGCGGCACGCTCTTCGAGCGAGCGCTGTCGCCCGGGGAGACGATGCGGGTGGACACCGGGTGCATCGTCGGCTTCCAGCCCGGGGTGGAGTACGACATCCAGCTCGTGGGAGGGATCAAGTCGGCCCTCTTCGGCGGCGAGGGGCTGTTCTTCGCGACCCTCAAGGGGCCGGGGCGGGTCTGGCTGCAGTCGCTGCCGCTGAGCCGGCTCGCGGCGAGGATCTACGCGGCGGCGCCGCAGACCGGCGGCCGCGGGCGCGAGGAGGGCTCGATCCTCGGCGGGATCGGCCGCGTCCTGGACGGAGACAAACCTTTTTAGGGTGCGGGGTCAGACGTTACCGGCGTTACCTTTCAAGGACTAACCTGTTTCTTCTGAAGGGGTTTCGAAGACTGCTCCAGGGGCAACCTTGCCCCGCGAAGCCGCGACCCCATGGACCCCATCAACTTAAGCTGCCTGAAGCGGTCGTGCGGTAACGCTGGTAACGTCTGACCCCGTTAGAAGGCGGTGGAGAGGCCGAAGCTCACGCGGGTCGCGTCCGCCTCGAGGTCCCGGCCGGCCTCGACGATCCCCCGCAGATTCCTGGCGAAGAGGTAGTTGAACGTCACCGACGCCGACTCGCGGGTCGGGTCCTCGAACTCCTCGATCCCGTCGCCGTAGTCGGACGAGATCCTGTTGTACAGCGCGCTCAGGACGTACCGGCCGTCCTGCCCCGCCGGGAAGAAGTGGAGCTCGGCGAAGCCGCCGCGGGTCTCGTACGAGGACCCGTCGTGGCCCGAGAAGTCCGGGTCGTCGTCCCGGCGCTCCAGGTACTGGAGCGAGAGAGCCCACCGGTCGCCGAGATCGAATACGAGATCCGGACCGAACCACGTCGTCCGGTTCGTGGCGCCTCCTCCTTCCGTCTCCGGCGCGCGCTCCCGCCCCCAGTATCCGAACGCGCCGACCCGCGCCGGGCCGAACGTCCGGACGAGCCGCAGCGCGACGTTCTTGTAGTCGTCGCGGTCGAACTGCTCGTCGTCGGCGGCCTCGATCCCGTTCCCGTTGACGACCTGCACCACCGCGTCCACCTCGGCCGGGGCGTGCCAGGCGAGGATGACTCCGCGGTCGTACGTCAGGTCCACGCGCGCCCTGCCGACGTGCGTCTTGAACACGTCGTAGTCCGCCCGCTCGAGCCTCGCCTCGCGCTTGAACATCGGGTCGCACACCTGGAACTGCCCGGCCGCGAAGTCGACCGGCGCCCCGAAGATCGAGCTGAACTGCACCCAGGCGTCCTCGAGCCCGACGATGTCCCCCTCCTCGACGAGGAAGTACAGGTAGTAGGACGCCTTCTTCGAGATCGGGCCGCCGGAGAGGATCTTGAACGCCCAGGGCCACTCGACGTCGCTCTCGGCGACCTCGTCCTGCTTCCACGAGGCGTATCCGTCCATGCGCATGGCCAGCGGCAGGTCCCGCGGCAGCTGCAGCAGCGGGTCCCCGACGTCGTACGTGGCCCGCGCGGGCTCCTTGGACGGGTCCTCCATGCGGAACCCGCGCCCGGCGAACTCCTCGCCGTACGGCTTCAGGCGGGGGAACGGCGCGTGGCAGGTCGAGCAGGAGAGCTGGTGCTTCCGCGCGAACGCCGGGATCGCGTCGGCGCGGCTCCAGGCGCAGACCGCGGCGGCCGCGGCGAGGGCGAGGACGAGCGCGGGGCGGCGTCTCATGGGGCCTCCGGTCAGTCGAGCGACGTGAACGTCGTGGAATGGGCGTTGACGAGGATCGGCAGCGACTCCTCTCGCGGGACCTCGAGGTACTCGGCGACCGAGGAGACGAGCCTCGAGTACCAGACCGTGGCGGTCACGACGACGGGCCCCGGCGGCAGGTCCTGCGGGAGCTTCCAGGTGTACGTCTCCGAGACCGCGGCGAGCGGCGCCAGCCGGTAGTCGGTCGCGAAGGCGGCGGTGTTCCACTGGGCGATCGTCATGCGGCCCTTCTCGTCGAGGTAGGGGAGGCGGAAGATC
Organism: uncultured Acidobacteriota bacterium; assembly: GCA_964590285.1. Lineage (GTDB taxonomy): Bacteria > Acidobacteriota > Polarisedimenticolia > Polarisedimenticolales > JAIQFR01 > CALMJU01. The sequence goes on along the minus strand of CAZPWK010000201.1, from coordinate 1,410 downwards.
CGGTCCCCTGCCGGCACCTCGCCGTCGCGCGGCAGGCCTGGGAAGTCCGCGAGCCCCCGGATGTCCCCGATGTCCTGGTAGGCGAGCGCGCGGTCGTCCGCGATCGTGAGCTCCTCCCCCGGGAACCCCTTCCGGTCCACCGGCAGGCGGTACGTCCTCCCCCGGGCGTCCCGCGCCTCGACGTCGAGCCACACGACGCGCTCCTCGGCCGATCCCGACGGGATCTTGTGCCCCGCCTTGGCGTTGACGACGACCGCGGTCAGCCTCACCGTGTCCCCGGGCTCCGCCTCGCGCGTCTCCGGGTGGATCCGGACCTCGACCGAGCCCTGCACCTTGCCCGGGTCGTGCGCTCCGTGGAACAGGTGCTGCCGGACGTCCGGGAGCGCCTCGCCCATGCGCGCGGAGCGTCCGGCGGCCGGCGGCATGTGGCAGTCCTGGCAGACGATCCCCGCCTTCCCGTGCGGCCCCTCCTTCCACTCGAGGTGCGTGGACTTCACCCAGAGGCCCCAGGGATCCATCTCGTTGTGGCAGGTGCCGCAGAACTCGGCCTTCCTCAGGAAGTCGTTCCGGCGCGTCTCGTGGTGGGGGCTTACGGCGCCCTCGCGCGGGCCCTGCTTCACCTTGCCCGGCGAGGAGATCCAGTTGAAGTTGTACGGGGTGTCCCCCTCGAAGCCGACGATCGTGTGGCAGACGTCGCACGACACCGACTCGTTCGCGCGGGTGTTCTCCTTGACCGGCCTGGGGGGGATGTCGCCGGCGAGGAAGGCGAGGGGAGCGTGGCAGCCGTTGCAGCCGGCCTTCACGCCGGAAACCTTCTCGACCTTCTCGGCGTGCGGGATCGCGAGCTCGAAGTACTCGATCTCGTCCCAGTGGTGCGTGTACGCCTGCGACATCATCGCCTGCTCGTGCTGCCGCGCGATGTCCACGTGGCAGGTCGCGCAGGCAGCCGGCCTCTCGAACCTCTCGTAGGGCTGCGTCCCGAGGGCCGCGTCCCCCGCCTTCGGAGGGTCGGCGGCGAGAGCGGTCGAGAGGGCCAGGAGCGAGAGAAGGAACGGAACCGCCGCGCGTGGCATCGGTCTCCCTCCGCGAGGATGAGCGATTCGGGGCGCGATCGTATCATGGTGGAGGCGCGGCAGGCGCCGGGGAGGCGGCGATGGGCGGCGGAGGCGGTTGCTGCGGATCGGGACCCGGGGAGCCGGGCGGCTTGCCGGACGATCCCGAGAGGATCGTGGAGAAGGTGCGCGAGCGGTACGGCCGGATCGCGGACGGCGGGGCGTGCGGGTGCGGGGCGGCGGGCGAGTCGGCGACCGCCCTCGCGATCGGCTACGCGAAGGGGGATCTCGCGGATCTCCCCGCGGGAACGAACCTCGGCCTCGGGTGCGGCGCTCCCGTCGAGGCGCTCGATCCCCG
>CAZPWK010000200.1:0-5384 GCA_964590285.1 uncultured Acidobacteriota bacterium | reverse complement strand
CGGTCGTCGCGAGGCGGGCGTGCGCGATCGCCAGCGGGTCGAACGTATAGAGGGCGAGCGCGGCGAGCCCCGCCGAGGGGCCGGCGAGACGCCTCGCGACGCCGAAGACGGCGATCCCGAGCAGGGCCGAGAGCGCCGCGATCGCCGCCCGCGCGCGGAAAAGCAGCGCCGCGTGCGGCCGCCCCTCGCCGTAGATGGACGCGATCCCGAACCGCCACTGGTCCCCCTCGGTCCACCCGGGGGTCTCCCGGACGGAGATCCCCGAGCCGAGCCACGCCGCACCGGTCAGGAGCCTGAGGAACGGCGGGTGCTCCTCGTTCATCCGGTAGTCCCCCTCGGTCAGGTGGGCGTAGCCGACCGACGGGTAGACGACCTCGTCGTGCACCGCGCTGTGGCGCGAGGCGCCGTCGAGGACGAGGGCGAGGTGGACGAGGAGGAGGATCGCCGAGACGACCCGGACCGCGGACTCTCGAATCTCGGGGCCGTCCGGCTTCCCTGGCATGGCGCCGGCCATTCTAGCCGCTCCTCCGCTCCGGTAGAATGCCGCCATGAGCATCGAAAGACCCGAGACCTGGACCGCCTCGCGGGCGCGGTGGCTCGTCGCCGGCGCCGCCGTCGTCCTCTACCTCGCGAGCGTGGGCTTCGGCTTCACGCTCGACGACCCCGCGGTCGCCCTCGAGAACCCGGCGGTCCGCTGCGGCGAGGTCGGCCGGCTCTTCTCGACCCCGTACCACTTCGGGCCGAGGCAGCGGGCCGAGACCGGCCTCTACCGCCCGCTGACGACGCTGAGCTTCGCCGCGAACCACGCGCTCCACGGCCCCCGCCCCTCCGGCTTCCATGCCGCCAACGTGCTGCTCCACGCCGCCTCCTCGCTTCTCGTCCTCGAGGTCGCCCTCGCGATCGGCCTGGCGCTCCCGGGATCGCTCCTCGCCGCCCTCCTGTTCGCCGCGCACCCGGTCCACGTCGAGGCGGTCGCGAGCGTCTGCGGCCGCGCCGACCTCCTGGCGACGGCGCTCTTCCTGCTGGCGCTCCTCGCCTGGGTCCGACTGCGCCGTGCGGACGGCGCGCCTTCGACCGCCGGCATCGGATCCGCCGCGGCGCTGTCGCTCCTCGCGATGCTCTCGAAGGAGCACGCGGCGGCGTTCGTCGCCGTCGCCGCGGCGTGGGAGATCCTGCGTCCCTGGGGCGCGGCGCCGGGAACCGCGGCCCGGTCGGGACGCCGGGGCGCGCTCCTCTCGGTCGCGGCCCTCGTGCTCCCGCTCGCCGCGTATCTCGGGCTCCGGGTCGCGGCGCTCGGGAGGCTCCTCCCCGGCCCCGGCTCCGTGACGCCGATCGAGAACCCGCTCTCGACGCTCGGCGTTCTCGAGAGGCTCCCCTCGGCCGTCGCCGTCGCCGGCCGCTACGCGCTCCTCTTCGTCTTCCCGAGGACCCTCTCGCCCGACTACTCCTTCGCCGAGATCGAGCCGGTCGCCTCCCCCCTCGACCCGTACCTTCACGCCGGGATCGCGGCGCTCCTCCTCGCCGCGGCGGCGATCGCGCTCGCGCGGCAGAGGGCCCCCCTCCTCGCCTTCGCGGCGCTCCTCGCGATCCTGACGTTCTTCCCGGTCTCGAACGTCGCGGTGCCGATCGGCACCGTCATGGCCGAGCGGCTCCTCTACCTCCCCTCCGCCGGCCTCTGCCTCGCCGCGGGGTTGCTCTGGACCCCGATCGCCCGGCGCCTCGGCGACCGGGGGGCCCTCGCCCTCCTGGGGGCGGTCCTTCTCGTCGCCTCCGCCCGGACGGTGACGGCGAGCGCCGCCTGGCGCGACGACCTCTCCCTCGCCTCGCACGCCGCCGCGGCCTCGCCGCGGAGCGTCAAGTCGCTCGGCAATCTCTCGATCGAGATGGCGGTCCGCGGGAGAACCGACGAGGCCCTCGATCTCCTCGGCCGCGCGCTCGCCCTCGCCCCGGATTTCTGGCCGAACCGGATCAATCTCTCCGGCGTGCTCCTCGCGAGCGGCGACCTCGACGGCGCCGAGGCGCAGATCGCCCGCGTCCTCGCGGCCGACCCGGCGAACCCCTCCGCCCTCCTGCAGAGGAGCCTCGTCCTCGAGAAGAGGGGCGACGTCCTGGGGGCCGAGGAGGCCGCCCGCGCCGCCGCCGAGGCCGCGCCGTGGCTTCCCGAGGCGAGGCTGCGTCTCGCCGCGCTCCTCGCCGCTCTCGGCAGGAGCGAGGAGGCCGAGGCCGAGCGCGAGGCCGCACGGGAGCCGGAGTGCGGGAAGTGAGGACCCCTCAGCGGGCGGGGGTCGAGCTTCCCGGCGTGGCCGGGGCCCCTTCGGCGGACAGCGCGGCCTCGAGCTCCGCCCTCGCCTCGGCGAACCCCGGGTCCAGCTCGAGCGCCCTCCGGTAGCGAGCGATCCCCTCCTCGCGCTCGCCGCTCGCCAGGAGGACCGCGCCGAGGTTCCGCTCGACGCGGGCGTCCTGGGCCAGCCCCGCCGCCTCGCGCAGCCTCGCCTCGGCCTCGTCGAGGCGCCCCAGGCGGAAGAGCACCCAGCCGAGGTCGTTGAGGACGTCCCTCCGGCCCGGCGCCCTTTCGGCCGCCGCCTCGAGCGCCGCGACCGCCTCCTCCCCCTTCCCGGCCCGGAACAGCGCGCGCCCCAGGTGGTACCGGACCTCGAGGTCGCCGGGGTCGAGGCGGACCGCCTCGCGGTACTCGGCGATCCCCCGCTCGAGATCGCCCGAGAGACAAAGCGCGGAGCCGAGGTTGACGTGGGAGACCGCGTAGCGCGGCGCGATCGCCGCCGCGCGCTCGAAGTGCCGGATCGCCTCGTCGAGCGCGCCCCGCGCCACGAGGGCGTGGCCCAGGTTGGCGTGCGCGACGTAGTTCCCCTCGGTGACGCGGAGCGCCGCCCGGAAGAGGGTCTCGCTGTCCTGGAAGGCGCCCAGATGGTGGCGGGTCGAGGCGAAGAGGGCCGCGAGGACGACGATCGCCGCAACCGCTCCGGCCCGGCGTCCCCAGGGAACCCCGCGCGCGATCCGGTCGAGACCGAAGACCGCGCCGGCGAAGATCCCGATCAGCGGGACGTAGGCGTACCGGTCGGCCCGCGCGAGGGATCCGACCTGGACGAGCCCGAGGACCGGGACCAGCCAGACGAGGTACCAGCCCCAGCCGGCGAGCGCCTGGGGGAATCGCTTCCGCCCGAGGTAGGCCGCCGCGCACGCTCCCGCGACGGCGAGCCCCGCGAGGAGCACCGAGGGCCAGGAGAGCGACCCCAGCGGGTGCGGGAAGAAAATCGCGAGCTTAGAGGGCCAGAGCGCCTTCCCCAGGTAGGCGGCGGTCGCGTGGACCGCGTTCGCCGCGCGCATGGAGATCGGGAAGACCTCCGCCGACTGGATCGCCCCGGTGTGCCCCTGGGACACCAGGGTCACCGCCGCAGCGCCGGCCGACAGGACGGCCAGCGGGACCTTCTCGAGCACGAGCCCCCGCCACCGCTCTCCCCCCTCTCCGGCCCGGCCGAGCGGCCAGAAGTCCAGCGCGAGAAGGGCGGCCGGGAACACGACGGCCGACGGCTTCGACAGCAGCGCCGCGGCGAAGAGCGCCATGACCGCGGCGTACGACCTTCCCCTCTTCGCCCGCGCCCACGAGGCGTACGGGATCAGCGCCAGCAGGCAGAACAGGAAGCTGAGGACCGTCTTCCTCTGGGCGACCCACGCGACCGCCTCGACGTTCAGCGGGTGGAGGCCGAAGAGCGCGGCCACGAGGAACGCCCGCCGCGGCGCCGCGGTCGCCCGCGAGAGGAGCAGGAACAGGAGGACCGCGTTCGCGACGTGGATCGCCGCGCTCGTCGCGTGGTGCCCGCCCGGCCGGAGCCCGAAGATCGTCGCGTCCGCCTGGTGGGAGACCATCGTCAGCGGGTGCCAGTTGCTGACGACCACCGCCGAGGCCGCCCAGGCGAGGTTCCGAAGCGTCAGCCCCGAGGCGACGTTGGCGTTCGCCCAGACGTAGGAGTCGTCGTCGTAGTTCGTGAACGAATGCGAGACGACCGGTAGGTACGCGAGCGCGACCGCGACGCCGAGGACGACCGCGAGAGCCGCCTCGAGGCGACGCGGCGCCGGGCCGCCGGATGCCCCGGATCCGGTCACTCCCCCCCCGGCCCGGAGAGGAACACGTCCCCCTCCGCCTCGACGCGCACCGTCGGCCGCCTCGCGCCGCCCACCGTCCCCTGCGCGCTCCCGCTCCCGTCGATCGCGACGATCGTCGGGATGTCGGTCTCGATCCGGCCGCGCCGGGACTCGGCCTCGACGCGGCATCCGCCCGCGCGGAAGGAGACCGCGACCTCGCCGCCCGCGTTGACGATCCGGCTATCCCGGTCCCCCGGCGCCGCGGTCCACGAGACCTCGACCGACGGCCCGTCGGCCTCGACCTCGACCGGTCCGCCGATTTCCTCGAGGCGGACGCTCCCTCCCCGGCTCCGCACGACGACCCCCGAGGTCGCCCCCCGGACCGCGACGTCCCCTCCGTCGCTCGCGATCGTCACGGCCGCGGCGGCCTTCTCGACCGAGACGCTCGAGTCCATCAGGTCGAGCGACACCTCGCCGCCGACGTTCTCGAGAGCCACCGTCAGCCCGGTTCCCGTCACGGACACCGGGCCTCGCATCGCGTGGAGCTGGACGGCGATCCCCGCCGTCGCCTCGATCCGCACCGCTCCTCTCGACCCCTGCCCGACGACCGAGCCGCCGCCCACGATCGCGTGGAACTCCCCGTCCACGCCCTCGAACCGGATCGCCGAGTCGGTCGCGACGTCGAAGCTCCCCCGCGACGACGAGACCTGGAGGAGCGTTCCCGAGAGGTCGGCCGTCGCTCCCCCGTGGCACCCGGCGAGCTTCGCCGTCCCTCCCCTCGCGCGGAGCGTCGTCGCGTGCGACACGCCCTCGAGCGCGAGGGCGACCTCTTCGAGGTCCGCGTCCACGCTTCCGGTGATCCCGGAGAGCGTCGCGCGCCCGCGCGCGATCCCGAGAAGGACGTCCGCGCTGAGAAGCTTCCCCTCGAACTCGAGATCCCGCCCGCGCGCCGCGATCTGCCCCCTCGCTCCGGAGAGGCTCACCCTGCCCCCCTCGATCTCGAAGACCACGCCGCCCGACAGGTAGCTCCCCGCGAACTCGATCCGCGACCCGCGCACCTCGATCCCCCCGGAGAGCCCGGACGCGGTGACGCTCGACGCCTGCGCCTCGATCGCGACGTAGAGCCCCTCCGGAACCTCGATCGTCAGCTTCCGGTCCTCGGGCCCGGCACCATTCGGCGGCCTCAGGCGGAGGGTCCCCTCCTCGAGGAACACCGCGACCGGCGCATCGCGCTCCGGGTCCCCCGCGGAGACCGCCCGGAAGCGGATCTCCCTCGCGGGCCG
>CAZPWK010000199.1:5131-5397 GCA_964590285.1 uncultured Acidobacteriota bacterium | reverse complement strand
CGCGCGCTCGTCGTGCTCATCTTCCTGGCGACGGTGTTCGTCGCGACCTGGATCGGCTTTCACCTGTCGCGGCGGATCACGGAGCCGATCGAGGAGCTCGCGGCCGCGACGCGGGAGATCGCGGCGGGGAACCTCGGCGTCCGGGTGCGGGCCGCCGCCTCGGACGAGGTCGGCCTTCTCGTCGACGCGTTCAACGAGATGGCGGGGCAGCTGCAGGAGAGCCGCGAGGTGATGGTCGAGGAAAACGTGCAGGGCAGGGATTTCCG
>CAZPWK010000199.1:0-5121 GCA_964590285.1 uncultured Acidobacteriota bacterium | reverse complement strand
GAGGCGATCGTGCGCTCCACGGAGGACCTCCGCCGCTCGAACCAGGCGCTCGAGGAGCGGCGCCGCTACATCGAGGCCCTGCTCGCGAACCTCTCGACCGCCGTGATCTCGACCGATCGCGAGGGCCGCGTCACGACCGCGAACCCGGCGTCCGGCCGGATCCTCGGCCTCGATCTGCGGCCGGGAGACGACCTCGCGGCCCGCCTCTCGGAGGCGGGTCTCCTGCCGCTTCGCGACGTCTGGAGCTCGGCCGGACTCCGCGGCGTCGAGGGCGCACGGAGGCAGGTCTTCCTCGACCGCGGCGGAAGGAGGACGGCGGTCGCCGTGCAGGTGACGCCGCTCCGTGGGGCGCGCGGAGAGGCCCCCGGAGCGCTCCTGATGGTGGAGGACCTGACGGAACTCCTCCACGCGCAGCGCGCGGCCGCCTGGAGGGAGGTCGCCCGCAGGATCGCGCACGAGATCAAGAACCCGCTGACGCCGATCCAGCTCTCGGTCCAGAGACTCCGCAAGAAGCACGACGACGGGGCGGCCGACCTGCCCGAGGTGCTGGTGGAGGCCACGAGGACGATCGAGAGGGAGGTGGCCGCCCTCAAGACGCTCGTCGACGAGTTCTCCCGGTTCGCGCGGATGCCCGAGGTGGCTCCCAGGCCGGTCGCCTTCCGGGAGATCGTGGAGTCGGTGGAGGCGCTGTACCGGGGCGTTCCCGGGACGACATGGGAGATCGACATCTCTCCGGAGGTCGGCACGGTGCGCCTGGACGCGGAGCAGATGCGGCGGGCGCTCATCAACCTCGTCGACAACGCCATCGCGGCGACGGGGGGCAAGGGTTCGATCCGAATCTCCGCGAGGGTCCACGAGGAATCCGGCTCCCTGCGGATCGAGGTGGCGGACACCGGCCCCGGAATCCCCGAGGCGGACCGCGAGAGGATGTTCCTCCCCGACTTCTCCACGAAGCGCCGGGGAACGGGTCTCGGCCTCGCGATCGTCCACCGGGTGATCACGGACCACCAGGGGACGATCCGGGTCGAGGAGAACCTCCCGAAGGGGGCTCGCTTCGTGATCGAGATCCCGGCCTGAGCGCCGCCCCCGGCCTCGCGCCGGACCGGAGTGCCGCATGGACGAGGAGAGGATCCTGATCGTGGACGACGAGCCGGGCGTCCGGTCCGCGCTCGAGGCGATCCTCGGCGACGAGGGGTACGCGGTCCGGGCGGTCGCGTCCGGCGAGGAGGCGGTCGAGGCGATGGGCGACCGGTTCGACGCCGTGCTCCTCGACGTGTGGCTCCCGGGCATGGACGGCCTCGAGACCCTCCTCAAGATCCGCGAGGCGCGCCGGGACGTCGAGGTCGTCATGATCTCGGGCCACGGGACGATCGAGACCGCGGTCCGCGCCGCGAAGCTGGGCGCGTTCGATTTCGTCGAGAAGCCCCTCTCGCTCGAGAAGACGCTCCTGGTGCTCCGGAACGCGCTGCGGCAGCGCAGGCTCGAGCGCCGGAACCGGCGGCTCCTCGAGCAGCTCGCCCTCGACACCGAGATCGACGGGCGGAGCCCCGCCTCGGAGCGGCTGCGGTCCGAGGTCGCCGCGGCGAGCGCGACGGACGCTCCGGTCTTGATCTGCGGGGAGCCCGGCTCGGGACGGGAGACCGTCGCCCGGCGGATCCACTCCCAGGGCCGACGGGCGGGCGAGGCGTTCGTCGTGCTCCCGTGCGGGGCGCTCGACGCCGCGGCCGCCAAGGAGTCGCTGTTCGGCAGGGAGGGAGAGGCCGGACGCCTGGCTCTCGCGGAGCGCGGGACCCTGTTCCTCGAGGACGCGGAGCGGCTCGACGTCGAGCTTCAGGATCGCGTCGCCGCCCTCGTCGATCCGCGGGAGAGCGGCCGCCCCGACGTGCGCTGGCTGGCGAGCGCGCCGTCGGACCCCGGGGATCTCAGGCCGGCGTTCCGGGAGAGATTCGCGGCCTTCCGGATCGCGGTGCCGCCTCTCAGGGACCGGAGGGAGGACGTGGCGGTCCTCGCCGAGCGCTTCCTGCGGTCCCTGGCCCGGGAGTACGGGCGGCCGGCGCGCCGGTTCGCGCCCGAGTGCCTGGCCGCGCTCGGGGCCCACGGGTGGCCGGGGAACGTGCGGGAGCTGCGTTCCGTCGTCGAGCGGGTGCTGCTCGAGGCGAAGGAGGAGACGATCACCGTCCACGACCTGCCTCCCCGGCTCGGCGGGGAGGGGGCGCCCTCCGAGGACCTGTACGGGGAGTTCCCGAGCCTCGAGGAGGGGCTTCGCGCCTTCGAGCGATATTCGATCCGGAGGGCGATCCGGGAGAGCGGAGGGGACGTCGCCGCGGCGTCGAGGCGGCTCGGCCTCGGCCGGCGCGAGCTCCTGGAGCGGGCGGCGGCGCTGGGCCTCTGACGGGCGGGCGCGCGATCAGGACCGGCCCGAGGGAACCCGGGACGTCGCCTCGTTGCGCGCGACGGACCACGCCGCGAGCCAGGAGAGCGCTGCGACGACCGCGAAGGCGACCGTCGCGATCGCGAGCGCCGCGGTCGCGCCCCCCGCGCCGCCCGGGCTCGGGAGCCCCGCAGGAGCGCCGGGCGCCCGGCCGCCGGCCAGAGCGAGGAAGAGCGAGCGGGCGCAGCCGCCGAGCGTCCCGAGCAGGCGCGCGGCGTCCTCGAATCCGAGGGCGGCCGGCGACGGGAGAATGCCTCCCGCGCCGAGGCTCGAGAGAACGCGGGCCGCCGAGACGCCGACGGCGGCCGCGATCGAGCCCGCCCCCGCGAGCCGGATCAGCCGCCGGCGGGCGGTGCAGGCCGGCGAAGGGGGCGGGCCGGACGGCAGGGCCGCCATCACGCCGTCGAGGAACCTGTCGTCGACCGGGAGCGGGTCGTCGAGACGGCCGAGCGCCTCCGCGAGCCGGCGCTCCCTCGCCAGCACGATCTTGCACACCGTGCACTCGCCGAGATGCCGCGCCACGCGCAGGGCGTCCTCCGGCTCCACCTCGCCCTCGACGAGCCCGGGGAAGAGCGCCTGGATTCTCTCGCAGGTCTTCATGGCCCCACCCCGGAGTCGAGCACGTCGGCGAGCCGGCCGCGCAGGATTTCCCGCGCCCTGAAGATCCGGTTCTTCACCGTCCCGATCGGAAGCCGCGTGATCCGCGCGATCTCGTCGTAGCGGCAGTGGTGCCGGTGCCGGAGGAGGAGGAGCTGGCGGTAGTGGATCGGGAGCTCCCCGATCTCGGCCTCGAGACGGTTCTCGAGCTCCCGGAGCCGCAGGACGTCGTCGGGGCTTGGCCCGGCGCCGGCGACGCTCGGCTCCGCGGACGGCCGGTCGCCGCGCTGCGAGGACTCTCCGATCGGGCAGGTCGGGACCTGGCGCTTGCGAAGATGGTCGATCGCGCAATTCGACGCGATCCGGTACAGCCACGTCGTGAACCGGTACCGCGGGTCGAAGGTGCCCAGGGAGAGGTAGACCTTGATGAAGACCTCCTGGGCCAGGTCCATCGCCCCGTCGCGGGCGCCGGTGAGTCGGTGGAGGTAGTTGATGATCGGGCGCTGATGCCGCGAGACGATCGCCTCGAACGCCGTGCGGTCCCCGGCAACCGCCAGCGCCACCAGCTCCTCGTCCGCGGGCGACCGCACTTCCGACGCGCGTGCGGGTGCCGATACGGCCGGATCGACACGGCCGGGGGCCGGCTTCGCGAGCGGGACGTCTCGTCCTGCAGCCGCCATCGGGACCCTCCACCCGGGACCGTTGGTACGCTCGAGGCCCCTCCGCGGTTTCACCCCGGCGCTCGTTTTTCACCCGGGGCGGCCGATCCCGGGCCCCGATGGGCGGGCCGCCCGCCGCCACGTCCGTGTTACGATGCGCGCCGAGGCGACGGAAACGCCGTCCCGGCCGGGGGATCGGCGGGGGTGTCGCGGTGCAGGGATCACGGGTGGGCGAGCGGGCTCGGCAACGGTTGGCGGCGCTCCTGCGCACGGACCGGCCGGAGCCCGACCGGTGGCTGAACCGGATCCGGGAGATCGGAGCGCTCGAGGGGATCCCGTCGTTCGCCGAGACGGTGCGGCTCCTGACCCACCTCGATCTTCCGGACGGCGAGGCCCGGGACCTGCTCGGGGAGGTGCTCCGGCACAGGGAGAGGCTGACCGGCTCCCTCGGCCGGGACCCGGGGCTCCGGGTCGCGGCGATCGACTACCTGTCGAACGTCGACCGGCGGCTCGTCAACCCGAAGATCGTCGAGATGTCCGAATTCGAGCGGACCGCCAAGTCCGCCTGCACGGACCCCCTGACGCGCCTGTACAACCGGAGGTTCTTCCGCGACGCTCTCGACCGCGAGGTCCGCCGGAGCCGCCGCTACGGGGTCGGCCTCTCGCTCGTCATGTTCGACATCGACGACTTCAAGCGGATCAACGACGCGTTCGGCCACCTGTTCGGCGACCTCGCGCTCGAGAACGTGGGCCGGCTCATCCGCAGGTGCGTTCGGGAGGCGGACGTCGCCTGCCGCTACGGCGGCGAGGAGTTCGCCCTGATCCTCCCCGAGACCGAGCGGCTCGGCGCCCACGCGGTCGCGGCCCGGATCCGAACCCGCGTCGAGTCGAGATTCGCCTCGGAGCCGACGGGCGGAAGGCTGGTGCCGATCACGGTTTCGGGAGGGATCTCGACGTACCCCGAGGACGGTCTCGATCCGGACGTTCTCGTCTCGCGCGCCGACGAGGCGCTGTACCTCGCAAAGCGCGCCGGAAAGAACCGGATCACGCTCTTCCACCACGAGAGACGCCGGTGGGTCCGTTTCCCCGCCCGCGGGGGCGCAAGGGTGCGCGTCGAGGGGGAAGGGGAGGGCGGCGCGCTCCGCGCGACGGCCGTCAACGTCAGCCGGAGCGGAGTGCTTCTCGAGACCGCGGACCCGTTCCCGCCGGCGTCGCCCGTGAGGATCCACCTGGGGCGCGGCGAGGAGGGATCGCGATCCGAAGGCTGGGACGTCCCGGGCCGAGTCGTCCGCATCGAGTCGGCGTCGGGCCCCCGGTCCGGCTTTCGGATCGGGGTCGCCTTCGACCGCCTCGTTCCCGAGGAGTGCCTCGCCGCGCAGGCCGAAGGCGCCCGGCGGCCCGCGGCGAGGGCGGGGCGCGGGGGGGCGCGTTGAG
>CAZPWK010000198.1:0-5439 GCA_964590285.1 uncultured Acidobacteriota bacterium | reverse complement strand
GGCCCGACGCGCGTCGGGAAGACGGCCCCCGGTCAGGAGGAACGCCCGGGTGGGCGCCGCGCTCAAGGGGCGCTCCGGCGCGGCCTCAGGCCCGCGACGAGACGCTCGCGGTCGCGACGATCGACGGCCGCGAACCAGAGCGCGGCCCAGCACGAGCCGACGATCGCGGCGCCGAGCGCGGCGAGCGAGAGGACGCCTCGCGGCGCGGGGACGCCCCATCGCAGGATCGCCCACCAGGCGGCGGCCGCGGGGACCGAGATCCCGTAGACCGGGGCGACCACCTCGCGGAGAAACCTCCGTCTCGAGATCCCGAGGCGCGGGAACAGGATCGCGACCTGCGCGGGAAGGGCCAGCGCGTACGCCGCCAGAGTTCCCGCGACGACGCCCGCGATTCCGAACCGCCGCACGAGGGCGAGGCTGACGGCGACGTTCACGATCGCCGTGGCGAGAGCGATCTTCCCGAGAACGGCCGAGTCGCCCCGGCCGAGGGCGGCCTGCCCGGCGGTCGAGGTCAGCGCGGCGACGAGCCAGTACGACAGGAAGGCCTGCGCGAGGGGAGCGAGGGGAGCGTACGCGTCGCCCATCCAGATCCTGAGGAACGGCCCCGCCAGGAGCATCGCGGCGAGGGTCGCGGGGACCGTGACCGCGGCCGCGTAGCGCGTCCCCCGGTAGAAGACCTGTTCCTCGGCGGCGGGGTTCCCCTTGCCGTGCTCCTCGGCGAGGAGGGGGAAGAGGGCGGCCCCGAGGACGCCGTTCCCTTCGCGCACGAGGTTGTGGAGGCGGGCGACGACGTAGTACGCCGTCAGGCTCTCGACGGAGACGAAGACGCCGAGGAGGATCTGGTCGGTCTGGTAGATGAGCACCGACGCGAGCTCGAGGGCGAGCGCCCAGAGCCCGAAGGACAGGAGGGGCCGGATCTCCGCGCGGACGTCCCGGGCCGGCTCGGCGCCGGCGGGGCGACGCCGGATCTCCCGGCGGACGAGGAGTCCGTGGACCGCGCCGGAGACCACGACGACGACACCGGTCGCGAGCACCACTCCCGCCGGCCCCGCTCCGGCGCGCGCCGCGACGACCGAGGCGACCGCGGAGACCGCCGCGGCGACGCCGGTGACGGTCGCGAGGACCGGCACCTTCTGCATTCCGGTCAACGTCGCCGAGAAGGCGGAGAAAGGCCAGGAGAAGAGGACGACGGCGGCGGTCGCGAGAAAAACGGTCCGGGCGAGGTCCTCGGTTCCCGGGGAGAGGGCGAGGACGCGGGCGCCCCCGAGGCTCGCGAACAGCGCGAGCGCGAGGGCCGCCGCCGCCCCGACCCCGCAGAAGAGGCCGAAGGCGATCCGCACGAGCCCGCGGACGCGCGCGTCGAGGCCCCGGCCCCGGTACTCGGCGACCTGCCGCACGAGACCCGCCGGGAGGCCGAGGCCGAGGAAGGAGAGGTAGCCGACGAGCGATCCCGACAGCGTGACGAGGCCGAACCCGGCGGCCCCGAGCGCCTCCACGAGCTCGCGGGCCGCCCACAGCGAGGCGAGCGCCGACACGACGCGCAGCCCGCCGTTGGCGAGCGTGTTCGCGGCGTATCGCCGCGTGAGCTCGCCGGGCGCGCCCCGAGATGCCATCAGGTCTCCTTCTGCCGGACGCCCGCGTTGATCGCGACGAGCTCGGGGCGGCGGCCGAGGAGGGCCAGCACGTCGAGGAACCCGAATCGCGGGTCCTCGGGCTCGAGCTCCTCGCAGACGGCCCGGACGAACTCGAGGTCCTCCGCGGTGTCCACCGTCCAACGCAAGAAGGAGAGGTCGAGCGGGAGCCTGAGATCGTCCACCCGGTACAGGGCCGGCTGCCGGTAGAGGTACCGGGTCACGTGCTCGCGATCCGGCGCGTCGGGCGCGAGCCGGGAGTCCGCGTCCTCCAGGGCTCCGAGGGACGCCACCTCGACGTCCAGCCCGCGCGGGTACGTGCGGGCGCCGGGGCGGGCGTTCGTGACGACGTCGACGCGGCGCCCCTCCGCCTCGAGGGCGGCGAAGCGGGAGACCGCCTCGTCCACCACGACCGGGTCGTGCAGCGGGCAATCGGACGTGATCCGCACGACGGGGTCGATCCGGTGCCGCCGCGCCGCCCCCAGGTATCGGGCGAGCACGTCGGTTTCGCTCCCCGCGAAGACGAGGGCCCCGTGCCTCGCCGCCTCGTCGCGCACGGGGGCGTCGGCGTCCCCCTCGGGAGTCGCCACGACGATCCTCGTCGCCGCGCGGCAGCGGCCGAGGCGATCGAGGAGGCGGGCGAGGAGGGTGCGTCCCCGGACTTTCTCGAGCACCTTCCCGGGAAGCCTCGTCGAGCCGACGCGGGCCTGGATGACGATCCCGGGCCCGGCCGGCGTCATGCCGTCTCCCGCACCGCGGCGAGAACCTCCTCGATCACGCGGTCCGCGTCGGCGTCCGCGAGCGCCGGGAACAGCGGGAGCGACAGCGCGCGGCGGTAGTAGGCCTCGGCGGCCGGGAAGTCTCCCTCCCGGGTCCCGAGGAGCTTCCTGTAATAAGGATGCAGGTGGACGGGGAGGTAGTGGACCTGGACGCCGATGCCTCGCTCCCGGAGCCGACGGTAGGCCGCGTCCCTCGCCGGGAGCTCGACCGTGAAGAGGTGCCAGGCGGGACGCGCCCAGGACGGGACGGTCACGGAGCGGACTCGAGGCTCGGAGGCGAAGGCGGCCCGGTAGCGGGCGACGAGCGCGGCCCGGCGGTCGAGCCAGACCTCGAGCCTTCCGAGCTGGGCGAGGCCGAGGGCGCACTGGAAGTCCGTGATGCGGTAGTTGAATCCGAGCTCCTGCATCTCGTACGACCACGGTCCGTCCGCGCGCCCGAGGCGGGAGGGATCCCGCTCGATCCCGTGCGTGCGGAGCCTCCGCAGGCGATCCGCCAGATCGGAGCGGTTCGTCAGCACGGCGCCTCCCTCGCCGGTCGTCATGTGCTTGACCGGGTGGAAGCTGAACGTCGTCATGTCGGAGCGCGCGCAGCAGCCGACCGGGTGCCAGCGGCGGTCGCCGTCGCGCCAGGCCGCCCCGAGCGCGTGGCTCGCGTCCTCGATCACGACGAGCCCGCGGTCCCGGGCGGCGGCGCCGATGCGCTCGAGGTCGGCGGGCAGCCCTCCGAAGTGGACCGGAACGACCCCACGGACCCGGCCGCTCCGGGCGGGATCGTCGAGGACCCTCTCGAGGGCGGAGGGATCGAGGTTCAGCGTCTCCGGGTCGACGTCGGCGAAGCGGGGCTCGGCCCCGACGTAGAGGACGGAGTTCGCGGTCGCGACGAACGTCAGGGGGGTCGTGATCACGACGTCCCCCGGCCCGAAGCCGGCGGCGAGCGCGGCGAGGTGGAGCGCTGCGGTGCCGCTCGACACCGCGACGGCATGCTCGGCCTCGCAGAGGTCCGCGAGGGACCTCTCGAAACGCTCGACGACCGGCCCCTGGGTCAGCCAGTCGGAGCGGAGGACCTCGACCACCGCCCGGATGTCGTCGTCGTCAACGGTCTGACGGCCGTACGGCAGGAAGGCCCGCCCCGTCATCGCGAAGCATCTCCCGCAGCTCTTCTTCCGAGAGCCACCGTGCGTTCGTGTCGCTCGAGTAGCGGAACCCCTCGGGGCAGGGTGCGCCCCCTTGCTCGCCGAGTCCTGCCGCGCTCCACCAGGGGAAGGAGGGCTGGATCACGAAGTGGTCGTCGAACTCGAGGGTGTGGCGGGCGTCGTCCTCGGGGACCATCACCTCGTGCAGCTTCTCGCCGGGCCGGATCCCGACCACCTCGATCCGGCACTCGGGGGCGATCGCCCGGGCGAGGTCCACGATCCGCATCGAGGGGATCTTGGGAACGAAGATCTCGCCGCCGCGCATCCGCTCCGCCGCCCGCAGCACGAAGGCGACCCCCTGGGGCAGCGTGATCCAGAAGCGGGTCATTCGAGGGTCGGTCACGGGGAGAACGCCCGTCGAGCGCTTCTCGAGATAGAAGGGGATGACGCTCCCCCGGCTCCCCACGACGTTTCCGTACCGCACCACCGAGAACCGCGTTCTCTTGCGCCCCGCGTAGCTGTTCGCCGACACGAAGAGCTTGTCGGCGCACAGCTTGGTCGCGCCGTACAGGTTGATCGGGTTCGCGGCCTTGTCGGTCGAGAGCGCCACGACGCGCTCGACGCCCGCGTCGAGCGCCGCGTCGATGACGTTCGCCGCCCCGTTGACGTTGGTCCGGATCACCTCGATCGGGTTGTACTCGGCCGCCGGGACCTGCTTGAGCGCCGCGGCGTGGATCACGACGTCCACTCCGTCGAACGCTCGATGCAGCCGGATGCGGTCCCTGACGTCGCCGAGGAAGAAGCGGACGCGCGGACTCGGGAAGCGGCGCGCCATCTCGGACTGCTTCAGCTCGTCCCGGCTGAGGACGATCACCTTGGCCGGGGCGCGATCGCGGAGGAGGGTTTCGACGCAGGCGTTGCCGAAGGAGCCGGTCCCCCCGGTGACGAGGACGGTCTTCCCCTGCAAAAAGTCGCTCACCGAAACGGCTCCCCTCGTCGGCCCGGACCGGGCGATATTAACATAGGCTTTCCCGGGAGAAAGGCGAGGCGGGGCCGGGCGTGCGCCGAGTCTCCTCCGGGGCTCACAGCCGCAGCAGGGTCCGGTCCGCCACGGGGCGAGGGACGGATCTCTCGACGCGGCGCGCCGCGAACGCCTCTCGCCGCATCCGCAGCGCGTCGCGGAAGCCCAGCAGGAAGGCCCGATGCGCGGCGGCGTCCCAGAGTAGCTTGCAGGGGAGGAGCGCGAGGTGGCGCCGCCAGAGGGCGGGGTCGAGCAGGTTCTTCCAGGTGAAGATCAGGCGGTTGCGCTCGTAAATTCGCGCGACGCGGTCTCGATCGAAGCGGGAGCCGATCGTTCCGCCGTGGTCGTGCAGCGCGCGCGCCCCCTCGACCCGGGCGATCGAGCCGCCCCGGCGCCGGGCGCGAAACGAGAGATCCACGTCCTCCCAGTAGAAGGGCGCGTAGAGCGGGTCGAAGCCGCCGAGCGCGAGCGTCTCGTCGCGGCGGAAGGCGACGGCGGCGCCGCAGGCGTAGTCGGGGGGATCCGCGGGGGTTTCCCCGATCGACGTCGACAGGACCCCGAGGCGCCACCGGATCCGCGTCGTCGACTCCTCGACGCCGGTGCGGACCCGGACGAGGCTGGGGACGGCCGCGAACAGGGAGGGCTCCCGGTCGAGCGCCTCGGCGAGCCGGGGCAGGCAGCCGGGGCGGAGCTCCACGTCGTTGTTGACCAGAACGACGATCCGGCCCCGTGCGGAGAGGATCCCGTCGTTCGCGGCGCTCGCGAACCCGCCGTTTCGAGCCCGGCGCACGACGCGGACGGACGGGAACTCGCCCGCGAGCGCCTCCGCGGTCCCGTCGGACGAGGCGTCGTCGCAGACCACGACCTCGCCGTCC
>CAZPWK010000197.1:0-5451 GCA_964590285.1 uncultured Acidobacteriota bacterium | reverse complement strand
AGGGCCGCGACGACCGCCTCGAAGGGAGTCTCTTCCGTCGCGCCCACGACGACGAGCGCCGAACGCCCGTCACGCGCGATCCTCCCGGGCAGGCCCGCCAGGGCCAGAGGCTCCCCGTCCGCGAGGAGCGACCCGTCCGGGAGGACGGCGACGAAGACGGCGTCCTCGGAGAGGAGCCGGGGGCCCTCGCCGCCCTGCGCGATCCCGATCCTCAGCCCCCGCTCCTCGGAGAGCGCGCCGATCGTCGCGGCGGAGACGAGCGCGAGGAGCGCGGTTCCCGCCAGCGCCGCCGCGGGGACCTCGGCGCCCGGGAGACGGACCCTGCCGATCCTCACGGCGCCGCCTCCTCCGGGGCCGCCCGGGTCAGGAGCGTCACCTCCCGGACGCCGGCCCTCCGCAGCTGCTCGATCACGTCGTCGACGAGGGCGTAGCGGACTCCCGCGCGGGCCCGGACGGCGAACGGCCGCCCCGGATCCGCGTCGAGGACCCGGAGCGCGGCGAGGTAGACGTCGGTCGCCGCCCCGAGCGGGCGGCTCGGCGAGTCCCCGTCGGAGAACGCGAGACGGGGCGCGTCCCGCCCCGGCGGCGCGGCGGGGTCCGGGGCGAGGACGACGCACGCGGCCCCGCGACCGGCGTCGGCCCGGGTGCGCGACGCGGGGAGATCGACCCGCGCGCCGTCCGCCCCGCGCGCCAAAACGAGGAGGAGAAAGAGCGCCGCGAGCGCCGCGAGCGCCGCGAGCGCCGCCGGGGGCGGCGCCGGGGCGAGCGAGGTCGGAACGCGGAGCTTCACCGGACGGCCCCCCGTCACCTCGGAGCGGCGGTCCCCATCCGCTCCATCTCGTGGAAGGTCTCGAGCAGGATGCCCGAGGCGATCTCGAGGTTCCTCGCGCACGAGGCGATCCGCGACGCGAACCAGTCGTGGAACGGCTTCGTCACCGCGGCGACGAGGATCCCCCAGGCGGTCGCCAGGAGAGCGGTGGAGACGCTCTGCGCGACGAGGCCGGGATGGCCGAGTCCCTGCTCCGCGATCCGGTCGAAGGCGCCGATCATGCCGAAGACCGTCCCGAGGAAGCCGAGGAGGGGGGCGAAGCCGACGATCCCGGCGAGGAGTCCCTGATAGCGCTCGAGATGGCCGATCTCGCCCGCGGCGACGCTCTCCATCGCGCGCTCGATCTCCTCGCGCGACGCGCCGTGCTTGACGAGCCCCGCGCGGAGCACGAGGCCGACGGGGCCGCCGTCGCGACGGCAGGCGTCCACGGCCTCGGCGACGCGCCCGTCGAGGAGGAGCGCGCGCACCTGCAGCGCGAGGCCTCCTCCTCCCCTCCGCACGCGGCGGAATACGAGCAGCTTGTAGACGATCGCGGCCGCCGCCACCAGGGAGCACGCGGTGATCGGGTGCATCGCCAGCCCGCCTTCGAGGTATCGCTGGAACAGGCTCCCGGTCCAACCGGCGGCAGAGTCCACGGCTTCCCTCCGGCCCGTTTCGAATCTATCCCCGTCTCCCGGGGCTGTCAAAAAGCCGCCCCGGGCGCGGCGCCCGGTCCGGTCACTCGTAGCGGAGGGACTCGATCGGATCGAGGCGGGCGGCCTTGGCGGCCGGGTAGATCCCGAAGAAGAGCCCGACGAAGGAGGAGAAGCCGAACGAGAGGGCGATCGCCCAGACCGGCACGAACGCTCCGGGCCAGTTGGGGATCATCCGCGCGGAGAGCACGCCGAGCCCGACCCCGAGGAGGATGCCGGTCAGCCCCCCCATGAGGGCGAGCACGACCGCCTCGATCACGAACTGGGCCAGGATGTGCGAGCGGCGGGCGCCGACCGCCATCCGCAGCCCGATCTCGCGGGTCCGCTCGGTCACGGACACGAGCATGATGTTCATGATCCCGATCCCGCCGACGAGGAGCGCGATCGAGACGACCCCCGCCACGACGTACGTCACGCCGTTGGCGAACTTGCTGAAGGACTTCAGGATCTGGGTCTGGGACGTGAGCTCGAAGTCGTTCGGCTGGTCCGAGCGCAGCCGGTGGCGGATCCGGAGAAAGTTCTCGATCTCGTCGGTGGCGCGCGTCACGTCGGCCGCGGTCCGCACTTGGACGAGAAGCGCCGTGTTCTCCCGCGACGCCTCGTGCCCGTACATCGCCACCGCGGTGCCGTAGGGGATCAGCACGAACTTGTCCATGTCCTGTCCGAGGAGCTGCCCCTTCGGCTCCATCACGCCCACGATCCGGTAGGACCTCCCCTGGATCAGCAGCTCCTGCCCCACCGGCCGCGCGGCGAGCTTCAGGTCCCTGATGACCCCGTGGCCGATCACGCACACCGCCTGCCGTTCCCGGTCGTCGACCTCGTTGAAGAACCGCCCGTCCCGGACGTAGTAGTCCCGGAGGTCCTGGAAGATCGGCGTCGTCCCGACGACCGGGTACAGCGCGGACTCCTCCCCCGCCTTGACCTGCGCGCCCAGCTGGAGGAACGGCGCGACCGCCTCCACGAGCGGGACCCCACGGAGCAGCGCCTCCCCGTCCTCCACGGTCAGCTCGATGCGGCCGAGCTTCTCCCCCTCCTTCCCGGGCGGGCGGTGCGGGGAGACGCCGACCGAGTTGGAGCCGAGGCTCTCGATCTCCTCGGTGATCACATGGCTGAGGCCCTGGACGAGCGAGACGACCGCGATGACCGCGGCGACCCCGATGACGATCCCGAGAGTCGTCAGGAACGACCGCATCTTGTTCGTCCAGAGCGATCGGAGGGCGAGGACGAAGTTCTCGAGGAGCACGGCGCGCGGCCCTTTTCAGGCCCCCGCGCCGCCGTTGCGCGAGTCGCTGACGATCCGGCCGTCGCGGAGCCGGATCACTCGGTCCGCCCTCCTCGCGAGGTCGTCCTCGTGCGTGACGAGGATGATCGTGTTCCCCTCCCGGTGGAGGCGATCGATCAGCGCCATGATCTCATCGCCCGTCTTCGAATCGAGATTCCCGGTCGGCTCGTCGGCGAGGAGGATCGAGGGCTCGTTGACGAGGGCCCTCGCCATCGCGACCCGCTGGCGCTGCCCGCCCGACATCTCGTTCGGCCGGTGTCCCATGCGGTCGCCGAGCCCGACGGCCTCGAGGGCGCGCCTCGCCTTCTCGCGGCGGTCCCGCCGGGACATCCCGGAGTAGACGAGGGGCAGCTCCACGTTCTGCAGGGCGTCCGCGCGGGGGAGGAGGTTGAACGTCTGGAAGACGAACCCGATCTCCCGGTTCCGGATCCTCGCGAGCTCGTCGTCCCCCAGGGCGCTGATCTCCCGGTCCTTGAGGCGGTACGAGCCGGAGGTCGGCGTGTCGAGGCAGCCGATCAGGTTCATGAGCGTGGACTTGCCCGAGCCGGACGGGCCCATGACCGCGAGGTAATCGCCCCGCTGGATCTCGAGGGAAACGCCGTCCAGCGCCCGCACCTGGGCCTGGCCCATCTCGTAGATCTTCTCGATGTCGGTCAGGGAGATCAGCCCGTCCATGACGCGTCCCTCGCCTCGAGGCTAGTCCGCCTCGATCTTGACTCCGGAGTCCCCGTCCTCGCCCTTGGCGGCGCCGTCCTCGCCGGCCGCGCGCACGGCCTCCCCGTCCTTGAGCCTCTTCACCGCCCGGTAGGGCCCCTGGACGACGGTGTCGCCCTCCTCGATCCCCTCGAGGACCACCGCGTCCGACTCGTCGCTGATGCCCGTCCGGACCGGGACGACCACGGCCTTCCCGTCGACCACCTTGAAGACGATCTCCTGCCGGTCGGTCGCCTCGAGCCCCTTCGTCCTCTCTTCCGACGCGGCGGCCTCCGCCTCCGGGGCGCCGGGCTCGCCCGGGCCGCGGCCGGAATCCGCGGCCGAGGCGCTCCCGGAGGGCGGAGGCTCGGCATCCGCCGCGCCTTCCTTTTTCTTCCGCGCCGCGAGGACCTTTTCGACCTCGCGCCTGGGACGCATCTGGACGGCCGCGATCGGCACCGTCACCGCCCCGTCCGCCCGCTGCGCCTCGATCCGAGCCTTCGCGGTCATGCCGGGCCTCAGGCTCAGGTCCGGATCCTCGAGCAGGATCTTCACCGGGAAGACGAGCGACTGCTGCCCGGGCCTCGTGAGCGCCGTCCCCGCGATCTCGGTGACCGTCCCCCGGTACGGGCGCGACTCGCCGATGGCGTCCACCACGACCCTCGCGGGCTGGCCGGGACGGACCTGCACGACGCGGTTCTCGTCGACGTCCACCTCGGCGAGCACCTCGCTCATGTCCGAGACCACCAGGATGACGGTGCCGGGGTTGTTCATCGTCCCCGTGAGGGTCATCTCGCCGATCTCCGCGTTGAGCTGCGTCACGATGCCGTCGATCGCGGAGACGATCGTCGTCTTGCGCAGCTCGTCCTCGGCCTTGGTGAGACTCGCCTGGGACTGGGAGATCTGCTCCTTGAGGCTCTTGAGGTTGATCTCGGCCGACCGGACCTCGAGCTCGGCGTCCTCGAGGACCTGCAGCGGGACGAGCGAGTCCAGGAACAGCGCCTCGTTGCGGCGGAAGGTCCGGCGAAGGCTCTCGAGGGCCACCTCCTGCTGCTCCACGGCGATCCGCCCCATGCGGAGGTTCGCCCGGAGGCGGTCCACCTCGGAACGGTACGTTTCCCGGTCGACCTGCACGAGGAGGTCCCCTTTCCGGACCGCGTCCCCCTCCTTCACCGGCAGTTCCACGATCTCGCCGATGACGGGCGACTGGACGTTGATCTTGGTGCGGGGCTCGATCCGTCCCGTCGCGGTGACCGCGGCGACGACGTCCTTCCTCTCGGCCTGCGCGAGGTAGACCTCCTGGCCCTTCACGGCCCGCTTCGACAGGATCGAGAACGCCGCGATCGCCCCGAGGACTCCCACGGCGACGAGGACGAAGAGGACCTTCCTCGCGATCGACAACGAAGCCTCTCTATCCGCCGAAGGCCGACCCGAGCGCCGCCAATCCCGCCTTCACGAGGACCCAGGCGACCCAGAGGCCGACGACCGTCGCGGCGGCGCCCTTCGGGCTCAGGCGCGTCGTCTTCGAGAGCGCGATCGAGCCGAGCACGACCGCCCAGATCTCGAAGACGTCCACGCTCGACGCGATCGAGAACAGCGTCCTGCTCGCCGTCTCCGGATCCAGAAGCGCGCCGAGGTTCGACTTGACGAGGCCCTCGACCTCCTGGACGCCGATCGAGTCCCTCGTCGAGCCGACGGCGAGCATCAGGAACCCCTTCAGCACCTGGACCATCTGGACCCACGCGTACCCCGCGAGGATCGCCAGGTACCGGCCCGCCTTCCCCCAGGCGGCCGAGACTCCGAGATAGAACAGGGGGACCAGGAAGAGGGGAACGAGCGCGAAGAGCGGCGGATGACGAACCTTTTGACGCGGGGCGATTTTTTGAAGCCGGCGCAGAAGGTGGAGCCGGGCGTGCCGGCGTTTCTGCATCCGCTGCCGGAGAAGATGACGCCGG
>CAZPWK010000196.1:0-5497 GCA_964590285.1 uncultured Acidobacteriota bacterium | reverse complement strand
AGCTTCGAGTCGATCCTCTCGAGGTACACCTTCCGGTTGACGAGCGTTCCGCGGAGGCTCCCGCTCCAGCCCCCCTCGAGCACGTAGGTGCCGCTGACGATCGTCCCGGCCTGAAGCAGGACGAACGAGCCGCGCTGGCCGGTCGGGAGCAGCAGGACGTCCCACCGCGCGGTGAGCGGGCCCGCCGCCTCGGCCGCTCGCGCCTCGAGATCGTCGACCTGCTGGTCGAGGAGGTCGATCCGGTGCATGCGCTCGCGGATCCGCTCGAGCAGGGAGCGCTCCGCCGCGAGGAGGGCGGACCGCTCCCGCTCCCCCTGGTCGATCTGCAGGAAGAGCTCGTCGATCGCCTGGACCGCCTGCGCGTCCTCCCGGAGCAGCGCGGCGTCGAGGGCGGCGTAGAGGTCCTCGAGCCTCGCGGCCGACCGGGTCCGCTCGGCCGAGGCCTTCTCGAACCTCGCGAGGTCCTCCTGCAGGAGGGTCTTCTCCACCGTCACCGCCGCCTCGAGCGCCTCCGCCGCGCCCGGCGCCGTGGCCGCCCGTGGCGCATCCTCCTGCGCGCGGTACGCCCCCCCCGGGAGGACGAGCGCCGCCGCGAGCCCCAGGACCGTCGCGAGCCGGAGATTCCTCATCGCTTCCCCTCCGTGGCGCCCATGTCCAGCACCGCCGCGGCGGCGCTCACGGCGCGCTCGGCCGAAGCCCGGCCGGCCGCGCCCGCGATCGCCCAGATCCAGTACCCGCCCAGGCCGTCCTCGGAGATCTCGCAGACGTCCGTCCGCCGGTCCTCCGGCGCGCCGAGAGGCGTCCACTTCGAGCCGGCGCCGGCGAGCCGCACGCCGCAATTCGCGCCGAAGACCGAGCGGACGCCGTCGACGGTCGAGGCGGAGGCGAGGTCGAGCCTGAGGCTGATCGCGTGGCCGTGAAAGACCGGGATCGCGACGCACCGGAGCGCGAGCCTCTCCTCGGGCCACCCGAGGAGGGAGGCGACCTCGACCGCGATCCGGCGCTCGAGGCCCGGCTCGTCGCCCGGGAGCCGGGCCTGCGGGATCGCGTTGAAGGCGAGCTGGCCGCCGAACACGTCTCGCGGCGTCCTCTCGAATCGCAGGAGCCGCAAGGTCTGCTCGCGCAGCTCCTCGATCCCCGCCTCCCCGAAGTCGGCCGCCGGTCTCAGGACGACCGCCGTGGCGCCGCAGAGGCCGAACGCGCGGTCGACGGGGCCGAGGAGGTCCGCGAGAACGATCGAGAGGGGGTGGGCGACCTGGAGGAGCCCCCCGTCCCCCTCCCGGTCCGGACCGGCGGAGGAGCCGACCAGGGGCCCGCCGTCCGGGCCGCCGTACGCGCCGGTCATGTCGAGGACGAGCCGCCCGGGTCCCGCGAGCGCGGCGATCGCGGCCGCCGGCTTCGACACCTCGCACAGGAAGACGATCCGGTGGCGGCCGACCTCGTCCCGGTCCGCCGGCTGGATCAGCCGAGCCTCTCCGGCGTACTCGCTCAGGACGGCCTCGCCCGCG
The DNA here is from genome assembly GCA_964590285.1 of uncultured Acidobacteriota bacterium. Taxonomy (GTDB): domain Bacteria; phylum Acidobacteriota; class Polarisedimenticolia; order Polarisedimenticolales; family JAIQFR01; genus CALMJU01. The sequence continues at coordinate 3,989 of CAZPWK010000196.1, read as the reverse complement.
GCCGTTCCGAAGAGGTCCACCCTCGCGCCCGGAACGCCGTACGCCGCGAGCGCGTCGCGAACGAGCGCGCCCGCCGCGGTCGCCGCTCCGACGACGGCCACGCGCGCCGGGCCCGAGCCGTCAGCTTCGTTCCGCGCCATCTTCGGGAACCTCGCGGGGATCGGCCCGCCGCACCGCGGCGCGCAGCCCCCTGCGCTGGGCGAGCGAGAACGCGAGAGAGACCAGGCCGGAGACCAGGTACGTCGCGCTCCCGACGAGAAGCGCGCCCTTCGGGTGGGTCATCACCGCGACGAGCCCCGCCGCGATCGGCAGCACGACCGTGTACGAGCGGCGGTTCCTCAGGTCGAGGTCCTTGAAGGAGCGGTACCGCACGCGGCTGACCATCAGGAGCGCCACGGCCGCCATCAGGATGGCGAAGCCCGCCGAGAGCCACCGCTCCGGCAGCATCTCCGGGAACGCGAAGGCGACCGAGGCGACGGACACCGCGGCGGGAGGCGAGGGGAGGCCGACGAACCAGCGGCGGTCCACCGAGCCTTGCTGGATGTTGAACCGCGCGAGCCGCGTCGCCGCGCAGATCACGAACAGGAACGCCGTCAGCCATCCGAGCCGCCCGAGCGGCAGGAGCGCCCAGCGGTGGGCCAGGAACGCGGGCGCGACGCCGAACGAGACGATGTCGGCCATCGAGTCGAACTGGAGCCCGAACTCCGAGGTCGTGTTCGTCAGCCTCGCGATCCGCCCGTCGAGGCCGTCGAGGATCGCCGCGGCGACGATCAGGACGGCGGCCCGATCGAACCGGCCGCGGGACACCTCGACGAGGCTGAAGAAGCCGCAGAACAGGTTGGCGACCGTGAAACAGGCGGGAAGGATGTACGTGCCCCGCCGGAAGCGCCGGTTCTCCCGCCGCGATCGCGACCGATCCGGTTCCGTCATGGTCCGTCAACTATACCGATTCGCGGCCGGGAGCGCGACGACGGCGGTCTCTCCGGCGACGACCCGGTCGCCGATCCGCACGCGCGGGGACGCGCCGGGCGGGAGGTCGAGGTCGACCCGGGAGCCGAAGCGGATCAGGCCGACCCGCTCCCCCGCCTCGAGAGCCGCCCCCGGCGCGACCCGGCAGACGATCCGCCGCGCTACGAGCCCCGCGACGAGGACGAACCGGACCCGCCCCCGCTCCCCCTCGACCACGATCTCGGTCCTCTCGTTGTGCTCGGACGCCGAGTCCCGGAACGCGGAGACGAAGCTGCCGGCCCTGCGCTCGACCGACAGGACCCGGCCCGCGCAGGGGCTGCGGCAGACGTGAACGTCGAAGACGTTCATGAACACCGAGATCCGCTCCGGGCCCGCCGCGATCACGCGGCCGTCCGCGGGGCTCAGGAGCTCGCCGGGGCGGTCCGCCGCTCTCCGCTCGGGGTCGCGGAAGAACCGGGCGACGAAGACGAGGAGGACCGCGGGCGCGATCGCCGCCCAGGGCGACCACCAGGCGGCTGCGGCGGTCGCAACCGCCAGCACGCCGAGAAACGGCCAGGCGTCCCGGTCCACCTTCATCCCTTCTCCTCCTCCGGCGCGAGCTTTGCGACCATCAGGATCGCGTCCTCGTGCGTGTCACGATAGTATCCCTTGCGGCGCCCGACCTCCTCGAAGCCGTGCCGGCGGTACATCTCGCGAGCGACCTCGTTCGAGGGGCGGACCTCGAGCGCCGCCTCGGCGCATCCCTCGGACCGCCCCAGGTCCAGCAGGTAGCGCAGGAGCCGCTTCCCCAGCTTCCGCCCACGCCAGTCCGGGTGGATCGCGATGTTGTTGATCTTGAGCTCCTCGTCGAGGATCCAGAAGCAGGCGTAGCCGACGACGAGGCCGGACGTCTTGAGGACGACGTTCCCGGCGTAGGGGTTCTCGCGCATCTCGAACCGGAAGCTCTCCCGGCTCCACGGAACCGGGAAGGACGCCTCCTCGATCGCGAGCACGCCGTCGAGGTCGCGCTCGCGCATCGGCGAGATCTCGAATCGCCGGCGGAGGTCCCCGCGCCCGTCCCTCATCTCCGGCCCCGCCCGGTCAAAGGGCTCCCCGGACCTCCGCGTCCGGCGGCCGCAGGTAGCAGGGCGACAGCCCGTCCCCGTCGCGGGCCCCTCCCGCCAGCCGCGAGAGGGCCAGCCGCCCCGCGGCCGCCGCCACCGAGGTCGGCGAGCGCCGCACGGTCCCGCGGAGCCCGGCCGCGGCCAGCGCCGCCGCGTCGGCGCCCGTCCCGAACACGACCGGCTCGGCGACTCCCGGCTCCCTCTCGAGCGCCCGGGCCGGAGGACCCAGCCACGGCGCCGCGCGCTCGACCGGCGGGCTCGACGCCGGGTCGTAGCGGGCCCCGAAGACCTCTCCCCTCCCCGCGGGGAGAAGAGGCACGCGGTCGCTCTCCGCCGGTCCGAACGCCTCGGCCATCGCCCGCAGGGTCCCGATTCCGAGGCAGGGGCGCCCGGAGGCGAGCCCGAGCCCGCGCACGGTCCCCAGGCCCACGCGGATCCCCGTGAACGACCCGGGCCCGCGGGTCGCGGCGAAAGCGTCCACGGACTCCACGGGCCAGCCCGCCTCGGCGAGAAGCCGCTCCAGGATCGGCAGGAGGTGCGCCGCGTGCGAGTCGCCGACGAGGAGGCCGGCCTCGGCGACCGTCCGCGCCGCGGGGCACGCGCCGCCCCCCTCGACGAGCGCCAGGGCGCCCCACCACGTGGAGGTGTCGATCGCGACGAGGCGCATCACGGACGGTCCAGGCCACGCCCGGCCTGCACCTTCTCCAGAAAGTCGAGAAGATCCCCCTCGCCGTCGCCCCAGTCCAGGTCGAAGGCGACGCCGACGTCGAACCTCTCGTGCGCGGCGAGGGCCGGCGCCTCCTCCTCGTCGCCGGGGAGCGGCTCGGGGATCTCCTCGAGGCGTACGACTCGTCCCCTGAGGCGCGTCGTCTCGGAGGCCGCTCCGAGCCCGCCCCCGACGCGGATCTCGATCTCCTCGCCGACGTCGACCGGCTCGGGGCTCCGGAACACGATGCCGTTGCGCGAGAGGTTCCGCGCGACGGCCGGCCCCGGGAGCCGCGGGGCGACGACCTCGATCTCGACCCGCACGGGATCGACCTCGAAGCGCAGGAAGCGGCGACGCTCGGGGCTCCAGGCCTGGACCGCGTTCTTGCCCTCCGCCTTCGCCCGGTAGAGAGCCTGGGCGGCCCTCTCCAGGAGGGCCTCCGGCGTCCTCGCGTCGTCGGGGTAGCAGGCGACGCCGCCCGAGACGGTGATCCCGACCGGCCGGCCCGAAACCTCGCGCTTCCGGAAGTGCGACTCGACCTCGAAGCGGAACCGCTCGGCGACGAGGAGCGCCCCGTTTCGCTCGGTCTCCGGGAGGATCAGCGCGAACTCGTCCTCGCCCGGGCGGGCGACGACGTCGATGTCCCGGATCTTGTTGCGGAGGAGGATTCCGGTCTCGCGGAGGATCCGGTCGCCGACCAGATCCCCGAACTCGCGGTTGACCCGCGCGAAGTCGTCCAGGTCGAACAGCGCCAGGGGCACGGAGAGGCCGTACCGCTTCGCGCGCCGGAGCTCGCCCTGGACCTCCGACCGGAAGGCCCGCTCGCTGGCGAGGCCCGTGAGCACGTCCACGGCGGCCGTCCTCTGCTCGTCCTCGAAGAGCTCGAGGTCGATCAGGATCGGCTGGGCGAGCCTTCGGTTGACGTTCAGGAAGTAGTCGAGCAGCGCGACCCTGAGCCCGGCGTCCCGCCCGAGCGCCTCGGTCATCCTTCGCCTATGGGCGAGGATCCCCTCCCAGTGCGCCCGCGCCTGGCCGTCCTCGAAGGCGAGCTGGGTCAGCACGAGGAGGAGAGCCGCGTGGGCGGAGACCCCGGTCTCCTGCGTGATCGAGTCGAGGCGCGACAGGAGACGCTCGGCGTTTCGCGTGTCCTCCGCGAGCGCGTCGAACAGCTGCTCGCGCAGGCGATCGGCTTCCTCCCGGGTGATCAACGC
>CAZPWK010000195.1:0-5522 GCA_964590285.1 uncultured Acidobacteriota bacterium | reverse complement strand
CCGGCCCGGCCGCGCCCGGCCGGGCGCCGCCGCGCGAGGCCGGCCCCGTGGGGCGGCGGGCGCCGGGCGCTCCGCCGCCGCCGCGCCGTAGTCGAAATCGGGGAGGATCACGCGCGGCAGCTTCCTTCCGAGCACCTTCTCGATCGCCAGGAGGTCCGCCTCTTCCTCCGGAGAGACGAAGGTGAAGGCGTCCCCCGTGGCGTCCGCCCGCGCGGTGCGCCCCACGCGGTGGACGTAGGAGTCGGGATCGGCCGGGACGTCGAAGTTGATCACGTGGCCGAGGGCCTCGACGTCGATGCCGCGGGCCACGATGTCGGTGGCCACGAGAACGCGGTGCCGGCGCGCCTTGAAGCCCTCGAGCGCGGCCGTCCTCTGCTTCTGGCTCCGGTTCCCGTGGATCCGGCCGGTCGGGACGCCCCGCCTCTCCAGGAACTCCGCCAGCCGGTTCGCGCGATGCTTGGTGCGCGTGAAGACGATGGCGTCGGCGACGACGTCCCGCTCGAGCAGCCCGAGGAGGAGCGCCGGCTTGGACGCGCGCGGGACGGGATAGACCGCCTGGGTGATCCCCACGGCGGGAGCGGACTTCGGCTGCAGGGCGACCGTCACCGGATCCCGCAGCATTTCCCGCGCGAGGGTGGCGATCTCCGGCGGCATCGTCGCGCAGAAGAACAGGGTCTGCCGCCTCGCCGGGATCTGACGCAGGATCCGGCGAACGTCGGGCAGGAACCCCATGTCGAGCATGCGATCGGCCTCGTCGAGCACGAGGATCTCGAGCTTGTCGAGCCGCGCGTACGGGCGGCGCAGATGGTCGAGAAGCCTCCCCGGCGTCGCGACGATGACGTCCGCTCCGATGCGGAACGCGTGCTCCTGCGGCCCCATGCCCACCCCTCCGAAGACGCTGGCCCCGGTCACCGGAGTGTGCACGGCCAGCTGCTCCAGGTGGGCCTGGATCTGCGCCGCCAGCTCGCGCGTCGGGGTCAGGACCAGGGCGCGCGTCGCTCCCCTGGGTCTCTTCATGAGCCGGTGCAGGATCGGCAGCACGAAGGCCGCCGTCTTCCCGCTGCCGGTCATGGCGCACGCCAGGACGTCGCGCCCCTCGGCGGCCGGGGGGATCGCCCGCTCCTGGACCGGGGTCGGCCGCAGGAAGCCCATCTCGCGGACCCCTCTCAGGAGGTCCGCGTGGAGGTCGAAACGGGCGAAGGGCATGATTGCTTCCTTTCCGGAGGCGGCCCGCGCGCGCCTCACTTCCCGTGCGGCCGGAGCGCGTCCCGGAGCTTGTCGGCGAGGGATCCGAACCCCTCCGCCCGCCCGGGACCGCTCTGCCGGTCCGCGTAGTCGCGCGCCTCGCTCCTCTCCTGCGCCTCGAGCGCCGCCTTGCGGCTCAGGCGGATCCGGCGGCCGTCGGGTTCGACGTCGAGGACGATCACCTCGACCTCGCCGCCCACGGGGAACGCGCTCCTGAGGTCGGCCTCCCTGTCGACGCCGGTCTCCTCGAGCGGGACGAGGCCGGTGCGGCCGGGCGCGAGGAACACGAACACTCCGAACCTCTCGTGCCGCTCGACCTTGCCCCGGAGGCGGGCGCCGGGAACGATCTCGGTCCTCGCCGTGGCGCCCTCCGCGCGCGAGGAGCCGGCCTCGACGAGGGCCACGCCGATCCGCTTCCTGCCGGCGTCCACGCTCAGGATCTCGAACGCCCCGGTCGTTCCCGGGGGCACGGAGGCCTTCCAGCCTTCCGAGGCGCCCGTCGGCGGGAACGTGGAGACGTGCGCCAGCGCCTCGATCCCGGGGGCGATCTCGACGAACGCGCCGAAGTGCATGAGGCGGGTGACGCGCCCCTCCCGGACCTGGCCGACGGCGAAGGTCTCCTCCGCCTTCGACCACGGGTCGTCCTGGAGCTGCTTCGTCCCCAGGGCGATCTGCCTCTTCGCCTCGTCCACGCGCAGGACCTGGACCTCGATCTCGTCCCCCGGCTTCACGACGTCGCCGGGGCTCGCCACGCGCGACCAGCTCATCTCCGACACGTGCAGCAGCCCCTGAACGTTGGCGCCGAGATCCACGAAGGCGCCGTATTCGCGGACCGACACGACCCGCCCGCGCAGCACGGCGCCCGGAACGATCGAGAGCCGCACCTCCTCGGCCTTCTCGGCCGCCTCCTCCTCGAGGAGGGCGCGCCGGGAGACGACGAGGTTCTTTCCCCCCTCCCGGTACTCCTGGATCCGGAACGCGTAGACCTTCCCCTCGTGCGCCGCCGGGTCCTCGGTGTACGCCATGTCGATCTGCGAGATCGGACAGAACGCCCGCTGGCCTGCGATCTTGACCTCGTATCCCCCCTTGATCGCCCGCTCGACCTTGCCCTCGACGGGGAGGCCGGCGCGGAAGGCGTCCTGGAGCTGCTCCCTCAGGGCCGCGCCCCGCGCGAGCTTCCGGGAGAGCTTGAGGCCGCCCGCGGTCGAGACGACGATCGCGGCGACGCGGTCGCCGACCGCGACCTCGAGGGCGCCGTCCTCGCCGCGCAGCTCCTCGAGGTCGATGACCGCCTCCCCCTTCCCCCCGACGTCCACGAAGGCCACGTCGTCCGCGATGGAGACGACCGTCCCCTCGACGCTCTGTCCCTCGTCGAACGCGCGGGGCCTGAGCGACGCCTCGAGCATCGAGGCGAAGTCCTCGTCGGGATCGGGCTCGGCCGGGTCGAGGCGTTCGTCGTCTTGGCGCATCGGAGACTCCAGGAATCCGGGGACAGCAACCGAGTTTCGATCCGCCCGGCTCGTGTCCCGAGGCGGAAACTTATCTCAACGGCGCCGCAGCCGCCAAGCCCGGTCGTGGAGTACTCTGCCGCGTCCCGAGCCTCGCGAAAGGCATCGTACGAATGGTGCGCATCGCACGAGTCGTTTCGTTGTCCTGCCCGTTTCACGTGACGCATCGCGGCAACCACCGGGAAAGCATCTTTTTCGACGAAGAGGATCGCTTCCGCTACTTGGAAATCCTCAGGGTCGCGGCGGCGCAGGCCGGTCTCCGTGTGTGGACATACTGCCTCATGCCCAATCACGTCCACCTGATCGTCGCCGGGGAACGGCGGGATTCGATGGCCCGCGCGCTCGGCGCCGCGCACCGGCGCTACTCCCGATCGGTCAACAAGCGCCGTGGCTGGACCGGCCATCTCTGGGCGAACCGGTTCTACTCCACTCCGCTGGACGAGCGGCACCTCTGGTCCGGCGCCCGCTATGTCGAACTGAACCCGGTGCGAGCGGGAATCGTCGCCCGCCCCGAGGAGTACGCATGGTCGAGCGCCCCGGCGCACGTGTTCGGCACCTCCGATCCGCTGCTCTCCGCGGACCGGCCGTTCCCCGGCCGGATCGAAGACTGGAGCCGCTGGCTCCTCGAGGGGATCGGTGATCCGAGGATCGCGGTGATCCGGGCGAACACTTCGACGGGTCGACCGTCCGGGTCGGCCGAGTTCGTGAGCCTCCTCGAAAGGCGCCTCGGCCGGGTCCTGCAGCCGAGGAAACCGGGCCGGAAGAAACAGGGTGTTCACGATTCGAAACCGGCCTCGTCTCCTTCCCGTCGAGCACCGGGCCCCGCCTGATCGAACCGGCGCCGCTCCGGATATCCGGTTGCTGTCCCCGATTTCCCCGATCTCCTACTGCCGGGGCGCCCGCCGGGCGGCCTGGACCGCCTTCTTGCGGAGGCGGATCGCCGCGGGCGTCACCTCGACGACCTCGTCGGCGCCGATGAACTCGATCGCCTGCTCCAGGTTGAGGATGCGGTGCGGGGTGAGCCGGATCCCCTCGTCGGCCGTCGAGGCCCGCATGTTGGTCAGCTTCTTGGTCCTGCAGACGTTGACCGGGATGTCCTCGGGGCGCGAGTTCTCGCCCACGATCCTCCCCTCGTAGACCGCCTCGCCGGGGCCCACGAACAGCTCGCCGCGGTCCTCGAGATGGGAAAGCGCGTAGGCGGTGGTGGAGCCGGCCCGGTCGGCGACGATGGCCCCGGTCGTGCGGCGGACGATGTCCTCGTGCCACGGCGCGAAGCCCTCGAAGATCCGGTTCATCACGGCGGTGCCGCGCGTGTCGGTGAGCAGCTCGGAGCGGATGCCGATGAGACCGCGGGTCGGGACGCGGAACTCGAGCCGCGCCCGGCCCGATCCGTGGTTGACCATGCGGACCATCTTGCCCCTGCGCATCGCGAGCTTCTCCATCGCGACGCCCATGAACGCCTCGGGCAGGTCCACCACGAACGACTCGACCGGCTCCATCCGGACCCCGTTCTCCTCGCGGGTCAGGACCTCGGGGTTCCCGACGCCGAGCTCGAACCCCTCGCGCCGCATCGTCTCGATCAGGATCGCGAGCTGCAGCTCGCCGCGCCCCACGACGAGGAACGCGTCGGAGGAGTCGGTCGGCTCGACGCGGATCGACACGTTCGTGAGCAGCTCCTTCTCGAGCCGCTCCTTGATGTTCCGGGTGGTGACCCAGCGCCCTTCGCGCCCCGCGAACGGGGACGTGTTGATCGAGAAGATCATGGACAGGGTGGGTTCGTCGACGTGGAGCGGGGGGAGAGCCGCGGGTCTCGAGGCGTCGGTGATCGTGTCGCCGATCGAGATCCCCTCGACACCCGCGACCGCGACGATCTCCCCGCACCGCGCCTCTTCCACGTCCACGCGGTCGAGCCCGTCGAACGTGAAGAGCTTCGTGATCTTCGTCGTGAACGGGGGGCCGTCGCCCCGGAGCACCGCGACGGTCTCGCCGCGGCGCGCCGTTCCCGAGAAGATGCGCCCGATCGCCATCCGGCCGAGGTAGTCGGACCAATCGAGGTTGGCGATCAGGAGCTGGAGCGTCCCATCGCCTTCGCCGCCGGGCGCCGGAATGTCGGCCACCAGCGCGTCGAGCAGGGGACGCATGTCGCCGTCCTCGCCGTCCGGATCCGTGCGGCACGTTCCCGCCTTGGCGTTCGTGTAGAGAACGGGGAACTCGAGCTGCTCCTCGCTGGCGTCGAGGTCGATGAAGAGGTCGTAGATCTCGTTGAGGACCTCGGCGGGCCGCGCGTCGTGCCGGTCGATCTTGTTGACGACGACGACCGACGGGAGCCCGGCCTCGAGCGCCTTCCGGAGGACGTAGCGGGTCTGGGGAAGGGGGCCCTCGGACGCGTCCACGAGAAGCATCACGCCGTCCACCATCTTGAGCGCTCGCTCGACCTCCCCGCCGAAGTCGCTGTGCCCGGGCGTGTCCACGATGTTGATCTTCGTCTCGCCGTAGTACACGGCGGTGTTCTTCGCGAGGATCGTGATCCCGCGTTCCCGCTCCAGCTCGTTCGAGTCCAGGACGCGGGTGCGAACGTCCTGGTTGGCCCGGAAGACGCCGCTCTGCCAGAGGAGCGCGTCCACGAGCGTCGTCTTCCCGTGGTCCACGTGGGCGACGATGGCTACGTTCCGGAGCCGCATCGTTTCTCCCTTGTCGAAGAATCGAGCGGGGCTTCCGCCGTCCCGTCCGAATCCGGACGGCAAGCGCCCACGGTGAATTCCGGCCGCC
>CAZPWK010000194.1:0-5565 GCA_964590285.1 uncultured Acidobacteriota bacterium | reverse complement strand
GGATCCGAAGCGTCCCGACGCTCATGGTGTTCCAGGACGGGCGGGTCGTCGATCAGGCGGTCGGCGCCGCGTCCAAGGAGCAGATCCGCAGGCTCCTCGAGAAGCACCTGGGCTGAGGCGGACCTCCCTCAGAGCGCGGCCGGGTCGAGGAGCAGGGCGACCGAGCCGTCGTCGAGGAGCGCCGCCCCCGAGTACTCGCGGAGCGCCGAGAGAGGCGGGCGGAGCGGCTGCACGAGGGCGTCCCTCCTCCCGAGGACCTCGTCCACGACGATTCCGAGCTCCCGCTCCCCGGCGGAGCAGCAGAGCGCCATCGCCGGGCCGCGTTCCTCTCGGTCGCGCGCCGGCAGGCGGAGCCTCTCCGCGAGCCGCACGAGGGTCGGCGGGAGGGACGCGTCCCGCGCCGACTTCCCGTCGAGGGGAACGAGACGGGAGACGGTCGAGATCGGAAGGGCGAACGTCTCGGCCCGGCAGCGGACCAGGAGCGTCGGGACCACGGCGAGGGTCAGCGGGATCCGGACGCAGATCGTCGCCCCGCGGCCGGTCTCCGAGGCGATCGCCATCCTTCCGCCGAGACGCTCGATCTCGCTCCGGACGACGTCCATGCCGACGCCCCGGCCGGAGACCCCGGACAGCGAGGTCGCGGTCGACACGCCGGGGAGGCAGATCAGCTCCAGCGAGGCGGCGTCGTCGAGGCGCGCCGCATCGGCCTCGGAGAGATGCCCGCGCTCGACGGCGGCCCGACGCAGGCGCTCCGGGTCCATGCCGCGCCCGTCGTCGCGGACCGAGATGCGCAGCTCCTCGCCGTTGCGCTCGAGCTCGAGGGAGAGGAGACCGACCGGATCCTTCCCCGACGCCTCGCGCTCGGCCGGCGGCTCGATGCCGTGGTCGAGGGCGTTCCGGATCATGTGGAGGAGGGGATCGACGAGCGCGTCGAGCACCGAGCGGTCGAGCCGGACCTCGCGGCCGGCGATCTCGAGGCGGACCCTCTTCCCGAGACGCGTCGCCAGATCCCGCACGCCGCGCTCGAAGCGCTCCTCGACCGCCTCGAACGGGATCAGGCGCATCTCGACGATCTCCGCGTGGAGGGCGCGGAGCATGGACCGGCAGCGCAGGAACGCCTGGCGCGCGCCCGGCTCCATGGAGCGGGCGAGATCCGGCAGGGCCCGCCCGTGGGCGACCATCAGGTCGGAGGAGGCGCGGAGGAGCGCGTCGAGCCGCCCGGCGGGGACGCGGACGAAGGCGTCGCGGTGCTCCGGCTCCGCCGCCTTGGGGGACGGGGGAGCGGGCTCGGCGGAGGCCGACTCGACGCCCGGGGCGTCGGCGAGCGCGCGCTCGATCTCGGCGGGCGGGGTCGCGGTCTCGATCTCGGCCTCGAGGGCGCCGTCGAAGCGGCCGAGGCGGAGCGCCGCCGCCGGCGGATCGGTCGCCACGACGCGGCCGAAGGCCGAGAGGCCGCCGAGGATCCCCGCCGCGCGGAGCGCCGAGGCGGCGGCCGGGCCCGCCTCGATCCGCGCGCGGACGCGGACACGGGGCGGGGCGGGGGAGACGGTCGGCCCCTCTCCCACGGCGTCTTCCCGGCTCGCCCGCGGCGCGAACGCGCCGATCTCCGCGGCCCGGGAGCGGAGGGAGCGCTCGAGGTCGCGAGGCTCCCGCGCGCTCTCGCCGCGCTCGGCGGCGCCGACCATCGCATCGAGGCCGTCGAGGGCCTCGAGGAGGAGCTCCCTCTCCCGGCGCTCGGGCGCCCGGCGCGCGCGCGCCACGGCGTCGAGCAGGTCCTCCGCCGCGTGCGCGAGGCGCGCGATCGAGGGGTAGCCCATCGAAGCGGCCATCCCCTTGATCGAGTGCGCGTGCCGGAGGATCTCCCGGCTCGCGTCGGGCGCCGGCTCGCCCGCGTCGAGGGTCCCGGCCGCGGCGCGCGCCCGCTCGACGTGCTCCCGGGCCTCCGCGACGAAGAGCCCGAGGTAGCGCGCGAGGTCCATCGCTCAGCTCCGCGCCGGCGGGAGGGCGGACTGGATGCGGGCGACGAGCGAGGACGCCTCGAGCGGCTCGGCCTCACGCTCCTCCCCCGGCCTTGCGATCCGGACCGGCTCGGTCACCTGCAGCGCCAGGTGGTCCCAGGGGGGCGCGAGGCGGACGACGAAGGGGGCCGGGGGGCCGCCCCCGTCGCCGAGGAGCCGGGCGAGGTCGAGCACGGCGAGAACGCTCCCGCGCCGGTCGAGGAGTCCGACGACGAAGTCCGGCGCGAGCGGGACCGGCACCGCGCTCCCCGCCTCGACGAGCCCCGAGACGTCGGCGAGGTCGAGGGCGAGGCGGCGTCGCCCGGAGCCGAAGACGAGGACGCGGCTCCCGCCCGGGGCGCGGGCCGATCCGGCCGGGGCCTCGGGCGCGGGCATCGGGTCAGCCGACCTTGAAGATCGAGATCACGTCGCGAAGCTGATCGGAGGCCCGGGCGAGGCGCGTGGCCGAGAGCGCCATCTGCTGCATCGAGGCGTTCTGCTGCGCGGTGGCGGCCGATGCCTCCTCGGTCCCCTCGACGTTCCGGCGGGCGATCGTCGAGACCCCCTCGAGCAGGGAGACGACGCTCAGGGCGGCGGCGCGCTGTCCGTCGGTCAGGGCGGAGATCTCCGCGGCCGTCCTGGCGGCTTCCCGGGTCGCGGTCCGGATCGTCTCGAACGAGGCGCGCGCCCTCTCGACCGCCGTGCCGGCCGCGAGGGCCGCGTCCTGGCTCTCGCGGATCTCGAGGGCGACCCGCCCCGTCCCCTCCGTGATCTCGTCGCTGATTCGCGAGATCTGCCCGGCGAATTCGAAGACGGACTCCGCGAGGCGCCGCACCTCCTCGGCGACGACGGCGAAACCGCGGCCGTCCTGCCCGGCGCGCGCGGCCTCGATCTCGGCGTTGAGCGCGAGGATGTGGGTCTCGTGGGAGAGGGACGTGATGAAGGCGACGATCTTGCCGATCTCGTCCGCCTGGCTTCGGAACCCCTCGACCGCGGCCTCGGCCGCGGCGACGTTTCGGGTGAGCGCCGCGATCCCCTCCGACGCGCGCAGCGTGTCGGCCTCGCCGTCGGCCGCCCGCGCGGCGGCGCCGCCGGCCGCGGCGTCCGCCTCGCGAGCGCTCCCGGCGATCCGGTCGAGGGCGAGCGCGAGGGCGCGCGTCGTCGAGACGCTCTGCGCCACCTGCGAGGCCTGCTGCTCGGCTCCTTTCGCGATCCTCTCGGCGGCGGCGGCGATCTCCTCGGTCGCCGCGTTCATCTCGTCCGAGGCGCGCGAGAGGGCGACGGCGGATTCGTGGACGTGCTCGGCGGTGCCGCGGACGTCGAGGACGACCGTCAGGAGGCTCTCGATCATCGCGGAGAACGAGCGGGCGAGCTCCGCGGTCTCGTCGGCCCCGGCGACGTCGACGCGGCGGGTGAGGTCGCCGTGGCTGATGACCGAGGCGGTCGAAGCGAGGAGGCGCAGCCTCCGGGTGAGCGCGTGGGCCACGAAGGACGCCGCGCCGAGGCCGATCGCGAGATCGCAGCAGACGACGAGGACGATCCCCCAGAACGGATCGGGCTCGACGAGCGGGACGAGGACCGCGCACGCGGTGCAGGCGAACGTGACGACGAGAAAGCCCGCCCCGAGCTTCATTTTCATTCGAGCCGTCCCCCCGAGGGCGAAATTCCGTGGCGATCCGGGCGGCGGCGCCCGCGCCGCCCCGGCAAATATAGGTTTCCGTTTCCGAAATTCACGGCGGTTTGACAGGGCCGGGGGTTGGGCCTAGAATGGCGCGTCGCCTTAAGTGCTTTGTTCGCAACGACTAAACGGCTTCGCGGCCGGCGGGCGGGACGGAGGACCGGGATGCACGAAGAGGTTCAGGCGATCCAGGAGCGGGTCCAGCGGGAATCGGCGGCGGTCGAGCGGCTGCTGGCCGAGGTCCGGAACGTGATCGTCGGACAGCGGTACCTGCTCGAGCGGATGGTGATCGGCCTCCTTGCGCGGGGCCACATCCTGGTCGAGGGGGTGCCCGGGCTCGCGAAGACGCTCGCCGTCCGTTCGGTCGCGTCGGCCGTGCGCGGGTCGTTCCAGAGGATCCAGTTCACCCCCGACCTCCTCCCCGCCGACCTGACCGGCACCCTGGTCTACAACCAGAAGGAGGGCACCTTCGCCCCGCGCAAGGGGCCGATCTTCGCGAACTTCGTGCTGGCGGACGAGGTCAACCGCGCCCCCGCGAAGGTGCAGTCGGCCCTCCTCGAGGCGATGCAGGAGCGCCAGGTCACCCTGGGCGACACGACGTTCCCCCTCCCGGTCCCCTTCCTCGTGCTCGCGACGCAGAACCCGATCGAGCAGGAGGGGACCTATCCTCTCCCCGAGGCGCAGGTCGATCGCTTCATGCTCAAGCTGAAGGTGGACTACCCGAGCGCGGAGGAGGAGAGGCGGATCCTCGATCGGATGAGCGCCGCCGAGGAGCCGGCGGCCCATCCGGTCGTCGACCTCGAGGCGCTCGACCGCGCCCGGGAGGCGATGCTCGCGATCTACGTGGACGATCGCGTCCGCGACTACGCCGTGCGCCTGGTCCAGGCGACGAGGCGCCCCAAGGATTTCGGCCTGGACATCGAGCCCCTCGTCCAGTACGGCGCCTCGCCGCGGGCCACGCTGTACCTCGTGGCGGCGGCGCGCGGCCACGCGTTCCTGAGGGGGAGGGGGTTCGTGACGCCGGAGGACGTCAAGGCGGTCGGCCACGACGTGCTCCGGCACCGCCTGATCCTCTCGTTCGAGGCCGAGGCCGAGTCGGTGACGGCGGACCAGCTCGTGCAGCGGGTCTTCGACGCGGTCGAGGTCCCGTGACCCCCAAGGAGATCCTGCGCCGGGTCCGCCGGCTCGAGATCCGCACCCGACGGGTCGTGGACGAGAGCCTGGCGGGGGCCTACCACTCGGTGTTCCGGGGGCGGGGGGTGGAGTTCGCCGAGGTGCGGGAGTACGAGCCCGGCGACGACGTGCGGAGCATCGACTGGAACGTGTCCGCGCGGATGGGGCACCCGTTCGTCAAGAAGTTCACGGAGGAGCGGGAGCTGACGGTCGTCCTGGCGGTCGACGCCAGCGGATCGCAGCGGTTCGGGACCGGACGGGGCGAGAAGGCGGAGCTGGCCGCGGAGGTCTCCGCGCTCCTGGCGTTCTCGGCGATCCGGAACCACGACCGCGTGGGGCTCCTCCTTTTCACCGATCGGATCGAGAGGTTCGTGCCGCCGCGGCGCGGGCGGGAGCACGCGCTCAGGGTCCTGCGCGACCTGGTGGCGCTCGAGACCCGGGGACGCGGCACCGACCTGGCCGGGGCGATCGAGGTGCTCCGCCGCGTCGTGACGAAGCGCGCGGTGGTCTTCCTCGTGTCGGACTTCCAGGCGCGGGGATACGAGCGGCCGCTCCGGGTCCTGGCGAGAAAGCACGACGTCGTCGCCCTCCTGGTGTCGGATCCGCGGGAGACGGTCCTGCCCGAGGGGGGGCTCGTCGCGGCCCGGGATCCGGAATCCGGGGAGATGCGGCTGCTCGACGCGGGGAGCGCGCGGGGGCGCCGCGCCTACGCGGAGA
>CAZPWK010000193.1:0-5624 GCA_964590285.1 uncultured Acidobacteriota bacterium | reverse complement strand
CGCCGGCTTCCGCATGAAGGTGAACTCGCTCCCCTTCACCCAGTTCCTGGCCAAGGGACAGCGCATGGACACCAGCCTCTACATGCTCGGCTGGGGAGGGGCGGCAACCGATGCGATCTTCCTGATGCAGCCGCTCTTCCACGGCCGCAACGCGCGCGGCGATGGCGACTCGAACTGGGGCAACTACCGGGACGCATCGCTCGACGCGCTGATCGACCGCGTCCGGGTCGAGACCGACACCGCTCCGGTCCCGCCGATCCTCGGCAATCCCGCCGAGCTGCGCGAGGTGTTCACCAACCTGATCCTCAACGCGGTGGACGCGATGCCCCAGGGCGGAAGGCTGCGCGTGGCCTGCCGCCCCAGGGAGGGCTCCGTCGTCGCCGAGGTCGCCGACACCGGAGTCGGCATGACCGAGGAGATCCGGAGGCAGCTTTTCGATCCGTTCTTCACCACGAAGGGGATCCGCGGGATGGGACTGGGCCTGAGCGTCGCCTACGGCATCGTCCGCCGGCACGAGGGGAAGATCGAGGTCCAGTCGGCGCTCGGCAAGGGGACCGCCTTCACGCTGGAGTTCCCGGTTCCCGGAGACGAGGTCTTCCACAAGGGCGGCGACGGGGCGGTCCTGCCCGAGCTCGTGCGGACCGGAAGGATCCTCGTCATCGACGACGAGCCCGAGGTCGGCGACGTCGTCCGCGACGTCCTGGCCGGCGAGGGTCACTCCGTCGACACGGCGACCTCCGGACAGGACGGGCTGCGGCTGCTGGCGATGGGCGAGTACGACATGGTCTTCACCGACCTCGGGATGCCCGACATGTCGGGCTGGGAGGTGGCGGAGCGGATCGGAGAGGTCCGTCCCGGCCTCCCGGTCGCGCTCGTCACCGGCTGGGGCATGAGCCTCGACGAGGAGGAGACCCGCCGGAAGGGGATCGCGGCCGTCGTCCACAAGCCGTTCGACATCCGCGACCTGATCCAGGCCGCGAGCGAGGTGCTCGCCGCGAGCGCGGCGAGGCGCTGACCTGCGAGGGGCTCGCGCACCTCCTCTCCCGATCCGCGGCCTCCGATCCGCTATAATCCCCCGCGCGGCGGGCCGGACGCTCGGGGGCCCGCGGGGGCGAGGGACGGGCGATGTCGGAACTCCGGTACGTGAGGATCGAGGCGACCGAGGACGGCGTCCGGACGCTGACGCTCGACCGGCCGCCGGTCAACGCCCTCGGATTCGACCTCGTGGACGACCTGGGGGAGGCGGCCCGACGTCTCGCCGGCGACGGCGACGCCCGTTGCCTCGTCGTCCGGTCCTCGCAGAGGCACTTCTGCGCCGGGGCCGACCTCAAGGAGCGCAAGGGGATGCGCCTCGACGAGGTGCGCGCGTTCGTCGCCCGGCTCCAGGCCGCCGTCGCCGCCGTCGCCGATCTCCCGTTCCCGTCGATCGCGGCGGTCCGGGGCGCGGCGGTGGGCGGGGGCTGCGAGCTCGCGCTCGCGTGCGATCTCCGCATCCTCGCGGAGGACGCGACCGTCGGCCTCCGCGAGACCGCCCTCGGAGTCCTGCCCGGCGGCGGCGGAACGCAGAGGCTCCCCCGGATCGCGGGGGTCGCGCGCGCCAAGCGGTGGATCTTCACGGCGCGGGCCTTCTCCGCGGCCGAGGCGCTGGCCGACGGCGTCGCGGACAAGATCGTCCCGGCGGAAAGGCTCGACGCGGAGGCCCGGCGGCTCGCGGAGGCGATCGCAGGCAACGGGCCGGTCGCCGTCCGGCAGGCCAAGAGGGCGATCGACGGCGGCATGCACCTGCCGCTCGCGGAGGCCCTGGCGTTCGAGCAAGAGTGCTACGAGACCCTGCTCGGAACCGACGACCGGGAGGAGGCCCTCCGCGCCTTCGAGGAGCGGAGGCCCCCGAGGTTCCGGGGGCGCTGAGCGCCGCGCGGCGGCGCTGGGACCACGGACGGCATGCTGCGACTCGGCGCTTCCGCCATCGATCCCCCGCTCGTCCTGGCCCCGATGGCCGGGATCACGGACCGGCAGTTCCGGAGGGTCCTCCGGAGGATCGGCGGGGTGGGCCTCGTCACGATGGAGTTCGTCTCGTCGGAGGCCCTGAGCCGCCAGAGGGACCGGACGCGGGACCGGATGCGGTTCGCCGAGGAGGAGCGGCCGATCTCCATCCAGATCTACGGGTCGGATCCCGGCCGCATGGCGGAGGCCGCGCGGGAGGTCGAGGCGCTCGGGGCCGACGTCTGCGACGTCAACATGGGGTGCCCCGCGAACAAGGTCGTCAAGGGGAACGCGGGGTGCGGCCTGATGGGGAACCTCTCCCTCGCCCGCGAGATCGTCCGGGCGGCCCGGGCCGCGATCCGGATCCCGCTGACCGTGAAGTTCCGGTCCGGCCTGCGGGACGGCCGGCTCGGCTTCGTCGAGCTGGGGAGGATCTGCGAGGGGGAGGGGGCCGACGCCGTCGCGCTCCACCCGCGCACCGCGAAGCAGGGGTTCTGCGGAAGCGCCGAGTGGGCCCACATCGCCCGACTCAAGGAGGCGCTGTCGATCCCGGTCGTCGGAAACGGCGACGTGCGGGTGCCGGAGGACGCGGTCCGGATGCTTCGGGAAACGGGGTGCGACGCGGTCATGATCGGCCGGGCCTCGATGAGGAACCCGTGGATCTTCCGCCAGACGGCGGACGCCCTGGCGGGCGGGACGCCGCGGGAGCCCGGCATGGCCGAGCGCCGGGACCTGATCCTCGATCACTTTCGGACGGTCGTCGCCGAGGAGGAGCCGCGGCACGCGATCCACAAGCTCCGGACGTTCACCGGCTGGTACACGCACGGCCTTCCCGGGGGGCGGCATCTGCGCGCGCGCATCCAGTCGCTCGCGACGGCCGAGGACTTTCTCGACGCGGTCGAGGCGTTCTTCCGGGAGTCTCCCGCCGCGGCCTGAGCGCCTCGCGCGCCCCGGCAGGACGTTCTCAAGAGGGTTTGCCCGTGAAGATCTCGAAGAAGGGCGAGTACGGGATCCGGGCCCTGTGCCACCTCGCGGAGCATGGCGGCGAGGGGGTCGTGCAGATCCGCGAGATCGCCCGGATCGAGTCGATCCCGTGGAAGTTCCTCGAGGGGATCCTCGTCCTGATGAAGCGCGCGGGATGGGTGCGGAGCCGCCGCGGCGTCGAGGGGGGCTACGCCCTCGCCCGCGACCCCCGGGAGATCACCCTCGGGGAGGTGATTCGCCTGCTCGACGGGCCGCTCGCGCCGATGGGAAGCGCCGCGGAGCTTCGGGACCTGATGCAGCGCAACCGGCGCCACGCGGGGTTCTACGAGGTGCTCATCGAGGTCCGGGACTCCGCCGCCAGGATCCTCGATCGCACGTCCCTCGCCGACGTCGTCGAGCGGAACCGCCTCCACCGCGGGCGCTCCGGCCCCTGAGGGCGGCTCGGGTCCCGCGGGGTTTGACACGGTTCCGGGCGGAAGGTAGGGTTGCCCTCATTTCCGGAGGATCTCCGATGAACCTCTCCGCGATCCAGCGATCTCTCGCGGGCGCCGGCGTGGACGGCTGGCTCCTGTGCGACTTCCACCACCGCGACCTGATGGCGTACCGGATCCTGGGCCTCGACACGTCGGGGATGACGACCCGCCGGTGGTTCTACTTCATTCCCGCCGAGGGGGAGCCGGTGAAGCTCTCCCACAAGGTGGAGCCGCGGAAGCTCGACCCGCTGCCGGGACGGCAGGAGTTCTTCCTGGCCTGGAGGGAGCTCCACGAGAAGCTCAAGGCCGCGCTCGGCAGCCCGAAGAAGATCGCGATGCAGTACTCCCCCATGAACGCGATCCCGTACGTCGCGGTCGTCGACGCCGGCACCGTCGAGCTCGTGCGGTCGTTCGGCCACGAGGTGGTGTCGTCGGCCGGCCTCGTCCAGGAGTTCGAGGCGGTCATGGACGAGCGCGCGTACCGGAGCCACGTCGAGGCGGGGGAGATCGTCCAGAGGATCAAGGACGAGGCGTTCGCGCTGATGGACGACGCTCTCCGCCGCGGGAAGGCGATCACCGAGTTCGGGGTCAAGGAGCGCATCGTCGAGCGGTTCCGCGAGGAGGGGCTGACGAACGACGGCGAGAGCCCGATCGTCGGCTTCAACGACCATCCCGCCGACCCGCACTTCGAGCCGACGCGGGAGAACGCCCATACCCTGAAGCCGGGCGACACGATCCTCGTGGACGTCTGGGCGCGGAAGGACGAGCCGCTGGGCGTCTACTACGACATCACGTGGTGCGGCTTCGCCGGCAAGAATCCTCCGGCCGAGTACTCGAAGATCTTCGGCGTGGTGCGCGACGCGAGGGACGCGGCGCTCGAGTTCGTGCGCGGGCGGTTCGCCGCGGGGCGCCCGGTTCACGGCTGGGAGGTGGACGACGCCTGCCGCGAGGTCGTGGCGGCGGCGGGTTACGGAAACGAGTTCATCCACCGGACCGGCCACAGCATCGGCGTCAAGGTCCACGGGAACGGAGTCAACATCGACAACCTCGAGACGCGCGACGAGCGTCTCCTCGTTCCCGGGATCTGCTTCTCGATCGAGCCGGGGATCTACCTCGCGGGACGGATGGCGGTCCGCAGCGAGATCGACGTGTTCGTGACCCCCGCGGGGAAGGTCGAGGTCGCGGGCACGATGCAGCGCGACCTCGTGCTCGTCGGGTAGGGCGGGCGCCCGCCGGCTGGGGCGCTCAGGCGGCGAGCCCCGGGAGGCATCGCACCGCCGCGGCGCGGACCGCGGCGGCCGCCTCCCGTACGCGCCCCGGGAAGAGGTGCGAGGCGCCCGCGATCACCGAGACGGCCGCTTCCACCCCCGCCGCCGCCAGGACGGCGCGCACGTCGTCGGGGCTCCCGAACTCGTCCTCGCTCCCCTGGACGACCGCGAGAGGCTTCGTCAGCCTTCGCAGGTCGGCCGCGAGGTCGTAGACGAGGACCGGAAGCCCGATGGCGACGACGGCCGCGACGGACGGGTCCGAGGCGGCGTGCCGGAGGGAGCACCGGGACCCGAACGAGAAGCCGACGAGGACCAGGGGGAGGCCGAGGGCGACGCCGCGGAGCCACGACGCGGCGGCGGCGACGTCGTCGACCTCCCCGCGCCCCAGGTCGTGCTCGCCGTCGCTCCCTCCGACCCCCCGGAAGTTGAATCGGAGCGTCGTGAAGCCCGCGCCGTGGAGCTCGCGGTCCGAGTGGAAGATCACCGGGTGGTGCATCGTCCCGCCGCCGAGCGGGTGGGGGTGCGCGAGCACGGCGGCCGCCCTCGCGGGGCAGGCCGCGCGCAGGGCGCACTCGAGCCTCCCGGCGGACCCCTCGATCCAGAGCTTCCGGAGCTCGCTCAACGGCGCCTCCCGGCACCGGGTCTCGTGTCGTACACCCAGATCGACCCGAGGCGCTCGACCGGCTCGTGCGCCTCGAGCCACGCGAGGTGCCCGCGGTCCACCCAGGCGATCTTCCCACCGGGCGCGGGCGCGAGGTACCTCATGCCCGCCAGGAAATTCACGCTGACGGCGATCACGTTCTCGACCGGCCCGGGGGGGGCGGGCACGAAGTCGATCCCGTAGAGGGCCGGATCGACGTGGCCGCAGTAGAGCAGGGCGATCGGCCCGTCCGGCTCGAGGCGGGCGATCGCGGAG
>CAZPWK010000192.1:0-5674 GCA_964590285.1 uncultured Acidobacteriota bacterium | reverse complement strand
CTCCGGGCGACCGCCGAGTGCCGCGCGTGGAACCGTTCGGCCTCGGGGCCGAGCGACAGGACGTGGACGTCCGCCGGGAGCGCGTCGTTGATCGCCAGGCGCAGGCGCCCCGGATCGACGCCGCCGCGCAGCCGGAGATGGGCGACCTGGGCCAGGGCGTGGACCCCGGCGTCGGTGCGGCCCGAGCTTCCGATCTCGACGACCTCGGCCCCCGCGGCCTGTGCGGCGCGGTGCAGCTCCCCGGCGACCGTGCGCGCGTTCTTCTGCTCCTGCCAGCCGTGATAGCGGGTCCCGTCGTACTCGACCGCGAGCCGGTAGGTCGCCACGCGCGGATTATCCCTCAGGACGGGCCCCGGCCTCGCGGCGCCGCGGGATGCTGGCATAATGGACGGGCGAACAGGAGGTCCCGATGAAGAACAAGGAACTGATCGGCTTGCTCAACCAGGCGATCGAGCTCGAATACCAGGCCTTCCTGCAGTACTACTACCAGTCGCTCCTCTTGAAGGGGATGGGCTCCGCGTCGCTTCGCTCGATGCTGGCCGAGGAGGCCGAGGCGGAGCTCGGGCACGCGAAGGCGCTCGCCGAGCGCGTGGTCGCCCTGGGCGGGCAGCCCTCGATGAAGATCGCGCCGGTCAAGCTCGGGAAGACGCCGCGGGAGATGATCCGGCACAATCTCGAGCGCGAGGCCAAGGCGATCGCGCTCTACCGGAGGATCGTCAAGGCGACGCGCCAGGTCGAGGGGCACGAGCTCGTGTACGCCCTCGCCCTCGAGATCCTCGGCGACGAGCTGAAGGACGTGGAGGAGTTCGAGGCGTTCCTCGGCTCGTAGGGAGCGAGAAGGGTGGAGCCTCCCTGGTGCCGGGTCTGCGGAACGCGCCACGGCCGGGACGCGGTCTGCCCCGGCCCGCTCCTCGCCACGGGGCCCGAGAGGTCCGGCTTCCGGATCGCGGTCGAGACCCCGGACGGGATCGAGGCGATCGGAGTCCTCGTCGCGCCGGCGGGGCGTGTCTGGCGCGCCCGCGTCCTCACGTATCCGAACGTCCTGTGGACGGTCCCCGGCGGGGACGGCTCCCTCAAGTTCGTGGGCGCCTCCCCCGCCGAGGCGGAGCGGAAGGCGATCGAGTACGTCCGCGCCCACTGCGCCCGGCGCGGTTGGCTCCGGCGGGACGAGGTCGTCGCCGTCGGGCGCGGGGACTTCCCCGCCGAGTCGGTCCGCGGGCCGCGCGCCCCCGGCGCGCCCGCCGAGCGGAAGGTGCGCGCCCTCCCCGTGCGCTACGGGACCGAAGCGCCGACCGCGGGCGCGCTGACCGCCAACGTCTCGGAGACCGGCCTGTTCGTCGCGACGATCGAGCCGTTCGTGCCGGGCACGGAGGTCCGGCTGCGGGTCGAGTTCGACGAGGACACGAACGTGCCCGTCCTGGGGCGCGTCGTGTGGAACCGCGAGAAGATGGAGATCGGGCGCCCTTCGGGGATGGGCATCCGGCTCCTCGCCCTCTCGACCGCCTACGTCCGCGCCGTCCGGGCCCTTTCCTGAGCGAAGTCCGGGGACGGCGACCGGCGTCGCCGGGCGCACGAGGATCGGAGACCGCAGGGAAGTCGAGTCGCGGAGACCGGTCCGGAAACGAGGAAGACCGTTGGCGTCCCCGCAGTCGGAATACGCGCGAAGGCTCGAGGGGCGGCGGTCCGAGATCCGGCGCCTCAAGCGCCGCGACGGCCGGCTCGTCGCGGCGCGCGCCGTCGTCGTCGCGGCCGCGCTCGCCCTCGCCGCATGGACCGGCGCGGGAGGATCCCCGTCCTGGCGGTGGATGGCCCTTCCGGGCGCGGTCTTCGTCGCGCTCGTCGTCGCGCACGAGGCCGCGCACCGGTCGCTCCGGAGGGCCCTGCGCTCCGCCGCGTTCCACGAGGCCGGAATCGCGCGCGGCGAGGAGCGCTGGGAGGCGACCGGGCCGCCGGTGGCGGCTCCGGTCGACGAGGCGCACCCGTACGCCGCCGATCTCGACCTCTTCGGGCGGGGTTCCCTCTTCGAGCGGCTCGACCGGGCGAGGACCGCCGCCGGGGAGGAGGCCCTGGCCTCCTGGATCCTGGGGCCCGCGCCTCCCGCCGAGGTGCGCGAGCGTCAGCGCGCGGTCGCCGAGCTTCTGCCCCGCCTCGACCTCCGGGAGGACGTCTCCCTCCTCGGCGAGGACGTCCGCGCGGAGATCCGTCCGGACGCGATGACCGCCTGGGGGGAGGGCCCCCCGCTGCTCCCGGGAGGCGCCGCGGGGCTCCTCGCCTCCTGGCTGCCTCCCGCCACCCTCGCGCTGATCGCGGCCTGGGCCGCGGGATCGATCCACGGGGCGCTCCCCTCCGCCGCCCTCGCGGCGCAGGCGGCCTTCGCCTGGGTCCTGAGGTCCCGCGTCCAGCGCGTCGTCGCGGGCTCGGACCGGCCGGCGCGGGATCTCCGCGTGCTCTCGCAGCTCCTCGGGCGGCTCGAGCGGGAGCGGTTCGAGTCCCCCCTGCTGCGCCGGCTCGGCGCCGAGCTCCGCGCCGAGGGGCTTCCCCCATCGGCCTGCATCCGGAGGCTCGCCTTCCGGGTGGACCTGCTCGACGCCCGCCGCAACCAGCTGTTCGCCCCGGTCGCCGCGCTCGCGATGTGGACGACCTCGAGGGCGTTCCGGGTCGAGGCGTGGCGCGGGGCGTTCGGCCGGTCGATCGGGCGCTGGATCCGCGCCGCGGGAGAGATCGAGGCGCTCCTCTCCCTGGCCGGATACGCGTTCGAGCGCCCGGACGATCCCTTCCCCGAGATCGCCGACGACGGTCCGCTCCTCGACGCGGAGGGGCTCGGGCACCCGTCGCTCCCGGACCGCCGGTGCGTCCGCAACCCGCTGAGGCTCGACGGGGAGCGCCGCCTGCTGGTCGTCTCCGGCTCGAACATGTCGGGGAAGAGCACGCTCTTGCGGGCCGTCGGCACGAACGTCGCGCTCGCGCTCGCGGGGGCGCCGGTCCGAGCCCGCAGGATGCGGCTGTCGCCGCTCCGGATCGTGGCGACGATCCGGATCCAGGACTCGCTGCGGGCGGGCACGTCGCGCTTCTACGCGGAGATCCTGCGCCTCCGGAAGGCGGTCGGGATCGCGAGCGAGGGCGGGCCCGTGCTGTTCCTCTTCGACGAGCTCCTCGAGGGCACGAACTCGGACGACCGCGCCGCCGGCGCCGAGGCGGTCCTCGGGGGTCTCCTCGACCGCGGGGCGATCGGCCTCGTCACGACGCACGACCTGGCGCTCGCGGCGATCGCGGACGGTCTCGCGCCGCGCGCGGACAACGCGCACTTCGAGGACCGGCTCGAGAACGGACGGCTGCTCTTCGACTACCGCCTGCTCCCCGGCGTCGTCCGACGCGGCAACGCTCTCGAGCTCATGCGATCGGTGGGGCTAGAGGTCTGAGCGGGCCGCGGCTCGGTCGAGCCGCCTCGCGGCGCGCACCGCGACCGCCGCGGCGAGCGGCCTGGGGGCGACGATCCAGAACGGGTGCGCGCCGACCGCGAGGAAGAGGATCGTGTCCTCGAGCAGCGAGTGGCTGATCGCGATCGAGACGTGCAGGTCGCGGAGGTCGGACGGGGAGTAGCGATCGCGCTCGCCCGCCTCGTCGACGAGCAGCCCGGCCCCGAAGGCGAGCCCCAGGACGCTCGCCGTCAGCCAGAGGAACGCGACGCGGTCGGACAGGCCGAGGAACCGCATGACGGGGCCGAGCCTCCGCCCGACGAGGTCGAACAGCCCGTAGGCGCGCATCGCCTCGGTCGCGACGTTGAGCGCGGCCAGGATCAGGAAGATCTTCAGGAGCAGGGCGGCCGCTCCGGCGGCCCACGCCGCCGCGAACGCGCCCAGGGGTCCCGAGGCGGCGCTCCCGCCGTCCGCCGCTCCCCCGGTCACGAGCGGCCCCGGGTCGCCGTGGCGCAGCACCTGCCAGAGCAGGGCGCCGAGCGCGACCGCCGCCGCGACCCGCAGGGCCGCCATCCGGGGGCCCGACGCGCCGGACCTCCCCTGGACGGCGGACTCGACGATCAGGTTGTGCGCCGTCAGGACCATCAGCGCCAGGACCGTCATCTGGGTCGCCGTCAGCGCGACCGGCGAGGCCGCGGCGATCGCGCCGTAGACCCCGACGCACGCCCCGGTGACGAGCGCGACCGCCGTCTCGCCGGGAAGCCCGAAGAGCCCCATCGCCGGCGCCAGCGCGCCGCCCACCCTCGCGAGCGCCCCGGACCACTGGAGCGCCGCGACGCACGCGGAGACCGGGATCATGATCCGCGCCAGGAGCCATCCGGTCGCGAGGCCTCGCAGCAGCCCCCTTCGGAGGACCCCGGGGAGCGCGGGGGCGGCGGGGCTCACCGTTTCCGGTGGAAGGCGACGGAGTAGCCGAGGAGGAACCCGAAGTCGTCTTCGTCGGGAACGCCCGACGCGCCGTAGAGCGCCGCGCGATACGCCTCGAAGGTGATGGCGAAGTGCCGGTCGAGCCGCGAGGAGACCCGGAACCTCGCCCCGGCGCTCAGAGAGGCCTGCGCGCGAAACGCGTCGTCGCTCCCCACCCACCGGTCGAACCCGACCCGAGCGATCGGAGAGACCGTGCGCTCCGGGCGGAACCCGAGTCCCAGCACGCCTCCCAGCGCGGCGGCGTCCGTCGTGCCGCCGCGGCTCTCCCCCTGGACCCACGAGAGCCGCCCGCCGCCGAACCACCAGTAGCCGCGTCCGAAGGAGCCGCCGAAATCGAGGCCGGCGGCCAGCTGGAAGGAGCCCGACGTCCGCGCCACGGTCACGACGTACTCGTCGAGGGTGTACCCCGACGGCCGAGGCGCCGCGGCGGCCGCGGGCACGGCCGACGCCAGGGCGAGAAGCGCGACGGCCGCGATCGGTCCCCGGATCGATCTCGCCACGGTCCCCACCTCCGCCCCGATTCTAGCAGCGTTTCGCGCGGCCGGACCCGCGGCCGGCGCGCGGGTGGAGATTCTCCGGCGTGCGGGGTAGTCTCTTCCGGTCGGGGCAAGGAGGCTCCCATGCGAACGGCATCGCGATTCCTCGTCCTCGCTCTCGCCTGCGCCGCGCCCGCCGCCGCGCTCGCGGCCCGCACCGCGGCGGAGATCGAGGCGCTCGTCCGCGGCGGGAAGCTCGACGAGGCGATCGTCGCCGGTCGGGAGGCGGTGACGGAGTTCCCCGCCGATCCCGACCGCCGAGTCGCGCTGGCCCACGCCCTCCAGGCGAAGGGAAGGAACGCGCGCAGGGTCGTCGACGTGGCGGTCGACGCCGAGAAGCTCCGCACGGGCGGGGCGGCCCTCCCCAAGATCGGCCCCGGGACCCCCTCGCGCACCGAGGTCGGCTACGACGCGCAGCTCCTCGGCGAGGCGCTCCGGAACCTGGAGGAGGCCGAGAAGCTCGCGCCCCGGCGCAAGGACGTCGTGCTCAAGCGCGGCTATCTCCTCGCCGACTCCGGGGACGTGAGCGGAGCGGTCGAGGCGGTGCGCAGGATCGCCGCGGCCCTTCCCGCGGACCCTGCGCTCCCAGGGAACCTCGCGGCGCTCGGCGCCGTGCGGGTCGAGGCGGGGGACCCCGCCGGGGGTGCCGAGATCCTCGGGGCGGTTGCGAAGGCGTTCCACCGGGACGCGGCGGTGCACGACGACCCGGGGTACGTGATCGCTCCCGCCGGGAAG
>CAZPWK010000191.1:0-5703 GCA_964590285.1 uncultured Acidobacteriota bacterium | reverse complement strand
GAAGATCCTCCCGAGCTTCCTCCACGCGGTGTTCGCGTACGACGTCGAGGCCGGGAAGAGCGTCCAGCTGACCGACGGCATGAGCGACGCCCGGTTCCCCGTCTTCGACGCGGGCGGGAAGCACCTCTTCTTCGCCGCGAGCACGGACATGGGACTCGCCGCCTCGTGGCTCGACCTGTCTTCGATCCACCGTCCCGTCACGCGGAGCGTCTACGTCGCGGTGCTCGCCCGGGGCGTGGAGTCGCCGCTCGCGCCGGAGAGCGACGAGGAGAAGCCGGCCGAGGAGGAGGCGGAAGGCGGGAAGGACGCCGGGAAGGAGAAGGGGGAGGAGGGGAAGAAGGACGGGAAGCCCGAGGCCCCGCGCACGACGATCGACCTCGAGGGGCTCTCCCAGAGGATCCTCGCGCTCCCGGTCCCCGCGCGGAACTGGGTGGGCCTCGAGGGAGGCAAGGAAGGGGTCCTGTTCCTCGCCGAGGGCCCCGCGGTGGAGCCGGTGGGCGAGGAGCCGCCGCCCCTGACGATCCACCGGTTCGATCTCGAGAAGCGCAAGGCCGAGAAGTTCCTCGAGGGGGTGTCGACCTTCGACGCCGCGGCGAGAGGGGAGAAGGTCCTCTACCGGCAAGGGGAGGCCTGGTTCGTCTCCGGGGCGGACGAGCCGCCCGGGGAGGACGCGAAGCCGCTGAACCTGGACGGGATGGACCTCCTCGTGGATCCCCGCGCCGAGTGGAGGCAGATGTTCCGCGAGGCGTGGCGGATCGAGCGCGACTTCGTCTACGACCCGAACCACCACGGCCTCGACCTCGCGAAGGCCGAGAGGCGCTACGCCCTGTTCGTCGAGGGGATCGCCTCGCGCGACGACCTCAACTACCTCTTCGAGGAGATGCTGGGAGAGCTGACCCTGGGCCACACGTTCGTCGGGGGGGGGGACATCCCGGAGCCCGACACGGTTCCCGGCGGTCTGCTGGGGGCGGATTACGCGGTCGAGAACGGCCGCTACCGGTTCGCTCGCGTCTTCGACGGCGAGAACTGGAACCCGAGGCTGCGCGCCCCGCTGACGGCGCCCGGGGTGGACGTCAAGGCGGGCGAGTACCTGCTCGCGGTGAACGGGAGAGACCTCGTGCCGCCGAGGAGCCCGGACGAGGCGCTCGCCAACACCGCGGAGAAGCAGGTCGTGTTGAAGGTCGGCCCGGACCCGTCGGGGAAGGACGCGCGCACCGTCACGGTCGTCCCGGTCGCGAGCGAGGAGGGTCTCCGGTACCGGGCGTGGATCGAGGACAACCGCCGCGCCGTGGACCGATTGACCGGAGGCCGGGTCGCGTACGTGCATCTTCCCGACACCGGGGGAGGCGGGTACACCTCGTTCAACCGGTTCTTCTTCGCGCAGGTGGGGAAGGAGGCCGCGGTGCTCGACGAGCGCTTCAACCACGGCGGGGCGATCGCGGACTACGTGATCGACCACCTGAAGCGGCCGGTGATGAGCCTCCTCGCGACGCGGGAGGGGCACGACCAGAGCTCCCCGGGCGCCGCCATCTACGGGCCGAAGGTGATGATCGTCAACGAGATGGCCGGATCGGGCGGCGACGCGATGCCGTGGTACTTCCGCAAGGCGGGCCTGGGGAAGCTCGTCGGGAAGCGCACCTGGGGCGGCCTCGTCGGGATCTACGACTACCCGGATCTCCTCGACGGCGGCATGGTCACCGCGCCGCGCGTCGGCCTCTACGGCCTCGACGGCGAGTGGGAGGTCGAGAACGTCGGGATCGCCCCCGACGTCGAGGTGGATCTCGACCCGAAGGCTTGGCGCGAGGGGCGCGACACGCAGCTCGAGGCGGCGGTCGCGATCGTGATGGAGGAGCTCGAGAAGAATCCTCCCAGGAAGTTCCGCCGCCCCGAGTACCCGAACTACCACGAGGGCGGGGAGCTGGGGAAGAGGTGACGGGTCCCGGGGGCCGGCGCGGGCCGGCCCCCGGACGCCTCAGCGGGCCGGGTCGGGGATCATCCGCACCTGCCAGAGCTGGATGCGCCTCGCGCGGAACGCCCCGGCGCACGACAGCAGGTAGTACTCCCACATCCGCTTGAACCTCGCGTCGTGGCGCTCGCGGAGGCGGTCCCACGCCCTCTGGAAGTTGGCGTGCCACGCCATCAGCGTCCTGTCGTAGTGGGGTCCGAGGTTGCACCAGTCCTCGACGACGAACAGCCCTTCCGCGGCGCGCGCGATCTGGGCCATGCTCGGCAGCATCCCGTTCGGGAAGATGTACCTCGCCATCCACGGGTCGAGCCCGCCGAGCCCGGAGGCGTTGCCGCCGATGGTCTGCAGGAGGAAGATCCCCGTGTCCTTGAGGCACCGCCGGACGACCTTCATGAAGGTGCGGTAGTTCTTCGAGCCGACGTGCTCGAACATCCCGACGGACACGACCTTGTCGAACCTCCCCTCGATCGAGCGGTAGTCGCAGTCCAGGAACGTCACCGGCAGCCCCGCGCAGAACTCTCGCGCGTATCGCAGCTGTTCCCGGGAGACGTTGACCGCCGTCACCTCGCAGCCGTGCCCCTCGGCGAGGTAGCGCGCCAGCCCCCCCCATCCGCAGCCGACGTCGAGCACCCGATCTCCGTGCGCGACGGCCAGCTTCTCGGCGATCCGCGCCATCTTGTTCCGCTGCGCTTCCTCCAGGTCGTCCGTGCCCTGGAAGTGGGCGCAGCTGTACTGGTTGTACGGGTCCAGGAACGACGCGAACAGGTCGTTGCCGAGGTCGTAGTGGCGCTCGGCGATCATCCGGGCTCGCGCCTGCGTCTGGAGATTGAGCAGGACGGCCGGCAGCATCCGCAGGAAGCGCCTCGAGCGGCCCCCGGCCTCGTCCTCGACGCCGGCGCGGAGCAGCCGGACGACCATCTCGTCCACGCGATCGCAGTCCCACCAGCCGTCCATGTAGGACTCGCCGAGCCCGAGACTCCCGTCCCGGAAGACCCGCGCGTACCAGCGATCGTCCCGAACCCGGATGTCCCACGGCCGCGGGCCGCCGATCTCGATGCCGGCGCGCTCCAGGAGCTCTCGGATCGCGCTCGACCGCATGCCGCGGCCTCCTCTCAGTCTCCGCCCGGCTCCGCCGCGGTCTCCCCGTAGCGCTCCCGCCTGCAATCCGGGCAGAGGCCGTGGGAGAACGACGCGGCCGAGTGGTCGCTGACGTAGTGCTCGATCGGGACCCACGCCCCATCGGCCCGGATGCGCTTGCAGTACGCGCACACCGGGAGGAGCCCCTCGAGGTAGCGGATCCTCCTCAGGAAGCGCAGCGTGGAGCGGACGACGAAGAAGCCCAGCAGGAGGACGAGCGCGCTCTCCGTGAGGCCCTCCACCCAGTTGAACGGCGTCTCCTCGGCGCCGAAGAGCCAGTGCGGCAGGTCGAGGACCTCGTCCAGCCACACCAGCAGCGCCAGGGCCAGGAAGCCGGCGACCTCGAACGTCGCGATGGCCCGCGTCATCGACTTCTTGGTGGTCGCGTTTCCGATTGCCATCGTCGAGGGCTCCGCGATCGGCTGCCGCGCCTTCGCCGCGGGATTGTACGCCCTTCGCGCGAGGGCGTCGAACGGGATGGGCGGGTCGTCCTCTCGCTCCCGAATGCGCTGCGGGACACGCTGCGCGGGGCGTGCGCCAGTCCGGGTGGTTGAAACGCCTGACGCATCGAAGGTTGTCATGCGACGAGCCCCGCAGTGGACGTCGCGCGCACCGGTCCAGGAAGACCTCGGCGTCTTCCGGTCGGGCCGGGCGGGGAGGGGCGAAGAAGCCTCCTGTTATCGGTGAGTTTGGCGGGGCCGACGGGGCTCGAACCCGCGACCTCCGGAGTGACAGTCCGGTGTGCTAACCAATCTGCACTACGGCCCCGCTCCGATCGCGCTTCCCGGGGGCCGCTGGAAGCGGTTCCCCGGAAAGCCGCCGAATTCTAGCACACGCCCTTCCGAGTCGCAGCGGTGCGCGGGGCGGAGGGAAAAAGCGCGGGGGTCCCGGCTGGTAGGCGGTGCCGGACTCGAACCGGCGACCCCCTGCGTGTAAGGCAGGTGCTCTACCGACTGAGCTAACCGCCTGGGATCCGGATCCCTCTCCACCTTAGCCCAAGCCGGCCCTTTCGCGCGACGCCTTGGAGGCCGGCGGCGCACTCTCTAGAATGACCCGCTCATGGAAGCACCCGTCCCCAGAGAGGCGATCGAGCCGGCGGACGGCTCCCGCCGGGCGGAGGCGGCGCGGATCGCGAGGCTCGCGGCGCCGGTCGTCGTCGCCTACCTCGGAACGGTCGCCATGGGGGTCGTGGACACGATCATGGTCGGACGCCTCGGCGCGGGGGCGCTGGCGGCGGTCGCGCTCGCGAACACGTGGACCTTCGGCCTCGTCATCGTCGCCTTGGGGGCCGCGCGCGCCCTCGACCCGATCGTCGCGCAGGCGCACGGGAGGGGGGACCGGAGGACGGTCGGCCTCGGCTTCTCGCTCGGGCTCGCGATGGGGATGCTGCTCGCGCCCCCCGTCATGGTGGCGCTGGCGTTCGCGGCGCCCGCGCTCTCCCTCCTCGGACAGCCGCAGGAGCTGCTGCAGCCCGCGGGGGCGTACTGCCGCGCGCTGATCTGGGGGGTGCCGGGCCTCCTCGGGTTCGCGGTGTGCCGGCAGTACATGCAGGCGCTCGGCCGGATGCGGCCCGGCACGGTCGCGGTGATCCTCGCGAACTTCGTCAACGCCGGGCTCAACTGGGTCCTGATCTTCGGGAAGCTCGGCGCGCCCGCGCTCGGCGCGCTCGGCTCGGGGTACGCGACCGCCGTCTCGCAGTGGTTCATGTTCGGGGCGATGCTCTGGCTCGGGCGGGACGCCGTCCGCGGGCACTGGCTCGGCTGGCGCGAGAGGCTGACCTGGCGCTCGCTCGGCCGCGTTCTCGGGATGGGCTCGTCGCTGGGGTTCCAGACCGGCCTCGAGGTGTGGGCGTTCCACGCCGCCGGGCTGATGATCGGCTCCCTCGGCGCCGTTCCGCTCGCGGCGCACGCGATCGCGATGAGCCTCGCGACGCTGTCGTTCATGGTGCCGGCGGGACTCTCGGCCGCCGCCGCGACGCGGGTCGGGCACCTGGTCGGCGCCGGGTTCGCGTGGGCGCGCACGGCGCGGATCGCCGTGGGGCTCGGGGTGGGGGTGATGGTCTTGCCCGCGCTCGCGTTCGTGCTCGCGCCGAGGCTCCTCGTCGGCGTCTACACGTCGGACGCCGGCGTGGTCGCGCTCGCCGCGACGCTCCTCCCCCTCGCGGGGGCGT
The DNA here is from genome assembly GCA_964590285.1 of uncultured Acidobacteriota bacterium. Lineage (GTDB taxonomy): Bacteria > Acidobacteriota > Polarisedimenticolia > Polarisedimenticolales > JAIQFR01 > CALMJU01. Next base: position 430 of record CAZPWK010000191.1, on the reverse strand, counting down.
TCCAGCTGTTCGACGGCACGCAGGTCGTCGCGTTCGGCGTCCTCCGGGGGGCGGGCGACGTCCACGTCCCGTCGGCGGCGAACATGATCGGGTACTGGCTCGTCGGGCTGCCGGTCGGGTGGCTGCTCGGGTTCCGGCTCGACCTGGGAGCGCCGGGGGTCTGGGTCGGCCTCGTCCTCTCCCTCGCGGTGATCGCTGTCCTCCTCCTCGCGCGGATCGGGTGGGTCCTTCGCCGCGCGCGCCTCCTATAATGGACCGGAGTCGTACGGCTCCGGAGGAGGCCCCGTGCTCCCGATCGTCGCTCGATCCTTCCCGCTCGCGGCCGCGCTGTCGCTCGCGCTTGCGGCGGCGGCCGCCTCCCCGGCGGCGGACGAGGCGGCGCCCGGGGCGGCGGGAGGCGGAGCGACCTCGCGGCTCGAGGGGGTGGCGA
>CAZPWK010000190.1:0-5709 GCA_964590285.1 uncultured Acidobacteriota bacterium | reverse complement strand
TCCGCGGAACGCTCGTCAACCGGAAGGTGTACCTCGAGAGGATCGACTCGAAGCTAGGCCGCTCGGGGGAGTTCGAGGGCTACCTGTCCGGAGACGGGACGCAGATCCGCGGCACGTGGCTCCGCCACGACGTGGCGGCCGAGGGGGGGGCGAGCGGTCAGTGGTCGGCGACGCGCCGGGTCCAGGGGCAGTGAGGCCGACGTGCCGCTCCCGTACGAGCCGTACCTCGCGCTCCGCTACCTGAGGTTCCACCGGGGCCGCACGTTCCTCTCCGTCATCACGCTGATCTCGGTCGCCGGGGTGACCGTCGGGGCGGCGGCCCTCGTCGTCGCGCTGGCGCTGATGACCGGCTTCCAGCAGGACGTGAGGACGCGCATCCTCAGCGGCAGCTCCCACCTCACGGTCGTCAGCGCGACGGCGCCCACCTTCGACGGGGTGGAGGCGCTTCTCTCGAAGCTCCGCGCCCACCCGGGGGTGCGGGAGGCGGGTCCGGTGCTCCTGACCCGCGCGATGCTCGTCCACGAGCTCCTCGCGAGCCCGGCGTACGTCGAGCTCGAGGGGATCGACCCCACGCGCCACGGCCGGGTGCTCGGCTGGGAGCGGGACGACCCGCTCGCGAGCCTGGCCCGCGAGATCGACGGCCGCGACGGCGTCGTGGTCGGGGCGGAGCTGGCGGAGAGGCTCGGCGTGCGGGTGGGGGACCGGGTCCGCGCGCTCGTGCCGAAGGTCTCCCTGACGCCGTTCGCGCCGATCCCGCGAAGCCGCGTCCTGGGGGTCGCGGGGACCTTCCGGACGGAGGCGTTCCCGCTGAGCGCCGAGCGCGCCTACGTCGCGATCGACGCGGCGCGGCGGCTGCTCGACGAGCCGGGCCGGGCGTCGTGGGTCGAGGTCCGCCTCGAGGCCTTCCGCGACCTCGAGCGGGTGAAGCGGTCCCTCCGCGACGCGCTCGGCGGCGGGTGGATGGTGGTGGACCTCATGGAGCTCGAGCAGAACCGGGAGCTCCTGAAGGCGCTCAACACCGAGAAGATCATCCTGTTCCTCGCGATCGGGCTGATCGTCGTCGTCGCCTCGCTCAACATCGTCTCGACGCTGATCCTGATGGTGGCGGACAAGATGAAGGAGATCGGGACGCTGACCTCGATGGGCGCGCGGCCCCGGGGGATCGCGCTCGTGTTCGTCCTCCAGGGGCTCGTCATCGGGATCGTGGGGACCGCGCTCGGGCTCGTCCTCGGATCGGCGCTGGCCTGGTGCGCCGACGCGTACCGCTGGATCGAGCTCGATCCCGAGGTGTACTACATCACCCACGTGCCGTTCGCGCTGCGCTTTCAGGACGCGGCCTTCGTCGCCGCGCTCACCCTCGGCGTGTCGCTCCTCGCGACCGTCTACCCGGCGCTCAAGGCCGCGCGGCTCGACCCGGTCGAGGCGATCCGCCATGAGTGAGCCGCTCCTCGCCGCCCGCGGCCTCGCCAAGAGCTACCCGTCCGGACCGCGCCGGATCGAGGTCCTCCGGGGGCTCGACCTCGACCTCGGGAAGGGGGAGGCGGTCGCCGTGGTCGGGGAGTCGGGCGTCGGGAAGTCCACGCTCCTGCACCTGCTCGGCGGGCTCGACCGCGCCGACGCCGGGTCGCTCCGGTTCGCCGGCCGCGAGATCCTGGGCGCCGATCCTCGCGACGTGGCCGACTTCCGCAACCGCCACGTCGGGTTCGTGTTCCAGATGCACCACCTGCTCCCGGAGTTCACGGCGCTCGAGAACGTCGTCATGCCGTTCCGGATCGGCCGCAGAACCTCGGGGGCCGAGGAACTGGCGAGGGAGATCCTCGACCGGCTCGGCCTCGCGGACCGCGCGCACCACGTTCCCGGCGCCCTCTCGGGGGGGGAGCAGCAGCGGGTCGCGATCGCGCGCGCGGTCGCTCCCGGCCCCGCGCTGGTCCTCGCCGACGAGCCGACCGGCAACCTCGACCCCGCGACCGGGAGCGCCGTCTTCGCGCTCCTCCGCGAGCTGCAGCGCGAGCGCGGATTCGCCCTCGTCGTCGCCACCCACAGCGAGCGGCTGGCGCGCGGTTGCGATCGCGTGCTGAGGCTCGAGGAGGGAAGGCTCCGGCCGCTCGGCGAGACGGAGATGCGGGGGTACTTCGAAGGGGAGAGGAGCGCGGGCCCGGGGGCGTGACCTCGGCTCCCCGATCGCGCAACCGGCACCCGGCCGCTGCGGACGCTATGCTATATTCCGACCCAGAGAGCCGGGCGGCGGCGCCGACGGGAGCGCACGGGCCATGTTCGAGAAGTTCACGGAGAAGGCGAAGCGGATCCTCTTCCTCGCCCGGTACGAGGCCGCGCAGCAGGGGGCGCGGGCGATCGGGACCGAGCACGTGCTCCTCGGCCTCCTCAAGGAGGGCGAGGAGACGACCCGCGAGCTGTTCACCCGCGCGAACGTCTCCATGGACCTGCTGCAGGCCGAGCTGGAGCGCGGGGCGCCGGCGCGCGAGAAGCTCTCGACGAGCGTCGAGGTCCCCTACGGGGAGGACACGAGACGGGCCCTCCAGCTCGCCGAGGAGGAGGCCGAGCGCCTGATGCACCCGCAGATCGGCACGGAGCACCTGCTCCTCGGGCTCCTGCGGATGGAGGACGCGCCGGCCGCCCGGATGCTCGCCGAGCGCGGGATGCGGCTCTACGCGGTCCGCGAGGACGCCGTCGCCATCTTCAAGCGGCGCGCGCTCCCCAGGAAGAAGAAGGAGACGCCGTTCCTCGCCGAGTTCGCGCGCGACCTCTCCGATCTCGCGGGGCGCCGCGTCTTCGACCCGCTGATCGGCCGCGAGGCGGAGCTCGAGCGCGTCATCCAGGTCCTCTCGCGGCGGCGCAAGAACAACCCGGTCCTGCTCGGCGAGCCGGGGGTGGGGAAGACCGCCATCGTCGAGGGGCTCGCCACCAGGATCGTGGACGGCGAGGTCCCCCCGCAGCTCCTCCACAAGCGGATCCTCGCCCTCGACCTCTCGCTCGTCGTCGCGGGCACCAAGTACCGCGGCCAGTTCGAGGAGCGCCTCAAGGGGATCATCTCGGAGCTGACCGGCTCCGACGACGTGATCATGTTCATCGACGAGATCCACTCGCTGATCGGCGCCGGATCGGCCGAGGGCTCCCTCGACGCGGCCAACATCCTCAAGCCGACCCTCTCGCGCGGAGAGGTGCAGTGCATCGGGTCCACGACCCCGAGGGACTACCACAAGTACATCGAGAAGGACCGGGCCCTCGTCCGCCGGTTCCAGCCGATCACGATCCGGCCGACGACCGAGGAGGAGACCTTCACGATCCTGGAGGGCGTGAAGGAGCGCTACGAGAGGTTCCACGGGGTCCGCTACTCGGACGAGGCGGTCCGGGCCGCCGTGTACCAGTCGAACCGGTACATCACCGACCGGTTCCTCCCCGACAAGGCGATCGACGTCCTCGACGAGGCCGGGGCGCGGGTGAAGCTCGCGAAGCGGGTCTCCTACGCGGAGATCAAGCGGACCGAGCAGGAGCTCCGGCGCTCCGTCGAGGGGATGAAGGCCGCGCTCGCCCGAAAGGACTTCGACGAGGCGGTCGCCTACCACGACCAGGAGGTGACGCTCCGTCGCCGGGCCGAGGAGCTGAACCGCCGCTACGAGGACGAGTCGAGCCGGATCCTCGACGTGAGCCGTGCCGACGTCGAGGAGGTGGTCGCCCGGTGGACCGGCATCCCGGTCCAGGCGGTCGCCGCGGAGGAGATGGACAAGCTCCTCAACATGGAGGACTACCTCCACCGGCACATCGTCGGGCAGGACCCGGCGATCTCGGCGCTCTCGCGGGCGATCCGGCGCTCCCGCGCGGGCCTCCAGAGTCCGAACCGCCCGATCGGCTCGTTCGTGTTCCTCGGGCCCACGGGGGTGGGGAAGACCGAGGTCGCCCGCACGCTGGCGGAGTTCCTGTTCGGCTCCGACCGCGCCCTGACGCGTTTCGACATGTCCGAGTACATGGAGAAGCACGCGATCGCGAAGATGATCGGCTCGCCCCCCGGCTACGTCGGGCACGAGGAGGGCGGACAGCTGACCGAGCGCATCAAGCGGAAGCCGTACAGCGTCATCCTGCTGGACGAGATCGAGAAGGCGCACCCGGACGTGCTGAACATCCTCCTCCAGGTCCTCGAGGACGGGATGATCACGGACGCGTACGGCGAGGTGGTGGACTTCAAGAACGCGCTCGTGATCATGACCTCGAACATCGGTTCCCAGCACGTCGCCCGCACGGGCGGCCGGATGGGGTTCAAGGCCGAGGACCGGGGGCAGGCCTTCAAGGACCGCCGGGACCTCGTCATGGGCGAGGTCAAGAAGACGCTGTCGCCGGAGTTCATCAACCGGATCGACGAGATCATCGTCTTCGACGCCCTGGGCGAGGAGCAGCTCGAGGAGATCGCCAGGATCATGGTGCGCAAGGTGAACGCGTCGCTCCGGGACCGAGGGATCGAGATCGTGGTCGGAGACGACGTCTGCGCGTGGCTCGTGAAGACCACCTGCCAGGACCGCTCCTACGGCGCCAGGCCGCTCCGCCGCGCGATCCAGCGGCACATCGAGGACCCCCTCTCCGAGGCGCTGATCCGAGGGCGGTTCGTCGAGCGAGGGCCGATCGAGGTCTACCTCGAGGGGGGCCAGCCGGCCTTCCGCGCTCCGGTCGAGGCCCCTCCCGCCTGACCCGTACGGGCCCGTCACCGGATTCCGTCCCGGTCCGGGCGCTCCCGGCGCTTCGAAGGTAGAATGGCCGTCCCTCGGGGCCGGCCGTGTGCCTCGAGGGATGGAGCCGGCCGCGGGGAGCCTCGCGGAGACGCCCGCCGGGCGCGACGACGGAGCGCGAAAGGTCGAATGAGCCGCGTCCTCAGGAAAGCGATCGTCGTCCTGGCCCTCGCGCTGGCCCCGTTCCCGGCGACCGCACCCCGCGCCGCGGACCCCACGATCGAGGAGATCCACGTCCAGGGGCTCGCCCGCATGACCCGGGACGCGCTCCTCCACGTTCTCGGCGTCAAGGTCGGGGACCCGTACGACCCGGCGAAGATCCGCTCCCAGTTCCGCAAGATGTGGGGCCTCGGCGTCTTCAGCGACATCTCGGTCGAGGCCGAGGACGGCCCGCAGGGGGGCAAGGTCCTCGTCGTCAAGATCAAGGAGCGGCCGGTCCTCACCGCGCTGAGCTACGAGGAGAACAAGGTCCTGACGCGCACGCAGATCGAGGACCGGCTGAAGGAGAAGAAGATCCGGTTCGACGTCGGGAAGCCGCTCTCGCTCAAGGGGCTCTTCGAGGCCGAGTCGGCGATCCGCGACTACCTGGGGGAGAAGGGGTACCTCGACGCGCAGGTCTCGCACCGCCTCGACCGGCCGACCGAGAGCACGGCCGCGGTCCACTTCTCGATCCGCCCGGGGGGGAAGACCCGGATCCGGAGCATCCGGTTCGTCGGGAACCAGGCGTTCGGCTCGCGCAAGCTGCGGGACCAGCTCAAGCTCACGCAGGCGTGGCGCTGGTGGTGGCCCTGGACCGCGAAGAACCTGTACCACCCCGCCAAGTGGGAGATGGACGTCGGCTCGGTCCGCGACCTCTACGAGAACCACGGGTACCTCGACGTGGACATCCGGCCGCCGGTGGTCGAAGTCCGGGAGATCGTGAAGGAGGGGAAGAAGAAGAATCCGGCCGAGGTGCCGGTCCCGGCCGCCGCGG
>CAZPWK010000189.1:0-5717 GCA_964590285.1 uncultured Acidobacteriota bacterium | reverse complement strand
CGCGAGGACCTCTACTACCGCCTCAACGTCGTCAGCGTCAAGGTGCCGGCCCTCAGGGACCGCAAGGAGGACATCGTCCCGCTCGCCAGCCACTTCATCCAGCGCTTCGCGGCCGAGCTGAAGAAGGACGTCCGCGGACTGGAGCCCTCCGCCGTGCGGGCCCTGAAGCGACACGCCTGGCCGGGGAACATCCGCGAGCTCGAGAACACCGTCGAGCGGGCGGTCCTCATGTGCGAGGACAAGTTCATCTCCGAGGAGGACCTGAACCTGTTCCCCGCGGGCGGCCCCGCGGCTTCGGAGGGGAGCGTCGCGCTGAACCTTCGACTGCCCCCCAGCGGCATCAGCCTCGACGATCTCGAGAAGCAGGCGATCCTCGAGGCGCTCCGCGTCAACAACTGGGTGCAGAAGGACGCCGCCCGCTTCCTCGGGATCTCCTCCCGCGTGATGAACTACAAGGTCGCGAAGTACGAGATCAAGAGCCCGCGCTGGAGCAAGAACAAGCTGGTGGACTGATCCCCCGGTCGGCGACGCTCTTTCGGCTCGTCGGTTTGACGGAAGCGGCGAGACCTCATTACAATTCGTTCGCCCCCGGGGCGCGGGGCCGCGAGCGCCGGGGCTCTCGTCGGGAGGCCTCATGATTTCCGCGAAAGTCCTGGAGTTGGATTGCGCCGCGGCGATCGACTCCGTCGCGGCGGCGCTCCGCCGGATCGTCGTCGAGGACCTGAGGCGCCGAGGGGCCGTCGTCGGAATGTCCGGCGGCATCGACAGCTCCGTGGTGGCCGCCCTCCTGGTCCGCGCGCTCGGTCCCGACCGCGTGGTCGGCCTCTTCATGCCCGAGAGGGACTCCTCGCCCGAGAGCCTGGCGCTCGCGTCCGGGCTGGCGACCGAGCTCGGGATCCGCACGGAGACCGTGGATCTCGGGCCGGCCCTCGAGGAGCTCGGGTGCTACCGGTACCGCGACGAGGCGATCCGGACGGTCGTTCCGGAGTTCGGGCCGGGATGGAGGGCGAAGATCGTCCTGCCGCCTCTCGACGAGCGGGCCCGCGTCAACGTGTTCCGCGTCGTCTCGCAGTCTCCGTCGGGGGAGACCCGGTCGGCGAGGATCCCGCTCGACGCGTACCTGCAGATCGTGGCGGCCTCGAACATGAAGCAGCGGGCGCGGAAGCTGACGGAGTACTTCCACGCCGAGCGGCATCACTACGCGGTGGCGGGAACCCCGAACCGCCTCGAGTACGACCAGGGGTTCTTCGTGAAGGGGGGCGACGGGCTCGCCGACGTGAAGCCGATCGCGCACCTGTACAAGACGCAGGTCTACGCCCTCGCGGAAGCCCTCGGCGTGCCGGAGCCCATCCGCAGGCGATCGCCCACCACCGACACGTATTCCATGCCCCAGACGCAGGAGGAGTTCTACTTCGCGCTGCCGTACGACAAGATGGACCTGTGCCTGTGGGCGCGGAACCACGGAGTGCCGGCCGCGGAGGCGGCCCCGGCGGTCGGGCTCTCTCCGGCGCAAGTCGAGCTGGTGTACCGGGACATCGAGTCGAAACGGCGCACGACACGCTATCTCCACCTCCCGCCGCTGCTCGTGGAGCCGGTTCCCGAGCTGCGGCGGTCCGAGGGCTAGCCGGACTCTTCGGAGGGGCGGCGGCGATCGAGGAAGGACGCATGGACTCGCTTCGAAAGGAACTTCGCGCGTACGTCGTGCGGAACTTCCTCTTCGGGAAGGACGATCCGAGCCTGGGGGACGAGGACTCCCTCATGGATCGCGGGATCGTGGATTCGACCGGAGTGCTGGAGGTCATCGGCCACCTCGAGCAGCAGTACGGGATCCAGGTGCTCGACGAGGAGCTGGTCCCGGAGAATCTCGACACCGTGGCCAACATGGCTCGCTTCGTCGCCCGCAAGTCGGGGACGTAGGCGGGCGGTCCGGGGGGCGCGCCCGCGCCGGGAGGCCGCGACCGGCTCATGTGCGGCATCGCGGGGTTCGTCAACGTCGCGGACCTGCCCGCTCCGGACCTTCCGCTCCTCCGGCGCATGGCCGGCGCGGTCGCCCACCGCGGGCCGGACGAGTTCGGAACCTATCGGGACGCGACCGCGGGGCTCGCCCACGCGCGGCTCTCGATCGTCGACCTCGTGACCGGTCAGCAGCCGCTGACGAACGAGGATGGGACCCTCTGGGTCGTCTTCAACGGAGAGGTCTACAACTACGTCGAGCTCCGCGCCGAGCTCGAGGCGCGCGGGCACCGGTTCAGAACCCGGTCCGACACCGAGACGCTGCTCCACTCGTACGAGGAGTGGGGCGAGCGCGCGGTGGAAAGGTGGAACGGGCAGTTCGCGATCGCGATCTGGGACCGCGAGCGGCGCCGGCTGTTCGCCGCGCGGGACCGGCTCGGCGTCCGCCCTTTCTTCCACGCCGAGCACGCGGGGCGGTTCTGGTTCGCCTCGGAGGTCAAGTCGCTCCTCGCGGTCCCGGGGTTTCCCAGGGCCGTGGATCCCGAGGGGCTCGACCAGGTCTTCACCTTCTGGACCACCGTCGCTCCCGTCACCGTCTTCCGCGGGATCCGCGAGCTTCCGCCGGGCACAACGCTCACGCTCGACCTCGGAGGGCCGGGAGGGGCTCGCGTGGCCGCGAGGACCTACTGGGCGCCGACCTACCCGGAGCGGGGGGCCCCCTATCCGCTCGCGGTGGAGGAAGCCTCGGAGGCGCTCCTCGAGCGGCTGGACGCGGCGACGAGGCTCCGGATGGTCCGCTCCGATGTTCCCGTCGGCTCCTACCTGTCGGGCGGCATCGATTCGTCCGTCATCGCGGCGCTCGGGCGCCGGCACAAGGAGGGGACGTTCCGCACGTTCTCCATCCGGTTCGAGGACCCGGAGTTCGACGAGACACCCTTCCAGCGGCTGATGGCGGAGCACCTGCGTTCCGAGCACTTCGACGTCACGTGCGCCCGCGGGGACATCGCCGAGGCGTTCCCGGACGTCGTGTTCCACGCCGAGCGGCCCGTGCTCCGGACCGCGCCGGCTCCGCTCTTCCTCCTGTCCCGTCTGGTGCGCGAGGCGGGTTTCAAGGTCGTGCTGACGGGCGAGGGGAGCGACGAGATGCTCGGCGGCTACGACATCTTCCGTGAGGCCAAGGTCCGCGCCTTCTGGTCGCGGGAGCCACGGTCCGCGCGGCGACCGCTGCTGCTCGAGAGGCTCTATCCATACCTCGCGCGGTCTCCCGCGTCGGCCCGGGCGATGGCGCGGAAGTTCTTCGCGCAGGGGATCGAAGCGCCCGACGACCCCGCGTTCTCGCACCGGCCGCGATGGAGCGCGGCCGCGGCGCTGAAGCGCCTGTTCTCGCGGGAGATCGCCGGGGAGACGCGCTCGATCGACGCCGTCGGGCGGCTCGTCGAGAGCCTCCCGGAGGCGTTCCGGATGTGGGACCCGCTCTGCCGGGCGCAGTACCTCGAGACGACGATTCTCCTCTCCGGCTACCTCCTCTCCTCGCAGGGCGACCGGATGCTGATGGCTCACTCCGTGGAGGGGCGGTTCCCGTTCCTGGACCCCGACGTCGTCGAGTTCTGCAACGGCCTCCCCCCGTCGTACAAGCTGCGCGTGCTCGACGAGAAGCACGCTCTGAAGCGCGCGGCGCGAGGGCTCGTGCCCGCCCCGATCCTCGAGCGGCCGAAGCAGCCGTACCGGGCTCCCGACGCGCCGAGCTTCGTGGGCGCCGGGGCTCCCTCCTGGGTCGACGCGGCGCTCTCCCCGGAATCCCTCGGGGCGGCCGGCCTCTTCGATCCCGAGGCGGCGGCGGGCCTGCTCGCGAAGTGCCGGGCGCGCGCGGCGGAGGGGCAGTTCTCGAACGCGGACAACATGGCGCTCGTCGGCGTGCTGTCGTCGCAGCTCCTCTGGGACCGGCTGATCCGCTCGCGTCCGCCCGCGCCCGAGCCGCCCGCCGAGCGCGTGGCGGTCGCGGTCGATCTCGCCGGCCGTCCGGCGTAGCCCCAGGACCGGACTCAGCGCCGCGGGTCGACGCGCTTGGCGAGGAGGAGGCGGCGCACCCGCGCGAGCGTCCTCGCCTGGATCTGGCGCACCCTCTCCCTCGAGTACCCGAGCGCCCCGCCGATCTCTTGCAGCGTGAGCGGCGTCTCGCCGTCCAGGCCGAAGTGGGCGATCAGGATCCCGCGCTCGACGTCCGGGAGGAGCGGCAGCACCGATCGGATGGCGTCGGCCAGCTCGCGCTGGAGAACCATCTCCTCCGGGTCGTCGCCGGAAGTCGCCGCCAGCTTCTCGAGGATTCCGCGACCGTCCCCGTCGCCGGCGAACTCGTCGAGGGAGATCAGCCTCTGGCGCGCCGGACGGGACCGCGGCGCTCCCTCGGTCCGGGGACCCGCGGGCCGCGACCCCGGCCTCGGCGCCGAGGTCTGCGCCCGGTTGCGACCGAGCTCCGCCAGGATCTCCTTGCGGATCCACCAGGCCGCGTAGTTGCCGAAGGGCACTCCCCGCGCGGGGTCGAACCGCTCGGCGGCCTCGATCAGGCCGAGGTTCCCCTGGTTGACGAGGTCTTCCAGGGGAACGCCGCCGTGCTCGTACTCGCGGGCGATCTTCACGACGATGCTGAGGTTCGACTCCACGAGCCTCCGTCGCCAGGCCGGGCCGCGCTCTTCCTCTTCGGCCGCGGGGCCGGACTCGCCGATCGTCAGCAGGCGGATCCGCCGGATGGCCCGGACGTAGAAGTCGAGCGCCCCCCGGCGGCCCCCGTCGCGTCGCCTGCCCTCGCCGTCGTCTTCCATCCGCGATCCCCTCGGGCCGATGCCTCGGGAGCGGGACCGGCGGCCGGCCCCGGAGGCAACGCACCATTTGGGGGAAAAGAGCCCGGTTGTCAAGCCGCCCCCCCGGACCGGCGCGCCGCGACGGGGGGACCGGAACCGGGATAGACTCGCCACGGGACGGCGCCCCGGGCGTCGGAAGGAGGCCGAAGGGATGTCGCAGCGGGTGGGATGGCACGCGTACTTCATGAACATCGCGCGCCAGGCGGCGACGCGATCGACCTGCGATCGGAAGCACGTCGGGGCCGTGATCGTCCGCGACAAGACGATCCTCTCGACCGGCTACAACGGCTCGATTCGAGGCATGCCGCACTGCGACGACGTCGGCCACCTGATGGAGAACGGGCACTGCATCGCGACGGTGCACGCCGAGGCGAACGCGATCATCCAGGCGGCGAAGAACGGGGTCCGGATCGAGGGCGCGGAACTGTACACGACCGCGTCCCCGTGCTGGAGCTGCTTCAAGCTGATCGCCAACGCCGGGATCCGGACGATCTATTTCGGCGAGTTCTATCGAGACGAGCGGAGCGTCGCCGTCGCGAAGGAGCTCGGAATCGGCCTCGTGGACCTCAGCGCGGAAGAAGGGGAATGATCCGGGCGTTCTCGATCCGGAGCGGAAAACGAAGAGGGCCGGCGCCAGCGCCGGCCCTCTTCGCTTGGACCTGAAGTTTCTTGGCGGCGAAGCTTACTTCTTCTTCTTCGCGACCTTCTTCTTCGCCGCCTTCTTCGCGGCCTTCTTCTTCGTGGCCATTTCTAAGATCTCCTTTCCCCGGTTCCGTGCTGAGCCTTACCCGGGGCATGGGGCTCAAGATCTGGGACCATCGCCAGATCGACACCCAATATATAGGGCCGCTTTCCGCTGTCAAGAGTTTTTTTCGTCCGGGCGTCGCTCGAGCGAGCGCGAGGATC
>CAZPWK010000188.1:0-5724 GCA_964590285.1 uncultured Acidobacteriota bacterium | reverse complement strand
GAACCGCTTCGAGGCCGGGGATCGCACGGACTCCGGGCGGAACGCGCCGCGGATCTTCGTCCCCCCGGAGGGTGCGGGACCGGTGAACTTCTCCCGGCCGGGCAGGCTGGGACGGACCCGGTCCTCGCTCAACCAGATCAACGCGGTGAGGTTCTTCGTGACGGCGGGAACCCTGCCCTATCTGAACGGGCTCCAACCCTGCTTCGGCGAGGTCGTCTCCGGGCAGGGGGTCGTGACCCGCATCAGCGAGGTCCGAACGGGCAGGGGAGGGGCTCCCCTGGAGCCGGTCTCGATCCGCCGCATCCGCGTCGTGAAGGTCGGCGATCCGGCGCCGCTTCCGGAGCCGATCCCCTACCAGCCGAAGGGGGTCGCGTTCGGGCCGCGCACGGTGGGTACGCCGCCCCGGCCCTGATCCTCGGGGCGCGGCCGCCCTTCACGAGCGCGGGAGCTCGATCACGAAGCGGGACCCGCGGCCGAGCTCCGACTCCGCCCGGATGGTTCCGCCGTGCAACCGCACGAGGTGCCGGACGATCGCGAGACCGAGCCCCGTGCCCCCGAGATCGCGGGACCTCGCCCGGTCCACCCGGTAGAAGCGGTTGAAGATCTTCTCGAGGCCGTCGGCCGGGATGCCGATCCCGGTGTCCTCGACCGCGATCCGCGTGCGGTCCGGTCCGGTCTCGCCGGTCACGCGGACGGACCCGGTCGGGCGGTTGAACTTGATCGCGTTGTCGATCAGGTTGACGAGGATCTGCTCGAGGCGCTCCGGGTCGGCGCGAAGCGGGAACGGAGAGGGGAGGTCGACACGGACTTCCACCGCCGCGGCCGCGCGCCGCGGCTCGAGCCGGGCGACGATCTCCCGGGCGACCGCGGCGGCGTCGACCTCCCGGACCTCGAGCCGAACGGCCCCCGTCTCGATCCGGGAGAGATCCGTGAGGTCGTCGATCAGCGATTCCATCCGGTCGGCGTGCCTCCGGGCGATCTCGAGGAAGCGAACCGCGTTCTCGCGGTCGTCGAGCCCCCCGTCGAGGAGGGTCTCGACGAAGGCGCGGATCGAGGTGAGGGGCGTCCTCAGCTCGTGGGAGACGTCTGCGACGAACTCCCGGCGGACGTTCTCCAGAGCCGTCAGCCGTGTGATATCGAAGAAGAGCACGAGCGCGCTCCCCTCGCGTCCCGTTTCGAGCGGGTGGAGGGGGGACACGTGCACCTCGAACGAGCGCCCGGAATCCGCCGCCCGGAGCACCGGCTCCCGGACCACGGTCCTCTCCTCGAGGGCCCGGTCGAGGTCCCGGATCACCGCCGGGTCCCGGATCGATTCCGCGAGGAGCCTGCCGACGGGATCGAACGGGACGGCGAAGATTCGCCGGAACGCCTCGTTCGCCATCTCGACCCTCCGGTCGGGGCCGACGACGAGGAGCCCCTCGCCGATCCCGGCCACGACCGACCGCAGCAGGGCGCGCTCGGCGTCGAGTTCCGCGATCTTCCGGACGACGGCGCGCTGCATCCGGTTGAGCGAAGCCGCGAGCCTCGAGACCTCGTCGACTCCCTCGTACGGGACCTCCGAGGAGAGGTCGCCCGCGGCGGTCCGCTCCGCCGCCTCGCTCATCCTCTCGATCGGCTTCGAAAGCCTGCGCACGGCGGCGTACGCGAGGAGGCTCAGAGCCGCGAGCGTCGCGAAGCTCAGGCCCGCCGCCAGCCACGCGTAGTGCGCCTGGACCTCGCGGACGCGGTGCGAGGGGAGTGCGATCCGCACGAAGGCGACGGGACCCCCTCCCTCGACCTTCCTGGCCGCGTAGAAGTACTCGACGCCGGTGCTCCGCGAGCTCCGGAACGACTCCCCGACCGCACCCGCCGAGGCGGCCCGGATCTCCGGACGGCGGAGATGGTTCTCCATGCCGGAGAGGTCCTCGGAGGAGCGGGACGAGTCCCCGAGGACCGCGCCGTCGGGACCGATCAGGGTGACCCTCACCGAGAGCGTCCTCGCGGCCGCAACGGCGAATCGCTCGGGATCCTCGGGGGGGATCCTTTCGGCCGCCGAGGCGGCGAGGAGGGCGGTCTCGGCGCGAACCCGCTCGAGGAATCGCTCGCCGACGGCGGAGCGCAGGAGGCGCGCGGCGCCGAAACCGACGAGGATCGAGGCCGCGGCGGCCGTGCCCACGAGCATCAGGAGAAGCTTGTGCCGGACCTTCATGCCGCCCCTCTCCCGTACCGGTATCCGACGCCGACGACGGTCTCGATCCGGGCCCGGACCTCTGGGCCCAGCTTCGCCCGGAGCCGCCGGACGTGCACGTCCACCGTCCGGGTCTCGCCGGGGTAGTCGTAGCCCCACACCCGCGCGAGGAGCTGCTCGCGAGTCAGGACGCGCCCCCGGTTCCGCAGCAGGTCGACGAGAAGGTCGAACTCCCTGCGGGTGAGAACGACCGCTGTCCCGGCGACCGTGACGCTCCGGCCGCCCGGGTCGACGACGAGCGGTCCGTCCGACAGCGTCTCGGCGTCCGAGGCCGCCCGGTCCTGGCGCCGGAGCACCGCTCGCACGCGGGCCAGCACCTCGCGCACCGAGAACGGCTTCGTGACGTAGTCGTCCGCCCCCAGGTCGAGCCCGCGGATCCTGTCCGCCTCGTCCACGCGCGCCGTCACCATGACGATCGGCACGGCGGCGGTCGCCGCCTCGCCGCGGAGGCGGCGGCAGACCTCGAGGCCGTCGGCCCCGGGCAGGTTCAGGTCGAGGATCACGAGATCGGGCGGGCGCTCGAGGGCCTCGCGGAGGCCCGCCTCCCCGTCCCGCGCGTCCGAGACGCGGAAATCGCCCTCCCTCTCGAGGTTGTACTTGAGGGAGAGCGCGATGTCCGCGTCGTCCTCGATCACCAGAATGCGCTTCATTCGGGCCGTTCGCTCTCCGGATCGGACGCGAGTCTCGGGTGCTTGATGATCTGCCCCTCGCACATGTAGACCACCTGCTCGCAGACGTTCGTCGCCTGGTCGCCGATCCTCTCGAAGTACTTGGCCACGAAGGTCAGCCGGAGGGCTCGCGTGATCGCCTCCGGCCGCCCGATCATGAGCGAGAGCAGCTCGCGGAAGGTCCGCTCCATCCGCGCGTCCAGATCGTCGTCCATGGCGATCACGGCCCGGGCCGCGGCCGCGTCGCGCCGCACGAAAGCGTCGAGCGCTCCCCGGACCATCTCCTGGGCGCGGCGCGCCATCCGGGGCACGTCGACGAGCGGCTTGAGTTCCGGCTCCTCGTTGAGCTCGATCGCGCGCTCGCCGACGTTCACCGCGATGTCCCCGATCCGCTCCAGGTCGGTCGTGATCTTCATCCCCGTCGTGATGAACCGGAGGTCCCGGGCGAGGGGCTGGTGCAGCGCCAGGGCCTCCATGCACAGGCGGTCGATCTCGATCTCCAGCCGGTCGATCTCGGCGTCGTCCCGGACGACCCGGCGCGCGAGATCGGAGTCCCTCTCCACCAGGGCGGTCACGGAGCGCCCGATCGCCTGCTCCACGAGGCCTCCCAGGCGGAGGAGCGTCCCGGCCAGGGTGTCCAGAACCTCCTGCAGGTGGCGGGTGGGTCTCTCCATGGCTTCCTTCGGTGCCGCGGGGCGCGCGCCTAGCCGAACCGGCCCGTGATGTAGTCTTCGGTCTGCCGGTTCGACGGGTTGAGGAACATCCTCTGGGTCTCATCGTACTCGATCAGGCGTCCGAGATACAGGAAGGCCGTGTAGTCCGACACCCGGGACGCCTGCTGCATGTTGTGCGTGACGATCACGAGCGTGTAGCGGTCCTTCAGCTCGAGCATGAGCTCCTCGACCTTGGCGGTCGCGATCGGGTCCAGGGCGGAGCACGGCTCGTCGAGGAGGATGACGTCGGGCTCCACGGCGATCGCCCGCGCGATGCACAGCCGCTGCTGCTGCCCGCCGGAGAGGCCGAGAGCGCTCTCGTCGAGGCGGTCCTTCACCTCGTCCCAAAGAGCCGCCCCGCGGAGGCTCCGCTCCACGGTCTCGTCGAGATCCCGCCGCTTCCGGGTGCCGTGGGTGCGGCCGCCGATGGCCACGAGCTCGAAGATCGACTTCGGGAAGGGGTTCGACTTCTGGAACACCATCCCGATGCGCCTCCGGAGGAGCGTCACGTCGAGGGAAGGCTCCCGGATCGACCGACCCTCGAAGAGGATGTCGCCCTCGGTCCGCACGTCCTCCACGAGGTCGTTCAGGCGGTTGAAGCATCGGAGGAGCGTCGACTTCCCGCAGCCCGAGGGACCGATGAAGGCGGTGATCCTCTTTTGCGGGATCGCGATCGAGACGTCGCGGAGCGCCTGGGCGGCGCCGTACCAGAGCGAGAGCCCGAGCGTCTCGAGGATCGGGTCGTCGAACCGGAGTCCCGTCGCGGTCCGGACACCGCTCTCCGCCGGCTCCCCGTCCGGGCCCGAGGGCTTCGCTCTCTCCATCTCGTGCTCGGCCTTCGCGACCATCGCGCGGTCCCCAGGGAGCCCCCGGCCCGATCTCGCGCGGGCGTTCCCCCGGATCATGGGAGCGCGCCCGGACGGCGCGAATGTTAACCCGGCGTAAACAGGCCGTGAACTGTCTGGCTGGGGAGAGAGATTTCCGCTCCCTCCGCGCCGTCGTGTGGACGCTGAGCGTCGCTCCCGGCGCCGCGTCGTTGCCGGACGGGGGACGGCCGCGACCGAGTTCGTTACGATGGCGTCAGCGGGGCTGACGCTGAGTGGCAGGAGCGCGCCTTCGGGTCGACGGACCCCGTTCCGTGGGACCTCGCCGAGATCTTCCAACCTCTTCAGGGGGACGCACTTATGGACGGACCCCTGGCGGCGCCCCGCGCGCCGACGGGTGCCCGCCCCCGCCCGGGAACACGTCTTGCTCCAACCCGGGGCGAAGGATCGATGTTCGCCTGGGAGGATGCCATGATCGGACTCGGACTTCCCCCGTCGCGCGCGGCCCGCGAGGGCGGGTTCACGCTGATCGAGGTTCTGGTCGTCATCGTCGTGCTCGGGCTGCTCGCGTCCCTCGCGGTCCAGACGGCGTTCTTCGCCTTCGACGTCGCGCGCCTCAGCAGGTCGGTCGCCAACATGAGACAGATCACGAGCGCGATTGTCCAGTACGAGACGGAGAACAGCGCCGTTCCGGTCGGCGGGCTCCAGCCCGTCTCCGAGATCCTCTCCCTCCTGGGAGACCAGGCGGGACGCCTGGATCCCGTGGATGGCTGGGACAACGATCTCTACTACGAGGATCTGGGGGGCGGGATCGCGGGCTTCCGGGTCTACTGCTTCGGCAAGGACGGCCTGCCCGACGGCGAGGTCACCGGCTCCTGGATCGACTTCTACACCGACACCGTCGTGGAAAACGGCACGTTCATCCAGGCCAAGTGGTGAAAGCGATGAGCGAGATCCAGGTCCATTCCCCGCAGCCGGCCGAGAACCTCGAGCGAGCGCTCCCGACCGGAGCCGAAACGCCGGACGCCGCGGCTCGAGCCCCGCTCGCCCGCCACTGGAAGACGCTCGGCATCCCGCCGACCGACGACCTCCAGCAGCTCGACACCTCCTTCTACCTCATGGTCGAGGAATTCTCCTCGAACCCGACCGAGGAGGAGGAGCTTCGGCGCGCCGAGATGCACCGGGCCTTCGCCGTTCTGCGCCGCTCGCTGACGGCGCGGGGCCCGGCGCGGGCCGCGCCGGTCGATTGGGGGGGCCTCGCGACGAGAAGGACGAAGATCGCCGCGGGCGTC
>CAZPWK010000187.1:0-5768 GCA_964590285.1 uncultured Acidobacteriota bacterium | reverse complement strand
CGACCGGCTGATCCACGAGAGGCTTCGGCTCGGGATGGTCAGCGCGCTGGCGGTGAGCGATCGGCTGACGTTCGTCGAGCTCCGGGCGATTCTGAAGACGACCGACGGGAACCTGAGCGTGCACGCCCGCAAGCTGGAGAACGCGGGGTACGTTTCCTGCTCGAAGGCGTTCGACGGCCGGCTCCCGAGGACGGAGTACCGGCTGACGGCCGCGGGGCGGCGCGCCCTCGAGCGGTATCTCGGCCACATGGAGGCGATCATCCGGGCGACGCGGCAGCGCTGAGCGGCCGCGCCCCTCTCTCTTTTTGGGAGTATGCTCTGTCATGCAAAGCACTTTGACGGTCCCGGAAGCGGGCCGGCTCCACGTGGCGATCATCATGGACGGCAACGGGCGCTGGGCGGCGGCTCGCGGTCGGCCGAGGACCGCCGGGCACCGGGCCGGGGCCCGCGCGGTGCGGCGCGCCGTCGAGGCCGCCGTCGAGATCGGGCTCGGCACGATGACGCTCTACGCCTTCTCGTCGGACAACTGGAAGCGGCCCGCGAACGAGGTCTCGACGCTCCTCGGTCTGTTCCGCGACTACCTGCGCGGGCAGGCCGCCAGGTGTCTCGAGCGCGGCGTGCGCGTCCGGGTCGTCGGCCGCCGGGACCGGCTGCCCGCGGACGTGCTCGCGGCCGTCGGGGCGGCCGAGGTCCTGACGGCGGGGTGCCGGAAGCTCGCGCTCCGGCTCGCCGTGGACTACTCCGCCCGGGACGCGATCCTCGGCGCCGCCTCCCGCGTGAGGCCCGAGGACGCCGGCTCCCTGGACCGCGAGTCGTTCGCGAGGCTCCTCGACCCGGCCCACCCCGACGCGGGGGCCGCGCCGGACGTCGATCTCCTCGTCCGCACGGGGGGCGAGCGGCGGCTGAGCGACTTCCTGCTCTGGGAGTGCGCGTACGCGGAGCTGTGCTTCCTGCCGGTGATGTGGCCCGATTTCACGCGGGCGCACCTCGAGGCGGCGCTCTCGGACTTCGCCTCCCGGGAGCGCCGGTTCGGAGCGCTCTCCCGCGCGGCGAGCGCCTGATCCCGGACGCGGGCGAAGGCGAGCACCCGGCGTCACGGATCCTCGCCGGGGCGGCGCGATACAATGCCGCCCCCCTTCTCCCGGGAGCCGGACGATGCGCGACATCGAGAAGCTCGGCGTCTTCTACCTCGGCAGCGTCCTCGATCCCGCCGGCGATCGGCCGGCGGGCGAGCCTCTTCTCTACGACTCCCGCGACCTCCTGACGCACGCGGTCTCCGTCGGGATGACCGGGAGCGGGAAGACAGGGCTCGGCATCGCGCTCCTCGAGGAGGCCGCGATCGACGGCGTGCCCGCGATCGCCCTCGACCCCAAGGGCGACCTCGGGAACCTCCTCCTCGCGTTTCCGGACCTCGCGCCGTCGGACTTCCTCCCCTGGATCGACCCGGAGGAGGCCGCTCGGGAGGGGATCGCTCCCGAGGAGCTGGCCGCGAGAACCTCCGAGGCGTGGCGGAGCGGCCTGGCCGAGTCCGGCCAGGACGGGGCGCGCGTGCGGAGGTTCCGCGACGCGACGGAAGCGGCGATCTACACGCCGGGGAGCTCGGCGGGGCTCGGGCTGTCGTGCATGAAGTCCCTGGCCCCCCCTCCCGCCGCGCTCGCGGGCGACCCGGAAGGGATTCGCGAGCGGGTCGGGTGCACCGCGTCGGGGCTCCTCGCCCTCCTCGGGATCGACGCGGATCCGCTTCGCAGCCGAGAACACCAGCTGCTCGCCGGCCTTCTCGACCGCGCGTGGCGGGAGGGGAAGGGGCTCGATCTCGGCGACCTCGTCCGGGGGATCCGGAAGCCGCCCTTCGACCGCGTCGGCGTCGTGGACCTCGAGTCGTTCTACCCGTCCCGGGAGCGGTCCGACCTCGCGATGCGCGTGAACGGCCTCCTCGCCTCGCCCGGCTTCGAGGCGTGGCTCGAGGGGGAGCCGCTCGACCCCGCTCGGCTCCTCTGGTCGCCGGGCGGCAAGCCCCGCCTGTCCGTCGTGTCGATCGCCCACCTGTCGGACGCGGAGCGGATGTTCTTCGTCACGCTGCTCCTCGGGGAGATCGTCGCCTGGATGCGCGCGCAGCCCGGCACGTCCTCGCTCCGGGCGGTCCTGTACATGGACGAGGTGTTCGGCTACCTGCCGCCGGTCGCGAACCCGCCGAGCAAGCTGCCGCTCCTCACCCTGCTCAAGCAGGCCCGCGCGTACGGTCTCGGCGTCGTCCTCGCGACCCAGAACCCGGTCGACCTCGACTACAAGGCGCTGTCGAACGCGGGCACGTGGTTCCTCGGAAGGCTCCAGACCGAGCGCGACCGCGACCGCGTGCTCGACGGGCTCGAGGGGGCCCGCGCCTCCTCGGGACTCGGCTTCGACCGCTCGGCGACCGAGCGGGTGCTCGGCGGCCTCGGCCGGCGCGCCTTCCTCCTGCACGACGTCCACGAGGACGCCCCGGTGCCGTTCCGGACGCGGTGGGTCCTCTCGTACCTGAGGGGGCCGCTCACGCGCCCGCAGATCCGGGCGCTGACCGGGTCCCGGGGCGCGGCGCCGGCTCCGCCGCCTCCGGTCCGGGACGCCGCGGCGCCGACGGGAGTGCGGAGCGCCGCCGCGGGGGGCGGCGCGCGCCCTCCGCTCCCGCCCGAGATCCCGGAGCGCTTCGCGGCGTTCCGGGGCGGGGAGTCCTCGTGCCTCCGGCCCCATCTCCTCGGCGTCGCTCGCCTCCACTACGCGGACTCGAAGGCGGGCGTGGACCGCTTCGAAAACGTCGGCGTGCTCGCGCCCCTCGGCGAGAGCGCTCCCCCGGACCCCTGGGAGGGGGGCGAGGCGGTCGAGCCCGAGGCCGTCGCGCTCGTCTCCGAGCCCCCCGCCGGCGCCGCCTTCGCGCCGCTCCCGCCGGAGGCTGCCCAGCCGAGGAGCTACGCGGCGTGGTCGCGGAGTCTCGCGGCGTTCCTGTTCCGGACCCGCCCCCTCGAGCTGTTCCGCCACGCGCCGCTCCGGCTGATCTCGTCCCCGGGGGAGAGCGAGCGGGAGTTCCGCCTGCGGGCCGCCCTCGCGAGCCGCGAGAGGCGGGACGGCGAGGCCGACCGGCTGAGACGGCAGTACGCCCCGAAGATCGCGGCGCTCCGGGACCGCCTGAGGCGGGCGGAGCAGCGGGTCGAGCGCGAAGGGGCCCAGTACGCGCAGCGAAAGACGGAGACCGCCATCTCCTTGGGGGCCACCGTGCTCGGCGCGCTCCTCGGTCGCCGGGGCTTCTCCACGGGGACGCTCGGCCGCGCCACGACCGCCGCGCGGAGCATCGGAAGGGCGGCCGGAGAGCGAGGGGACGTCGCGCGCGCGGCCGAGAGCGTCGACGACCTGCGGCAGCGCCTCGAGGAGCTGGAGGGCGAGGCCGCGGCCGCCGCGGCCTCGATCGAGGCGCCGAGCCCCGACCGGATGGAGCTGGAGCGGGTGTCCGTCCGGCCGAGGAAGTCCGATCTCGAGGTCGTCGAGGTCTCGCTGGTCTGGATGCCGTGAAGCGGAGCGGCTCTCGGAAGCGGGCGGGGGCCTCCGTCGACCGGATCGTCGCGGCGCTCGCCTCCCGGTACGACGTCACCCGGTTCCGGAGGCGGAACGGGCCCGACCCGTTCCGGATCCTGATCGGCTGCCTGCTGTCCCTCCGCACGAAGGACGAGGTCTCCTACCCGGCGACGGAGCGGCTCTTCTCGCGGGCGGCGGATCCCGCGGCGATGCTCCGGCTGCCGGTCCGCACGATCGAGCGCCTCGTCTACCCGGTCGGGTTCTACCGCCGCAAGACCGCCCAGATCCGCGAGATCTGCCGGCGCCTCGCCGCGTCCGGCGGCCGCGTGCCCGACACGATCGAGGGGCTTCTCGACCTCCCCGGCGTCGGCCGCAAGACGGCGAACCTCGTGGTCACGCTCGGCTACGGGCGCCCCGGGATCTGCGTGGACACCCACGTGCACCGGATCTCGAACCGCCTGGGCTGGGTCTCGACGGGCCACCCGCACGAGACCGAGGCGGCGCTCCGGCGGTTCCTCCCGAGGCGCCACTGGATCCCGATCAACGAGATCCTGGTGCGGCACGGCCAAGAGGTCTGCAAGCCGATCTCGCCGATCTGCTCGCGGTGCCCCGTCGCCGCGGACTGCGCGAGAGCCGGCGTCGCCCGCAGCCGCTGACGCGTCACTCGAGGCGGAAGTCGACCCGGACCGTGAAGTAGACGCGCACCGGCCTCCCGTTCTGCAGGGCGGGGCGGTACCTCCAGTGGCGGACCGCCTCGATCGCGGGGGCCGCGAACACCTCGCTCGACGCGCGAAGCACCTCGACGTCCTCGACGTCCCCCCTCTCCCCGACGACCGCCTGGAGGACGACGTGGCCTTCGAGCCGCGCGCGGAGCGCGATGGCCGGATACTCGGGCCGCACCCGATGGACGATCCCCGGCGGCCGCATGTCGGGCGACAGGGGGACCGGCTCGAAGGGGGCCGGCGCGACGCCCTCGCTCGCCCCCTCGCCGCCGTTCCCGGGCGGTCCCGTTCCCTCACCCCACGGGACTCCCCACGGGACCCCGGGCCGGAGGCCCGGGATCGTTCCCTCGATGCCGGGAAGGCCCGTGACCGCCCCGGACTCGATCTCGCTCTCCGCCGGCGCGGCCTGCTCGGGCAGCGGCCGGACCTCGACCGGCTGCACGGGCTCGCGAGGGGACTCCTGCGGCGCGGGGGGCCGGGGCGCGGGCGTCCGGACCGGGGCCCCTCCGTCCCCCTCGAGGGGAGGGATCGAGGTTCCCGGCCGGATGAGCTTGACGTCGCTCCAGAGGAAGCGGTCCGGGTCCGAGACCCCCTCGAGCGCGAGCAGCGAAGCGGTGACCAGGGCCGCGATCGCCAGGCCGTGGAGCCCCGCGGCGACCGGCAGGGCGAGCCGCCGGCCGGCGAGCGCCGCCCCCGCGCGACTTTCGACCATGAGCTCGAACATCGCCGTCCTCCCGCCCCCCGCGACGATGCCCTCCACTGCTTCGATAAGCTCTCCGGGCCGCCCGCGCACGGGTTTCGAGGCGCGGGCGCTGCGGGGGCACCGCGTCTTGACTTCGACCCGGGAATCCGGATCATCTCGAAGCCGATCCCGTCTTCAACCTCGGGAGGAAAGCCATGTCCGAACCGACGATCGCGTCGAAGCAGCCGGCCGTCCTCGAACTCGATCCCGGGACCTACTGGTGGTGCTCCTGCGGCCGCTCCGCGGGCCAGCCGTTCTGCGACGGCTCGCACGCGGGGTCGGCGTTCGAGCCGAAGGAGGTCACGATCGAGACGAGGACGCGCGTGGCGTTCTGCCAGTGCAAGCGCACGAAGAGCGCCCCCCGCTGCGACGGAAGCCACAGGAGCCTCTGAGGCCTTGCGAGGGCGCGGATGATCCTGGCCGGGGACGTCGGAGCCACCCAAGCGCGCTTGGGGCTGTTCGTCGCGAGGAGGGGAAGGCTCGAGTCGGTCCGCGAGGAGACCTTCCCGAGCGCGGCGAGCCCGTCTCTCGAGCGGATCGTCGAGAGGTTCCTGGCTCGCGGCGGGGAGCGGCCGACGCGGGCGGCGATCGGGGCGGCCGGCCCGGTGACCGGCGGCCGCGCCGCGGTCGTCAATCTCCCGTGGACGGTCGACGGGCGGCGGCTGGCGCGGAGGCTCGGTCTTCCCGACGTCGTCGTGCTCAACGATCTCGAGGCGACGGCGTGGGGGATCGGAGAGCTGCCGCCGGGCGGCTTCGCGAAC
>CAZPWK010000186.1:0-5770 GCA_964590285.1 uncultured Acidobacteriota bacterium | reverse complement strand
CCGGCCCAGGGGTCGGCCGTGCCGTTGTTCAGGTACAGACGATTGGGCTGACCGTAGTTGCCGGCGACGAGGTCGAGGTCTCCGTCGCGATCCACGTCGCCCAGCACGACGGATTGGGTGTAACGCACGTCCGCCGTGATGTTGGAGCCCGCGACGCCGCCCCACGGGTCGGCCGTGCCGTTGTTCAGGTACAAACGATTCGTCTGATTGTAGTTGCCGGCGACGAGGTCGAGGTCCCCGTCTTGGTTGGACTGATCCGCGTTCGCCACCAGCGGGCAGTTGTCCGCGTTCGCGCAGAAGCCGTCGCGGTCGGCGTCGTCCGCGGGGTCGAGGGGACAGGTGTCGAGGCGGTCGATCACGCCGTCGCCGTCGGCGTCCCCGTCCACCTCGACGCGAATCCAGTACGGTCCCGCCGTCGCGCCGCCCGATTCCGGATACGACGAGACGCGCGCGTAGTGGGTCCCCCCGGCGGAGGCGAGCGCGAGCGCCGGGTCGAGGGAGAAGGCGCCGGTGTCCGGGTCCGACGCGTCGTCGGACTCCGCCAGGAGCGTGGTCCCGTCGCCGGCGAAGACCCGGAGCACGGCGTCGAGAGGGGAGCCGAGCTCGGCCGCCTCGACGTCGATCCGGACGCGGTCGCCGGCGTCTGCCGTGAACTGGTACCAGTCCGTGTCGCCCGTGCCGAGGAGGGCGCGGGCGGTGTCGGCGCCGGAGCCGGACGCCAGGTCCTCGAGCGGCGCCGCGGTCGAGAAGTCGTCGTTCGGCTCGTGCGGATCGTCGGCGGGGAGCGCGTTCAGCCGGATGTCCAGGCCGGTCACCACCGAGGCGATCGTCACGGTCATCCGTTCGTCGGGGTCGTCGCTCGCCGCGACGGAGCTCTCCCCCGCGTCGAGCCACTCCTCGGGGCCGGGGAGGACCGGCGGCGTCGCCAGCGGGCCGACGAACGTGTCGTTGTAGACGGAGATCCGCGTGTCCACCTGTTCGAGCGCGATCCGGTAATCGCCCGGCTCGAGGAAGCTCGCGGCCCAGGCGCCCTGCTCCGGAGGGTCTCCCGTGTCGCACGAGGACCCCGCGTCGCACGGGTAGCAGATCCCGCCGGGATTGCAGGGGAAGAACCGACCGCCCGAGA
This sequence comes from uncultured Acidobacteriota bacterium, assembly GCA_964590285.1. Classification (GTDB taxonomy): domain Bacteria; phylum Acidobacteriota; class Polarisedimenticolia; order Polarisedimenticolales; family JAIQFR01; genus CALMJU01. The sequence continues at coordinate 4,644 of CAZPWK010000186.1, read as the reverse complement.
ACGTGCCGTACGCGGTCGCGAGCGGGTCGCCCGCCCTTCGCAGGACGACCTGAGCGCCCTGGAACGGCGTCCCGTAGGAATCCAGCACGGAGCCTCCCGCTCCGTAGACCGGTGCGGCCGGGGCGTAGGTGGAGAACAGGGCGAACCGGTCGTCGGGGTTCAGCGAGGCGATCGCCGCCTCGTCGTCCACGGTGAACGGGTACATCGTCGGCACGAAGACGTCGTTGTCCGGGTCACCGTCGAGGGCCAGATCGTGGTTGACGACGCTGTGGTCGAGATTGAGGAAGTGGCCGATCTCGTGGACGGTGACCGCGAGGAACGCCTCGGGCGACGGCGCGTCCTCCGGGGAGTCCGGCAGGCCGATCCCGTCGTAGAAGGCCCCGTTGATGACGATGCTGGCGCCGTGGATCGTCGGGTCGGTGGACACCGGCGTGTCCAGTCCGGCGGCGCCCAGGACGTCGAACCGCGCCCCCACTCCGAACATGTCGTCGACGATCGAGCCGTCGGCGTCGAAGATCACGGGGGACCAGCCGTCCCCCTCGACGCGCCAGAAGTGCTTCCAGTGAGACGGGTTCGTCGCGGGGATGCCGGCGGCGTCGATGTCGTAGGGGAGGAGCGCTCCCGCCGAGAACGTGACGACTCCCTGCGCCTGCCAGACGCCGAACGCGTCGGCCAGCATCGCTCGGGCGCTCGCGTTCGAGAGGAGGCCGAGCGTTCCGGGGTCCGCGTTGAAGACGATGGGAGCGCCGGTCGGCCAGACCATCGGCTCCCCCTCTCCGTTGATTGATCGGGGGCCTCCGGCGCGGCCCGCCGGCATGGCCGCCACGAGCGCGAGGACGAGCGCGGCTGCGGCGCGGAGCGCCGCCGCGAACGGTTTGTCGATGTTCCTGGATCTCATGCTCGAGCCCCCCCGTTCGCCGGCGCCCGCGACTTCCGGGCGGTCCTCACGGCGCGAGCGATTCCGCCATGTCCAGCAACGTGTCCGGCGGGACCCCCTCGCGGCCCCACCGACGAGCGGCCAGCCCTCCGAGCTTGGCCGACGCCTTGGGCGAGAGCCCCCGGAACAGGACGTCGCCGCCGAGCCCGTGGACCGCGACCTCGCGGCCGTGCTTGTCCTCGACGATCGCGAACTTCCCCTGGCCGAGCCCGACCGGGCTGGTCAGCCCCGACCGGCTCTCGTCGTAGAGGAACAGGACGACCCTCTCGCCCGGTCGGAAGAGCGCGGCGCCCCCCGAATCGGCGAGCATCCGGACCGTCAGCGACTCGGGGGCCGATCCCTTGACCCGCCGCTCGACGCGGAAGGTCACCCGGGCGACGTCGAGCGCGGAGCCGGGATCGCGTGCCGTCTCGACCGCGGTGCAGGTTCCCCGGAAGATTCGCCCGGCCCGCGCCGTCATCTCCTCGAGGTTCATCGGGCGGACACGGGACGCCGCCGCGTCCGCGAGGGCAGAGGACGCCAGCGCGACCGCCAGGACCGCGAACGGGAGCCGGGAACGGGTGGGGACACGAGATCCGCGCATGGCGCCACCTCCGCCTCGCGACCGAGCGCCCCTCGTGGCGGGCAGCGTCGTCGGCGGCGTCACCGGATTCCGGCCGCCGCCCGGAAGGGCCGGCGACTGGCCCGGAACGTGTGGCGACAGGAGTCGCGGATGCGTTGGGTGTACTCCCGCGGGGGGCGGGAGTCAAGGAAGAAAGAGGGCGGGGGAGACGAAGAGGGCGGGGCGGCCTCTTTGCGAGGTCCGCCCCGCCCCGGGGGGACGCGGATTCGGTCCCGGCTCGGTCAGACCTTCTTCTTGCTGGTGACGATCGACAGGGTGTCGGTCCCGGTCCAGGTGACCCCGTCGCAGACCGCGGTGAACGTCACGAGGATCTGGGTGTCCAGGGAGCCCGCCGCCCAGGATTTCACTGTGAAGATGTCGAATTTGGCGACGAGGTCGCCGCTGAGGTCCGACCCGACCGCGTAGGCCTGGAGGTCGCCGTTCAGGTACGCCGTCCAGCCGGTCGTGCAGGAGCTGTAGACGATGTTCGTGTGGACGCTGACCGATCCGTCGTGGGAGCTGATCGCGATCGTCTTCGGCTGGACGACGATGGTCGCCGTCTCCTGCGCCATCGCCGGAGCCGTCATCGCGGCGAGAATCGCCAGACCCAGAATCCATCCGCCGGTCGTGAGCTTCGAATTCCTCATCCTCTTGCCTCCGTCAACGTCAGACGCCACGGCCGCCTGGCGTTCGTTCGAACCCCGGGTCGCCCTGGCGCCGCTCGTTCCGCCGTCGGGAGCGGCGCCGGCCCCCGCAGCTGGCGATGGCAAGGGGTGTGCCACGAGGCACTGCCGGAAGGATGTCCTTGACTGGTAGAGCCTTATGCTCTCTGGGTCCTTCCCGTGCCTGGCCCGGGGCGCACGGGACAGAACGATTCTGTGACCTCGGCTGACGATTCTCCATCTCCGGTTCCGACCGGGGGGAGCAGAGTTGGACAACAGCAACCGCAGGTGAAAACCGAGTATCGTAGAGATATTCATCGTCTGTGTTGTTGAATATTCGCGATGCGGGAAACGCAAATTTTTTAAATTCCGTCTTCCCCTCGGCCAAGAATCGTGGTAAGAATTAGCGCTACCAACACGGGGCTCGGTCGGTAGCAGGTGTGCGTGTCGTCGTCGACGTATCGGATTCTCGAGGCCGTCGGTCGCGGCGGCGACACGTCACGGAAAGTGTCCACGGGGGAATTTGGGGGGCCCGTTCCTGTCGGGCGGAAAGGAGGCCGCAAGACGAGGGGGGATTTCCGATGGGTCTCGTTTCATTCTCTCGAAAGCTTTGAATTCGATCGGACGCTAGAGAACTCGTAACTGTATCAGGGGGGATCCATGAGGTATCTGACGATTTTCGCCGCGATGATGATCGCATTTGCAGCCGTCGCGGACGACGGCGAGCTCTTCCTCAAGAACGTCTCGAAGACGCCGAGCTGGGAGACGGAGCACGCGACGATCGAGATGCTGCGGCTCTACGTCCCGGCGCAGACTTCCGACGGCACGCTTCTGGAGCAGATCGACTACACCGCCGCCGACGGGACGATCGCCTTCAGCAGGACGATGGCGAAGCCGCTGGTGGCGATGTACCACGACGGCCCGAACCACGTGGTTCCGGACTCGGGGGGCTTCCCGGGGCACGGTCCGATGGACTGCTTCGCCTCGGTCAGCCTCGACGACGGCGCCACCTGGAAGAAGACGAACCTGTCGAACTCGGCCAACCGCTCCTCGTTCAACGTGGGCGGTGAGCCGTACTACGGAAACACGTTCCGCCTGTTCGCCAACTCTTCCGGCAACAAGGTCGTCGCCGCCTGGGCGAGCCGCTACTGTGCGGACGGCTCCGCGAACTTCGCGATGACGCTCGAGGAGAGGACGGCTCTTGCGACCTACCTCGGTCTCGGCCCGGAGTGCACCGACGACGATCCTCTGACGCCTTGCCTCTATCTCGAAGACATCTTCGGCGTCAGCGGCTCCCAGGGCTCGTCGGACCTTGCGGAGGAGGGCTACCCGACGGTCGGCATCCTCCCCTTCGCCTGTCTCTGGGCGGCCCGCGGCACGCTGGAGCCGGTGGACGCCGAGGGGAACTACGATCCGGAGGGCGAGTACAACCAGGTGATCTGGCGCAAGGCCGAGAGAATCTCCTCCGGAACGCGCGACGTCCACCGGATCGAGGTCGGCGTGGCGGGCGGAGCGGGCTTCGTCGTCACCTGGCAGGAAGACCCGGACGGGATCCGGCCCGGCGAGGGCGAGGGGCCCGGCGAGGGATGGTCCGGCGCGGTCGCCCATCACCAGACCGACGTCTGGTACTCGTACATCGACTGGGATCACTTCGACCTCGTCGACGACGGCGACGACCTGTACGGGAACCCGATCACCCTCGACCTCTACGAGGGGACGGGAGCGCCGAAGGTCGGCATCCCCTTCTCGATGCCGGTCCGGCTGACCGACAACGCGATGTGCAACGGCACCGAGGACGATCCGTACTGCTACGCCGACTTCGACGGCAGCGGCACGGCCGACTTCTGCGCGAGCACGGTGACGATCGACATCGACACGCCGTCGGGACCGGACCCGGACGTGAACCTCTGCGTCACCGAGGACGGCCGCCTGCTCCGCGGGAACATCGCCGCGACGCGCGCGAGGACCAACCTGCGCGCCTACGACTCGGACGGCGACGGGATCAACGACGACGGATGGGTCCTCCTGGCCTACGAGGAGTCCAAGGGGCTCGGCGAGGAGGAGGACTACGACCCCAACGATCTGATCGAGAAGGTCGACATGGGGAAGAACATCTGGTACCACACCTTCGACATGCACTTCCCCGAGCTGGTCTCGCAGGGGATGATGCTCAACCAGCCGGCCGTCTATCCCGACGACCAGCCGACGACGACCGCCGACCGCCTCGAGGAGTATCACGTCACGGCGGACGGCGTGGACTACAAGTTCATGGACATCGACCCCGACCCGATCTACGAGGACCAGGCGGGGATCACGACCACGCTCTTCCAGAACGAGATCGCCCGCCGCTTCAGCCTGATCTCGCAGCCGGCGGCTTGGGCGGGGGATTCCGGCCTGGTGGCGTTCACCCTGTTCAAGCAGGGGATCATCCGCCGCGGCGGCCC
>CAZPWK010000185.1:0-5788 GCA_964590285.1 uncultured Acidobacteriota bacterium | reverse complement strand
GAAGGACGATTGCGTATTTCATGGGGTCAGACGTTACCAGCGTTGCGGTCCGGACGCCAAGGCGAATCCCGAGAGCGGGTTACGCGAAGCCACCGGGGACAGGCTCGAGTCCTCGGGGGAACGCGCGACCCCTGGCCTCGACGGACGCCGGATGCGATAATCCCGCGTCCGGATCGCGCGCCTCGAACGGCTCGTTTCGCAGCTCGACGATCCCGAAGGGCCGGCCGTGCCGAAGAGCCTGGAGCTCAGGCTGATCGTCTCCCTGACGGCTCTCGTCATCCTCGTCGAGGCCGTGTTCGCCCTCTACAACGTCAGGATCCAGGAGCGACAGCTCCTCGGCGGGATGGTGGTCGGAGCCGACCAGCTGTCGCGCGGGATCGCCGCCGCGACCTGGCACTCCATGCTGGCCGACCACCGGGACTCGGCCTACCAGATCATGGAGACGATCGCGACGAAGCAGGGGATCGACCGGATCCGGATCTTCAACAAGGAAGGCCGGGTCATGTTCTCGACGGCCGACGAGCCCCTGGCGCAGGTCGACAAGAACGCCGAGGCCTGCTTCCTGTGCCACGCGAGGGAGCGGCCGCTCGTCCGCGTGGACGTCCCCTCGCGCTCCCGGATCTTCCGGGGGGCGGACGGCGACCGCAAGATGGGCATGGTGACGGCGATCTACAACGAGCCGGCCTGCAGCGAGGCCCCCTGCCACGCCCACCCCGCTTCCCGCAGCGTCCTCGGCGTGCTCGACGTGACCCTCGACCTGGCCCCGGTGGACCGGGAGCTCGCCGGCCTGAAGCTCCGCGAGCTCGCGACGACCCTCGTGGAGATGGTCCTCATCGCGCTGTTCGCCGTCTTCTTCACCCGGCGGTTCGTCGGCCGCCCGATCGGGCGCCTGATCGAGGGAACGCGGGCGGTCAGCGCGATGGACCTCGAGAAGCCGATCGACGAGGACGCGCCCGGAGACGTCGGGACCCTCGCCCGGTCCTTCAACGCCATGCGCGAGCGGCTCAAGGAGGCGATCCGGAAGAACGCCGAGTTCACGCAGAGCCTGGAGAGCATGGTCGAGGAGCGCACGAACCAGCTCCGCGCGGCCCAGCGGGAGCTGGCGCACCGGGAGCGGCTCGCCTCGCTCGGCCGCCTCGCGGCGAGCGTCGCCCACGAGATCAACAACCCGGTCTCCGGCGTGCTCAACCTGTCGGTGCTCATGCAGAGGATCCTCCGGGAGGACGGGATCCCCCGGGAGAGGGTCGAGGAGTTCCGGGGCTACCTCGCGCAGGTCTCGCACGAGACCTCGCGCGTCGGCAGGATCGTTTCGGACCTGCTGTCGTTCTCCCGGAAGTCCCGGGGAGAGGCGGGGCCCGCCGATCTCGGCGAGATCGTCAGGCGCACCCTCTCCCTGGTCTCCCACAAGCTCGACATGGCCGGGGTCCGGCTCGAGACGGAGATCGCCGATCCGCTCCCGAGCCTCCTCTGCGACGCGAGTCAGATCGAGCAGGTCGTGACGAATCTCGTCCTGAACGGCGCCGAGGCGACGCCGCGGGACGGCCTGCTGCGGGTGGCGGCGCGGCCGGAAGGAGACTCGTTGGTCCTCGAGGTGAGCGACACGGGGAGCGGGATCCGGGAGGAGGACCTCCCCCGCATCTTCGATCCCTTCTTCACGACCAAGGAGGCCGGCGAGGGGGTCGGCCTCGGGCTCGCGGTCGTCTACGGCATCGTCGAGGCGCACGGGGGGACGATCGGCGTGGACTCCGCGGTCGGACGAGGGACGACCTTCCGGGTGAGGCTCCCGCTCTCCCCCGCGCGAGCCCGGGAATCCGCCTCCACGGGGAAGGGGGGATCGTGACGAGCCGATGGGACATCCTCGTCGTCGACGACGAGCGGGTCCAGCGCGAGTCGCTCGCTGCGTGGCTGACCGAGGACGGCCACCGCGTGGACACGGCGGGGTCGGGGAACGAGGGGATCGAGAAGGCCCGGGCGCGGGACTACGCGATCGCCTTCATCGACCTCAAGATGCCGAACGGGCCGGACGGCATCGAGACGCTTCGCGAGGTCCGGCGCCTCCGCCCCGAAGCGACGCTGATCATCATCACGGCGTTCGCGACCGTCGAGACGGCGATCTCGGCGATGAAGGAGGGGGCCCACGAGTATCTCGTCAAGCCCTGCAATCCCCAGGAGATCTCGCTCCTCATCGAGCGGATCTCGCGCCTGAAGTCGCTCGAGCGCGAGAACCTCCTCCTGCGGCGGACCCTGTCGGAGCGGCACCGCTTCCAGGACATGGTCAGCAAGAACCCGAGGATGCAGGAGATCTTCTCGCTCGTGCGGGACGTCGCGAGCCTCCGCAGCACCGTGCTGATCCGCGGGGAGAGCGGGACCGGAAAGGAGAGGATCGCGAGGGCGATCCACGAGGTCGGGGACCGCGCGAGCGGCCCCTTCGTCGCGGTCTCCTGCGCCGCGCTGACGGAGACCCTGCTCGAGTCGGAGCTGTTCGGCCACGAGAAGGGCTCGTTCACCGGGGCCCACGTCCGAAGGAAGGGGAAGTTCGAGCTGGCCGACGGGGGGACCCTGCTTCTCGACGAGATCGGGGACATCCCGCCGAAGCTCCAGCTCGATCTGCTCCGGGTGCTCCAGGAGCGCTCCTTCTGCCGCATCGGAGGAAACGAGGAGATCCGGGTGGACGTGCGCGTCCTCGCGTCCACGAACGCGGACCTCCTCGAGGCGGTCCGCGAGGGGACGTTCCGCGAGGACCTCTACTACCGGCTGAACGTGATCGACATCCGGATCCCCCCGCTCCGGGAGAGGCGGGAGGACATTCCGCTGCTCGCCCAGGAGTTCGCGGAGCGGATCTCCACGGAGATGGGCCGCGAGCCGGCGCCGATCGACGACTCGGCTCTCGCGGTCCTCGTGAACCACGACTGGCCGGGAAACGTGAGGGAGCTCGAGAACGCCGTCGAGCGGGCGCTCGCGACCTGCCGCGGGAGGCCGCTGACCGGCGCCGACTTCGCCTTCCTGCTCCGCGAGGCGGAGGAGCGCGCCGCCTGGGTCGTCCCGACGGAGCTTCCCCTCGCGGAGGTCGAGAAGCGGGTGATCGCCGCCACGCTGAAGCGACGCGACGGCAACGTGAAGGAAACGGCCGCCGTGCTCGGGATCGACCGCTCGACCCTCTACGAGAAGATCAAGCGGTACCGCATACCGCGCGGAGCGGGGGCCGGCGGCGGGAAGGATCTCGGCTAGTTGTGCGGGCCGTGCATCCGGCGCGCGATCTCGATGACGACCGAGGTGACCACGACGCCGACCGCCGCGACGGTGACGATCCCGAACGCCGCGTTGACCACGTTCAACCAGAAGGTTTCATCTCCGAACCACATAACGCACCTCCCTGTGCTCGTTGCCTGAACGCCCGGGAATGTAGCAAGGGGCGTGCCGGTTCGGGGGGCGGGCGGCCCGCGCTCGAATTCGGCCGTCCTTCCCGGCCGAAGGGACCGATCCGGGCCTCGAGCCGCCGCGCGCCTTCCGGCGGCGGTGCCGGAAATCCCGACAGCCCGTCCGGCTTTCCCGCACGGCCGTCCGGCGCGATCGCGCGGCCCCGGAGCCCGCGGGAGCCGTCCTCAGGGGGCGCCTCGTCCCCTGCCCGTCGCCTCCTCGACGGCGCCGCGGAGCCTCGCGAGCCGCCTCTCCCGGTCGCGCGCGAACCTCTCGATCCCCCCCAGGATCGCGTCGGTCGAGAGACCCGCCTCGGCGACGACCTCGTCGACCGTGCCCCCCGTCCGCCACCGGCCGTCGCGGTCGGCCGACAGGGAGTACTCCGCGACGACCTCGTGAGCGATCCAGTCCGACATCAGGCGGAGCGCCCGGTTCGTCACGCACATCGCGTCCCATCGGTCGGCGACCCCCGCCACCCGGCCGCGGTGGGCGGAGTCCTGCAGGGCCAGGAGCTGAGGGCTGATCGAGGCGACGACCCGGACGTTCGTGCGCGAGGCGTCGAGCTCCGGAAGCGCGGCGACGAGGTTCGCCGTGGTCGAGGCCCCCTGGACGAAGACCGTCCCCATGGGGGGAATCCCCTCCCGGAACTCGCGGAGCACGTACGCCCCGCGCGCCGCCTCGAAGTGCGAGGGGATGCCGAGCGCCTCCCGGTCGGGAACGACGATCGCGGGCCGCGCGAGGTGGAGCGCCACGATCGGCGCCCGGCCCCGGAGGGCGGCGGCGAGCACGACCGGGACCTCGTTGTGCTCCCAGGGATGGAGGTCGACGACCCGGCCGCCGGGAAAGAGCTGCGTGACGCCGGGGGCGAACACGCCGAAGTGCGTGCGCGAGTCGTCGGCCGTCTCCGGGCCCGAGTGGCCCGCGATCCAGATCAGCTTGCCGACCCGGAGCGGGCAGTCCTGCTCGAGCTGGCTGAAGAGGCGCATCGGGCCGTACTTGAGGTAGACGAACGCGCCGTAGGTCGCGCACGCGCCCCAGAATCCGTCGAACTCGCGGAAAGGGTCGGCGGCGAGGTTGACGGTCGCGAGGCCCGCCGCGATCCCCGCGTTCGCGAACTCCGTGATCTCCTGCGGGAGCAGCGCTCCCCGGGGGTTCGCCTTCCGCTCGTACCTTCCCCAGCCCGGAAGGCCGCCGAACCCCTTCGCGAAGCCCGCGACCCCCGTCGAGTCGGCGAGGTCGGCCGCGGACGCGACGAAGAGCGGGCGCCCGTGCTCCCGCCTCGCGTGCGCGTTCACCCACGCGCCCCAGGCGGCGAGCGCTTCCCTGCCCGACCTCCGCTCCCCCGGCTTCGCGAACAGCTCCGCGGGATACGCGCGGGCGTCGAAGATGCGCGGGTCCTCGAAGACCCGCGCCGAGCGGCCTCCGAGACGGAAGCCGGGCGGGCGGTCCGGAACCCGGGCCGCGAGATCGAGGAGCCGGTCGGAGAGGCGCGCGACGAGCCCTTCGTCCCGCCGCAGCACCTCGAGCGCTCGGTCGACGGTCGCCTCCAGCCGGAGGCGCCGGGCCTCGGGATCGTCGGGCGCGGGCCGTCCGACCCCCTCGTACTCGACGCCGCGGCGGTCCATGAAGGCCCTGCGGACGGCCCAGAACTCCGGCGAGTGCCGCGGGTGCGGAGCTCCGTGCGATGCCGCGTCCTCCTTCCCGTAGCCCCGCCCCTTGCGGGTCTTCGCCCAGGCGACGCCGGGGAGGTCCCCGGGGTTCTCGCCGCGCGCCGCCTCGAGCACGGCGCGGGTCACCCCCTCCCACTCCATCCCGCGCTCGGTCCCGAAGACCCGGAACCCGTACGGCTCGAACCAGGTCACGGGAGTCCCCGGGACGACCGAGGAGATCCTCGGCTCGTCGATCCCGAAGTCGTTCCAGTCGAGGAGGAGCACGAGGTTCCCGAGCCCGAGGCCCCAGGCCGAGTTCTTCGTCTCGTGGGCGGCGCCCGGCGTGAGCCCTCCCTCTCCTTCCAGGGCGAAGACCTTCACCTCTTCGCACCCGGCGAGCCGGAGGGCGAGCGCCTCGCCCGCGGCGGCGGGGAGGCCGTGGCCCGAGGGGCCGGTGTTGAACTTGAGGAAGAGCGTCTTCCCCGCCATCTCCGCGTGGCCGGGGAGCCCCCCGCGGCGCCGGAAACCCGGGAGGTCCCTGCCGGTCAGTGCGTGACGCCCGCCGTCCGGGAACTCGAATCGCGCGTCCCCGGAGAGGGCCCTCCTCGCGGCGACGATCTCGTTCAGGGCCGCGAGGACCGCGTAGACGAGGGGCACGGTGTGGCCGGCGGCGAGGACGAACCGGTCCTGAAACGGCCGCCACGGCCTGAGGAGGTCCCACC
>CAZPWK010000184.1:0-5805 GCA_964590285.1 uncultured Acidobacteriota bacterium | reverse complement strand
ACCCGCACGTCGTCGAGGGGAGGCGCGCCGGTCATCAGGCCGAAGAACATGAGCGACAGCTCGTGATAGCGGAAGACCCGGATCCTCGGGTCCTCCCGGACCTTCTGCAGATCGCTCCCGCCGACGTCGAAGACGTCCACCTCGCCGCTCTCGAACCGCTCGCCGTGGACGTCGACCTCGTCGCCCCGGAAGACGATCTCGACGGCGTCCAGGCGGGGAAGCCCCCCGAAGTGATCGAGGTTCGCGACGAGGCGGATCCCGCCCGCGTTCCAGGATTCGAGCCGGAACGGGCCGGTCCCGACGGGGGAGCGGCCGAACGCCTCGTCGCCGACCCGCTCCACGACGTCGCTGGGGACGATCCGCATCCCGTCCATCGCCAGGACTTCCAGGAACGAGAGGTAGGGCCTCTCGAGCCGGATCCGCACGGTCCGCGGGTCCGGGGTCTCGACCCCGGGAAGGTCGCCCCGGCGCCCCTCGGCAAAGTCCATCGCGCCGGCGACGGCGGAGAGGTACGAGAACGCGATGCTGCGCGGCCTGCGCTTCGAGGAGAGGACGCGCCGGATCGTGAACTCGACGTCGTCGGAATCGAACTCGGACCCGTCGTGGAACCGGACGCCGGACCGCAGGTGGAACGTGTACTCCAGGTTGTCCTTGGAGATCGTCCACGTGTCCGCGAGACCGGGGAGGATCTGGAGATTCGGTCCGACGGCGACGAGGCCGTCGAAGATCTGGTCGATCGAGAGCGCCTCGTAGACCGACGAGGCCGCCATCGGGTCGAGCGTCTGGGAGACCTCCTGCAGGATCCGGACGACTCCGCCGCGGGCCGGGGACGGGGACGCGGGCGCGGCGGCGCCGCTCTCCTTCTCCGCTCCGCCGCAGTCGGCGAGAGCGAGCGAGAGGACCGCCAGGAATCCGGCCCGCCAGGGACCGCGCAACGAGGCAATCGGACGCTTCGGGCCGAGCACCAGTCGTCCCCCGGTTACGATTCCGAGAATCCGCGGGGAAAAACATCGGCGCGGGGAGCCCTCGAGTCAAGGCGGCGCAGGCTGGCGAACAAGAGGCGAAAAAACGGAAGAACGCGAGGGGTGTGTTATAGTCTCGCCGTCCGCACCCGACGCGGCCGGCAATAGAGCCGGAGCCGCGTCGCCGCGCCGGCGGTCCGGTCCCGGAGCCGGCGCAGGAACACGGAGCGAGACGCGCCGGGCCGTCCGCGCCGGCGGCCCGCCGAGGCGGTGGATCGGAGCGGCCCCGACGATGGGGGCCCCGGTCCCGCGCGGGTGCTGGCCGCAAGGCGCGCGAGCCGGCGCGTTCCGGGGACCTGGGAGATCCGAACCGCTCATGTCGAAGGCCATGCTCGTGAACGTCACGCACGTGGAGGAGTCTCGCGTCGCGATCCTGGACGACGGCGTCCTCGCCCAGTACGAGATCGAGACGATCAACCGGACGAACATCAAGGGGAACATCCACAACGCCGTGGTGGACAACGTCCATCCGTCCCTCGAGGCCGCGTTCCTGCGCCTCTCGGGCGACCTCAAGGGGTTCCTCCCCCTCGACGAGGTCAATTTCAACCTGCTGCCGGCGAGGAGCGAGAGCCGCTCGAAGGGGAAGATCGGCCAGCACCTCCACCCCGGGCAGAAGCTCCTGGTGCAGGTGGTCCGCGAGCCGTTCGCCGGCAAGCCGCCCACGGTGACCACCTACTTCTCCCTGCCGGGCCGGTTCCTCGTCCTGATGCCGGGGGTCGACTCGGCGGGCGTCTCGCGCAAGATCGAGGACGCGTCGCAGCGGGAGCGGCTCCGGAAGCTCGTCGACGAGCTCAGCCCCCCGAAGGGGTTCGGCCTGATCGTCAGGACGGCGGGCCTCGGCCAGACGAAGGTCGAGCTGCAGCGCGACCTCCGCTACCTTCTGAGGCTCTGGGAGTCGATCCAGAGGGCCTCGCGCGCCGCCGACTTCCCGGGGCTCGTCTACCGGGAGCGGGACCTCGTGATCCGCACGATCCGGGACTACTTCATGCCCGACATCGCCGAGGTCTGGATCGACAGCCCCGAAACCCACGAGCGGGCCCTCGAGTTCGTCCGGGACGTGATGCCGGGCAAGGCCAAATCGGTCCATCTCTACACCGGCGAGCGCCCCCTCTTCACGAAGTTCAACCTCGAGGAGCAGATCGAGAGCATCTACAAGCGCCGGGTCCCCCTGAAGTCCGGCGGGGAGATCGTGATCGACGGGACGGAGGCGCTGACGGCGATCGACGTCAACAGCGCGCGCTCCAGCCGGCACGGGGACGCGGAGGAGAACGCGCTCTCGACCAATCTCGAGGCGGCGTCGGAGATCGCGCGCCAGCTGCGCCTCCGCGACCTCGGCGGCCTCGTCGTCGTCGACTTCATCGACATGCAGGCCACCCGGAACCAGAAGAAGGTCGAGAAGGCCATGCGCGACGCGATGAAGGGAGACCGCGCGAAGTACGACGTCACCCGGATCTCGAAGCTCGGCCTCCTGGAGATCGCCAGGCAGCGCACCCGGGGCGAGAAGCTCGGCGCCTCGTACGCCACCTGCCCGTCCTGCGAGGGGTTCGGCCTGATCAAGAACGTCGAGGCGGCCGGGCTCGCCGCGCTCCGCAAGCTCCAGGCGCGATGCCTTCGCGGAGATTTCGGGCGGATGCGTGCGGCCCTGCCTCCCGAGGTGGCCTCCTGGACCCTCAACCACAAGCGCGAGGACCTCCTCCAGCTCGAGCGGCGCTACAACATCCGGATCGCGGTCGAGGCGAAGCCCGTCCTGAGGCGCCACGAGAGCGAGTTCGAGACGTTCCCGCGCGAGAAGGCCGAGGAGCCTCCCGCGCTGGTCGTCGGCGACCGGCCGGCCCCTCCCCTTCCGCCCGACCTGTCCGATCTCGTCGAGGCTCCGGAAGCGCCTGCGGGCGTCGAGCCGGGCCCGCCGGCCGCGGCGGAAGGAGGCGCGGCGGCCGAGGCCGGCGCGCCCGCGCCGGGACGGAAGCGGAGGAGGAGGCGGCGACGGCACTCGAGGGGGGCGGCCGGCACGACGACCGAGGAGGCGGCGACGGGCCAGGAGGCCTCGCGAGGTCCGGAGTCCGGCGAGGCCCCTCCTCCCCCGGGCGCCCGCGAAGTCGCGGAGCCCGACGCGAGCGGGCGACCTTCTTCCCCGGGAGCGGAGCCCAGGGAGACCCGTCCGATCGCCGAGGACGTCGTCCGTCCCGAGGGCGCGGGGGGCGCCGGGGGTCCGGCGGGCGCGCCTTCCCCCGCCGAGGCGGGCGAGGGCGGGAAGCGGAAACGGCGCAGGCGACGGAGGCGGCGGCCCCGGGGAGGGGTCGGCGAGAGCGGAGCCCCGCCGGAAGCGCGGGGCGACGACGGGGCATCGCCGCGGAGCGAGGGCGCGCGCGCCGTCGACGCCGAAGAGGATCCCGCCGTCCCCCGGAACATCCGGAGCGAGGAGCTGATGCCGGCGGCGACCGGCGGTCTGTCGCGCGGGAGGCGCGCCCGGGCCGAGGCGGCGCCGATTCGCGCGCGCAAGCGGCGCCCCGGGCCGCCGGCGCCGGACGTCGGGGAGGTGGGCCGCACCGGCGCGGAGCGACCTCGGTACCCGGACACCCCCGAGCCGTCGCCGCGAAACGGCGGAGAGGATCTCGGCGGCTGAGCCGGGAACGAACGGAGGGACTCGGGCGGCGCCGGGCGCCGACGATGGGCGCTTCCGGCCGGAGGTCGGACATGAGAACCACGCTCAGGGCAGCGGCGACCGCCGCTCTCTTCCTTCGGGCCGTCACGCTCGCCGTCGCGCTTCCGCCGGGCGAGCCGCTGCGGCCGGTCGCGACCTACTCGATCGTCGCCCGCGACGCCGCGACCGGCGAGCTGGGCGTGGCCGTCGAGAGCCACTGGTTCTCCGTCGGCTCGATCGTCCCCTGGGCCGAGGCCGGCGTGGGAGCGGTGGCGACGCAGTCGTTCGTCGAGCCGTCCTACGGCCCGCTGGGCCTCGCGGCGATGCGCTCGGGCGCCTCTCCCGACGAGGCCCTGGCCGACCTGATCGCCAAGGACCCGCACCCCGAGGTTCGCCAGGTCGCCTTCGTGGACGCGGGAGGCCGCGTCGCCGCGCACACGGGAGGCCGCTGCATCCCCGCCGCCGGGCACCGCACGGGAGCCGGGTACTCCGTGCAGGCGAACCTCATGCTCGGCGACGAGGTGCCCGACGCCATGGCCCGCGCCTTCGAGGGCGCGTCCGGGCCGCTCGCCGAGCGGATGCTGGCGGCGCTCGAGGCGGCGCAGGAGGTCGGGGGCGACATTCGCGGCAAGCAGTCCGCGGCGATCCTCGTCGTCCGCGCGAGGCCGAGCGGGAAGCCTTGGACGGACCGCCTCGTGGATCTCAGGATCGAGGATTCGGACCGGCCCCTCGCGGAGCTCCGGCGCCTCCTGGCCCTCGCCCGCGCCTACGACCTGATGAACCGGGGAGACGAGGCCGTCGCGGCGGGCAGGATGGACGAGGCGCTCGTGGAGTACGGGAAGGCGGAGGAGAGGTTCCCCGAAAACGACGAGTTCGTGTTCTGGCACGCCGTGACCCTCGTGACCAACGGCCGGACGGACGCGTCGCTGCCGCTCTTCGCGAGGGCCTTCCGGATGAACCCGGCCTGGATGCTCCTCGTGCCCCGACTACCCGCCGTCGGACAGCTGCCCGCCACGCCGGGCCTGGTCGAGAAGATCCTGGCCCAGGGGCCGTCCGCGGGGCGTCGCTGAGGCGTCGCGGAGACGGATTCCGGCGCCTGCCGCGGCCCCGCCTTTCGGCTCGGGAGCGCGGGTGGCGCGCCCCATCTTCGGAACCTAACATGAACTCCCGCCGGGAGCGCTCCCGGCACGGAGAGCCCCGTTTGAGCCCGACGTCCTTCCGTCCCCGCGGCGACACCCGGGACAGACTCGCGGAGCTGGTGTCCCGGGACGACTTCGACCTCCTCGAAGCGTGCCTCGTCGTGGCGGCCGAGGAGTACCCTCTCCTGACGATCCCTTCCGAGATCGCCCGCGTCGACGCGATCGGCGCCGAGGCGGCGCGGCGCGTGTCGGGGCTCTCGAACTTCTTCGCGCGCCTCGACGCCCTGCGGGTTCTCCTCTTCGACGCGATCGGGTTCCACGGGGACACAGAGACCCAGGACGATCCCCGGAACTCCTTTCTCAACGAGGTCCTGAACCGGCGTTGCGGCATCCCGGTCACGCTGTCGATCCTCTACATGGAGGTCGCGCGGCGCGCCGGCATCGAGACGCGGGGCGTGGCGCTCGCCGGCCACTACGTCGTCCGGGTCAGCGATCCCGAGCGCTCGACCTTCGTCGATCCGTTCGCCGGCGGGCACGTGATCACCGAGGACGACTGCCGGGAGCTGTCCCAGCGGGCGTCGGGCCGGGTCTCCCTGTTCCGGCGGGAGGCGCTCGAGGGCACGACGGCGCGCTCGACGCTCGCCCGCCTCCTGGGCAACCTGAAGCGGATCTACCTCGCCCGCGAGGACTACGCGCGGGCGCACTCCGCCGTCGAGAAGATCCTGCTCGTGTCCCCCGGCGACCACCGGGAGCTCCGCGATCGGGGGTTCCTGCACGCGCACCTCGGCCGCACGGATGCCGCCGTCGCCGATCTGGAGAGCTACCTCTTCCTCGCGCCCCGCGCGCCGGACGCCGAGGCGGTCCGCGGCCGCCTCGCCTGGCTCCAGAAGAAGCTCCAGCGGACGAGCTGAGCGGGCCCGGGACCGCCCGGAATCCGGGCCGCGCGGCGCCGGAGGTCGCGCCGGATGGTATGGTTCCCGCGTCGACCCGGGAGGATCTCCAT
>CAZPWK010000183.1:0-5848 GCA_964590285.1 uncultured Acidobacteriota bacterium | reverse complement strand
GAGCGGGATGAAGAGGATCGCCAGGAACGTCGCCGTGACCATGCCGCCCAGGACGCTGGTGCCGATCGCCTTCATCGCGCCCGCCCCGGCCCCGCCGGCGATCGCCAGCGGCAGGACACCGAACCCGAAGGCCAGCGACGTCATGAGGATCGGGCGGAGCCGGAGCCTCGCCGCCTCGAGCGTGGCCTCGATCAGCCCCATCCCCTGCTCCACCCGCTGCGTGGCGAACTGGACGATGAGGATGGCGTTCTTGGTCGTCAGGCCGAGGACGGTCAGGAGACCGATCTGGAAGTAGACGTCGTTGGACATCCCGCGCGCCGAGGAGGCCAGGACGCCGCCGATGACTCCGAGCGGCAGGGCCAGCATGACGGAGATCGGGAACGTCCAGCTCTCGTAGAGCGCGGCCAGGACGAGGAAGATCGCGAGGACCGAGAAGGCGTAGAGGATCCCGGCCTGGGACTCCGACATCCGCTGCTGGTAGGAGATCCCCGTCCACTCGTGCCCGATCCCCCGCGGGAGCCGGGCGATCAGCTCCTCCATGGCCCGCATCGCCTCGCCGGTCGAGCGCCCGGGCGAGGGCTCCCCCTGGAGGTTCATCGCCGGGAAGCTGTTGAACCGCTCGAGGCGGGGCGACCCGTAGACCCAGCGGCCCGAGGCGACGGCCGAGAGCGGCACGAGGTCCCCCCGTCGGTTCCGGACGTGGAGACGGTCGAGGTCGCCGGGCAGCATGCGGTACGGGGCGTCGGCCTGCGCGTAGACGCGCTTGACCCGCCCCCCCCGGACGAAGTTGCCGACGTACGCGCTGCCGAACGCCGTCGAGACGTAGCTCTGGACCGCGCTCACCGGGACGCCGAGCGCACCCGCCTTCTCCCAGTCGATGTCCACCTTGTACATCGGAACGTCCGCCATGCCGTTCGGCCGGACGCGGGCGAGACGCCGGTCCTGGGAAGCCATCCCGAGGAGCTGGTATTGCGCCTCGGCGAGCTTCAGGTGGCCGAGGCCGGCCCGGTCCTGCAGCATGAGGTCGAAGCCGGTCGCGACGCCGAGCTCGACGACGGCCGGAGGGGGGAAGACGTAGACGATCGCCCCTCGGATCGCCCCGAGCGTCCGCATCGAACGGTTCGCGACCGCCTGCGCGCGGAGGCCCGCGGCGCGGCGCAGGTCCCAGTCCCTGAGCTTGACGAAGACGAGCCCCTGGTTCTGGCCCCGGCCTCCGAAGCCCATCCCGACGAGCGTCATGCAGGACTCGACCGCCTCGGATTCCGCCTCGAGGAAGTGCGCCCGCACCCGCTCCATGACCTCGTTCGTCTGCTCGAGGGTGGAGCCGGCCGGGAGCTGGACCATCGTCATCAGGCTCCCCTGGTCCTCGTCGGGGAGGTAGCCGGTGGGCATCCTCCAGTACAGGAAGCCCATCAGCGCGACGATCAGGAGGAAGACGGCGACGAAGCGCCCCTTCCAGCCGAGAACCCGGCCGACCGACGCCGTGTACCGGTCGCGCATCCGGGAGAACCAGCGGTCGAACCACCGGAAGAACGGGCGGAAGAGGCGGAACCCGGTCTCCGCGGCCTCGTGTCCCTTCGCCACCGGCTCGAGCAGCGACGCGCAGAGGACCGGCGTCAGGACGAGGGCGACGACGACCGAGAGCAGCATCGAGGCGATGATCGTGATCGAGAACTGCCGGTAGATGACGCCGGTGGAGCCGGGGAAGAACATCATCGGGGCGAACACGGCGGCCAGGACCAGCCCGATCCCGACGAGCGCGCTCTGGATCTGCCCCATGGACTTCCGCGTCGCCTCGAGCGGCGGGAGCCCCTCCTGGCCCATGATCCGCTCGACGTTCTCGACGACGACGATGGCGTCGTCGACGAGGAGGCCGATCGCGAGGACCATGGCGAACATCGTCAGCATGTTGATCGAGAAGCCGAACAGGCCGAGGACGCCGAAGGTTCCCAGGATGACGACCGGGACCGCGATCGTCGGGATGAGCGTGGCCCGCAGGTTCCCCATGAAGAGGTACATGACGAGGAAGACGAGGAAGATCGCCTCGATCAGCGTCTTGAAGACCTCGTGGATCGCCACCTGGATGAACGGCGTCGTGTCGAAGGGGTAGATGACCTTCATGCCGGGCGGGAAGTACCGCGAGAGCTCCGCCATCTTGGCCTTGATCCGGTCGGCGGTCTCCAGCGCGTTGGCGCCGGCCTCCTGCCGGATCGCCAGCCCGGCGGCCGGGCGGCCGTTGAAGTGCGCCAGGACGTCTGGCAGCTCGTTGCCGAGCTCGGCCCGGCCGACGTCCCGCACGCGGACGACCGACCCGTCCGGGTTCGTGCGGAGGGGGACCGCCGCGAACTCCTCGGGGGTCACCAGCAGGGACTGGATCAGGATCGAGGCGTTGAGGCGCTGGCCGGGGACCGCCGGGGCGCCGCCGAGCTGGCCGGCGGAGACCTCGACGTTGTAGGCCCGCACCGCCGCGACGACGTCGTCCGAGGTCATCCCGTACTTCGTCAGCCTGTCCGGGTCGAGCCAGATCCGCATCGAGTAACCGGTGCCGAAGATCTCGACCTCGCCGACCCCCGGGACGCGGGAGAGCGGCGACTCGATCTGCGACACGGCGTAGTCGTTGAGGTCGGCCTGGTCCAGGCTCCCGTCCTCGGTCGTCAGTCCGACGATCAGCAGGTAGTTGCGGGTGGACTTGCTGACCGTGACCCCCCGGCTCTGCACGACGTCCGGGAGCGAGGGAAGCGCGAGCTGGAGCTTGTTCTGCGCCTTCGACCAGGCGACGTCCGGATCCGTCCCGGCGGCGAACGTCAACTCGACCGACGCGCTCCCCGACGAGTCGGCGGTCGAGTACATGTAGAGCATCCGGTCGAGACCGGTCATCTTGGTCTCGATCATCTGGACGACGCTGTTCTCGACCGTCTCCGCCGACGCGCCCGGATACGAGGCGCGGATCGAGATCGAAGGCGGGGCGATCGGGGGGTACTGCGAGATCGGGAGGTTGTAGATCGCGAGGCCCCCGCCCAGCATCATCGCGATCGCGACGACCCAGGCGAAGACCGGGCGCTCCAGGAAGAAGTTGGCCATCGCGCCCCCCTACTTCGCGGCGGGGGCGAAGGGGACCGCGCGGACGGCCACGCCCGGCCGGACCCTCTGGAGGCCCTCGACGATCACCCGGTCCCCCGGAGCGAGACCCTTCGTGACGAGCCAGGAGTCCCCGATCGCGCGATCCACCTCCAGGGACCGCTGCTCGACCCGGTCGGACGCGCCGACCACCCACGCGACCGGGTTCCCCCTCGTGTCGCGGGCGACCCCCTGCTGCGGGACGAGGATCGCCCGCTCGGCGACGCCGGTCTCGACGATCGCGCGGACGAACATCCCGGGCAGGAGGACGTGCTCCGGGTTCGGGAAGACCATGCGGAGGGTCACCGATCCCGTCGCCGGGTCCACGGTGACGTCGCGGAACTGCAGCGTGCCCTCGATCGGATACGGCGTCCCGTCCTCGAGCACCAGGCGGACCTTCCTCGCGACCGCCTCGTCGCGCCGGAGCAGGCCGCTCTCGAGGCTCCGCCGGAGGCGCAGCAGATCGGCGCTCGACTGCGGCACGTCGACGTAGATCGGGTCCAGCTGTTGGACGACGGCCAGCGGGACCGGCTGGTAGGCGGTGACGAGCGCGCCCGGCGTCACGCTCGACCTGCCGATGCGGCCCGAGATCGGCGACCGGATCGGCGTGTACTCCAGGTTGATCCTCGCGCTCTCGACGGCGGCCCGGGCGGCCGCGACGCGCGCCTCGGCCCCGAGAAGCGCCGCCGCCGCGTCGTCGTGGTCCTGCTGGCCGGCCGCGCGGATCGCGACCATCTCCTTCATCCGGTCGGCGCGGGTCCGGAGGGCCGGGAGGTTCGCCTCGGCCAGCGCGAGAGAGGCCTTCGCCTGCTCGAAGGCGGCCTGGTACGGCGCCGGGTCGATCCGGTAGAGGACGCTGCCGGCCGGCACGTCGGCCCCCTCGACGAACCCCCGCTCCAGGACGATGCCGTGGACCTGCGGGCGGATCTCGGCGATCCGGTACGCGGCCGTCCGCCCGGGCAGCTCCGCGGTCAGCGCGACGCTCCGGAACTCGACCGTCGCCACGGCCACCTCGGCGGGCCCCGGGGCGGGGGCCTGCGGCGGCTTCCCGCACCCGACGGCCAGCGCCAGGGCGGCGACGCCGAGGCGGAGCGCCCACGACCGCATGCCATGCCGATCTCGGTTCATCCTCGTCTCCCTCGGAACGCGGCGGCGCCGGAGTCGTTCGTCCCGCGCGCGGGCCCGGCCCCGGCCGGCCCATCGAAATCCGCGCCTATGTAACGATCGTTATACTAGCCGATGCCGCCTCCCGCCGTCAAGAACGCGGGCGACGCACCCTCCGGGGCGCGGAGGGCCGCCGGAGCCCGTCGAGGACGACGGACAGGATCCCGTCGAGCGGATCGTGGCGGGACGGCTTCCCCCGCTCGAACCAGGCGGGCCTTGCGGCGATCTCGACCCCGCCGAGAAGGGCCAGGGCCACGCTCCTCGCGTCGCACTCGCGGAGCTCCCCGCTGTCGATCCCCTGCCGCACGAACGTCTCGAGCCGGCGGACGGATTCCGCGATCGCGCTCCGGATGTCGAAGCGGGGCGCCGCCCCGGGGGGTCCGGACAGGATCGAGTCCGCGATGCGGACGAGGTCCGCGTCCTCGCGCCGCACCGCGGCGATCGCCCAGCAGTAGCCCCGAATCCGCTCCGACGCCGTGGCGCCCCGTCCGAGCGCCACCTCCACCGCCGCGTCGAGCTTCTCTCGCGCCTCGCGGGCCAGCGCCAGGAACACCCCCTCCTTGTTGCCGAAGTGGTAATAGAGCACGGGTGCCGTGACGCCGGCCTCCCGAAGGACGTCCCGGACGGTCGTCGCGGCGTACCCCTTCGCGGCGAACAGGCGCTTGGCCGCGCCGAGCAAGCGCTCGCGCCCTCCGGCGTCGGCTCGAGAGCCCCCGGCTCGCCTCCGGACCTCCATGCGCGCAGTGTACGACGCGGCGCGGCCGCGGCATAGCCTCGCCCCGTCGGGTTCGCGGTATCTTGTTCCCCCTCCGGGAGAGAGCATGGCGCATCGAACCGTCCGCTCGGGGTACGAGAGCCTGGTCGAGCGGCTGAACCGCTTCCCGCAGGGGGCGCCGCCGTCCCGGCTGCTCCGAGGGATCCTCGCGCTCCTCCTCACCGAGCGCGAGGCGGAGCGGGTCGCGCTTCTCCCGATCCGGCCGTTCGACGCGGAACGCGCCGCGCGGGCCTGGAAGGTCCCGGTGCTCGAGGCGCGCGCGGAGCTCGAACGCCTGGCGTCCCGGGCGATCCTGCTCGACATCGAGGCTCCCGGGGAGAGGACCCTCTACGTCCTCCCCCCGCCGATGGCGGGCTTCTTCGAGTTCTCGATGATGCGGGTCCGCGGGGACGTCGACCAGAAGGCCCTCTCGGAGCTCTTCTACGAGTACCTGAACGTCGAGGAGGAGTTCATCCGGGCCCTGTTCACCGACGGGACGACTCAGCTCGGGCGGACGTTCGTCCACGAGCCCGCCCTGAGCGAGGAGCTCTCGCTGCACGTGCTCGACCACGAGCGCGCGAGCGAGGTCGTCCGGCGCGCGTCGCACGTCGGGATCGGGATCTGCTACTGCCGGCACAAGATGCAGCACCTGGGGCGCGCCTGCGACGCCCCCTTGGACGTCTGCATGACGTTCGGCACGACGGCGGCCTCGCTGATCCGGCACGGGTTCGCCCGGGCCGTGGACCGGGCGGAGGGTCTCGAGATCCTCGCCCGCGCGCGCGAGGGCCGCCTCGTCCAGTTCGGGGAGAACGT
>CAZPWK010000182.1:0-5860 GCA_964590285.1 uncultured Acidobacteriota bacterium | reverse complement strand
CGAGGAGGACACCGACCGGGTCGTGGAGGTGCTGCGCGGGGTGGGGGCCGAGATGGAGAGCGACCCCGAGTGGGCCCCGAAGCTCTCGGGCGCGTTCCAGGTCCCCGGCATCGAGCGGCTCGCCGACTCCGCGGTCGTGGTGCGGATCCTCGTCGACACGAAGCCCCTCGACCGCTTCTCCGTCGTCCGCGAGATGAGGCGCCGGGTGAAGAAGGCGTTCGACGAGGCGGGGATCTCGATCCCCTTCCCCCAGCTTGCCGTCCACCTGCCGGAGCGCTCCCCCTCGCGCGGCGAGGAGTGACCCCGGGACCGGGCCCGCGGCCCGACGACGCGTCAGAGCGCGGCCAGGGCCGCGTCGTAGTCCGGCTCCTGCGTGATCTCCGGGACGAGCTGCCGGTGCACCACCCGGTCCGAGGCGTCGAGGACGACGACCGCCCGCGCCGCGAGGCCGGCCAGCGGGCCGTCGGTGACGAGAACGCCGTAGTCCCTCGCGAAGTCCTTCGACCGCATCATCGAGAGGGGCACGACGTTCTCGAGCCCCTCGGCCGCGCAGAATCGGCCGGCGGCGAACGGCAGGTCCGCGGACACGACCAGCACGACCGCGTCGCCGCGCCCCGCCGCGCGCTCGTTGAACTTCCGCGCCGAGGTGGCGCACACCGGCGTGTCGAGGCTCGGCACGATGTTCAGGACCTTCTTCTTCCCGGCCCACGCCGAGAGCGACAGGTCGGCGAGGTCCTTCCCGACCAGACGGAAGTCCGGCGCCCGGCTCCCGACGGCGGGAAGCTCCCCGTTCGTGCGGATCGGATTCCCCTTGAGCGTCACGGTGGCCATGTCGTCCGTTCCTCCGGGGCCGGAGCCTCCGGCCCGAGTCCCCCGCGGAAGGCCGAAGCCTAGCACGCCGCGCGCGCCGTCGCAGCCGGAAGGCCGCCGAGCGTTGACGCGCGCCGGGGCCGGGGGTACTGTCGCCCCGCGAAAGCTTCGACCTCGTCGCCGGGGCGCGACGGGCAGGAGCGCCCGATGAAGGACACTCTCTCGCCTCCCGCCGCGGTCTCGGCCGCGCGCGCGGCGCACCCGCTCCTCGATCCGCGGCTGCCGAGCCGGGACCCCGCCCTCGCGCGCCTCTGGATCGCGACGTACCGGAAGGCGCTCCGGGAGCCGGAGGCGTGGTCCCGGATGCTCTCCGCGTACGCCGGTCCGGCGGGAGGCGAGGCGCCGCCGGGCGAGGACATGGCGCCCTACTTCCGGGAGGTGGACCTGTACCTCGACGACCTCCTGCGGCTCGTCCCGGAAGCGCTCCAGCGGCACCTCGAGCCGCTCGCCAGGACGCGGCGACTGAACGACATGCTCTCGCTCTTTCGCGCCGTCTTCGAGGGCCCGAGCCCGAGGATCCGCTACGAGGCGCAGCGGAAGCTCTTCCTCTCGAAGATCTTCTTCGACGTCGAGCACTGCCGCTCGATCCGGGACGGCCCGCGCCACCAGCAGCGGTTCGAGTCGCTTCTCTCCGAGGCGATCTGGGACGGCGCGGACGCGGGCGGCGACGTCGAGATCTGCTGCCGCCTGGAGCGCTCGGCGTCGGGCGACGACCGTCTCGAGGTCGGGGTGCCGCGGGACGAGGCGACGCGCTGCTGGCGATTCCAGATGCGGCGGCTCCCGCCCGCCGAGGGGGAGGCGGAGGTGGACGTCTTCCACTACCGCTCCCGGTTCAAGAAGGAGTCGATCCTCGCCCCCCCGACGCTCGACGCCGGCGGGTTCCTGCTCCTCGCCGAGGAGCCGCGGTGGCCGAGCCTGGGCGGACGCAGCGCGTCGATCGTCAGCAAGATGGTGCGGCGCGGCCTCGCGGACCCCGGGATGGTGCAGGACGTGCTCGGCGCGATGTTCATCGTCGGCGACCGCAGGCAGGCGTACGCGCTCGAGCGCCGGCTCGTCGCGGCGCTCGGCGGCCCTCTTCGCTTCCGGGACCGCGTGGACACGCTGCGGGGAGAGCGCGACCGGGCCAAGCTCGACCACCGCTCCTCCAGCGGCTTCCGGGTCCTGAAGTCGATCGTGGACATCCTGGTCGAGGACCCCTCCGCGAGCGTCCCCTACCTGTTCGCCGTCGAGATCCAGGTCTTCCCCCTCGAGGCGTACCTGAAGACCCTGCTGGACGAGAGCTTCGCGAGCCACACCGCCTACAAGCGCCGCCAGTTCCTCCGGGACCTGATCCCCGCTCTCTTCCCGCCCGAGATCTTCGGCGAGGAGACGCGGTTGCTGGGCGCGACCACCTGACCGGGCCCTCGCGATCCCGCGCCGGGTTACAATACCGGGCTCTCGAACGTCCGAGCGTCGGAGCGTCCGGGCGCACCCCGGGGGGCGCCGAAGGAGGAACGCCATGTCGAGCGAGAACGCGAGGCCCGCACTGACCGTCCTCAGCGAAGAGGAGTCCATGTTCCGCGACGCCGTCCGGGACTTCGCGGAGGGCGAGGTCCGGCCCCGGGTCGCGGCGATGGAAGAGGCGGGGCGCTACGACGAGGACCTGATCCCGAAGCTGTTCGAGATGGGCCTCATGTCCATCGAGATCCCGGAGGCGCTCGGGGGGGCCGGGGGCACGTTCTTCCAGTCGATCCTCGCCGTGGAGGAGATCTCGCGCGTGGACGCCGCGGTCGGCGTGCTGGTGGACGTCCAGAACACCCTGTTCATCAACGCCCTCCTCCGCTGGGGGACCGAGGCCCAGAAGAAGGAGTTCCTGGGGGACGCCGTCGGGGGATCGGTCTGCGCCTACGCGCTCTCGGAGGCGGGCTCGGGCTCCGACGCGTTCGCCCTCAAGGCGCGCGCGACGCCGAAGGACGGCGGGTTCGTGCTCGACGGGCAGAAGCTCTGGATCACGAACGCCGGCGAGGCGAGCCAGTTCCTGGTGTTCGCGACGGTGGACCCGGCGAAGGGCTACAAGGGGATCACGGCGTTCCTCGTGAAGCGCGACGACGCCGGCTTCTCGGTCGGGAAGCGCGAGCACAAGCTCGGGATCCGTGCCTCGAGCACCTGCGAGCTCCTCATGGATCGGTGCTTCGTTCCCGCCGGCCGCGTGCTCGGCGAGGTCGGCAAGGGGTACAAGATCGCGATCGAGACGCTCAACGAGGGGCGGATCGGGATCGGCGCCCAGATGGTCGGGGTCGGGCAGGGGGCGCTCGATGCCGCGCGCAGGTACGCGCTCGAGCGGGAGCAGTTCGGGAAGAAGATCGCCGAGTTCCAGGGGATCCAGTTCCTGCTCGCCGACTGCGCCACCAGGCTCGAGGCGGCGCGCCTGCTCGTGTACAACGCGGCCCGCCTCAAGGAGGGCGGGCGGCCGTTCGTCCGGGAGGCGGCGATCGCGAAGCTGTTCGCGAGCGAGGCGGCCGAGAAGATCGCGGCGTCGGCCCTCGAGGTGTTCGGCGGCTACGGGTACACGATCGACTACCCCGCGGAGAAGTACTACCGCGACGCCAAGATCGGGAAGATCTACGAGGGTACGTCGTTCATGCAGCTCCAGACGATCGCGAAGCTGCTGCTGTCGGAGTGAGGCTTGGACCTCGGGATCCGCGGCAAGGTCGCGCTCGTCACGGGCGCGAGCGAGGGGCTCGGCCTCGCCTCCGCCCGGGCGCTCGCGGGGGAGGGGGCGGAGCTCGCGATCGCCGCCCGGAGGCCGGACCGGCTGCGCGCGGCGGCCGAGGAGATCTGCGCGGCGACCGGCGCCGAGATCCTCGCGCTCCCGGCCGACGTCGCCGATCGCGACGCCGCGGCGCGGCTGGTCGAGGAGGTGTCGAAGCGCCTCGGCCCCGTCGAGATCCTCGTGGCGAACTGCGGGGGGCCGAGGCCCGGCTCGTTCTCCGACCTCGGCTGGGACGAGTGGGTGCGGGCGTTCGGCCAGGTGGTGGGACCCGTGCACCATCTCGTCTCGGCCGTCCTTCCGGCGATGCGGGAAGCGTGCTGGGGGCGGATCGTCTCGATCCAGAGCGTCAGCGTGCGCCAGCCGGTCGCATCCCTCCTCCTGTCGAACGCCCTGCGCCCCGCCGCCGCCGGGCTCGTCAAGGGGCTCGCCGCGGAGCTCGCGCCGGTGGGGATCACGATCAACGTCGTGGGGCCCGGCCCGTCGCGAACCGGCCGGATCCTGCAGCTCGGCCGCTTCCGGAGCCCCGGGACGAGCGACGACGAGATCGCGCGCTCCCTCGGGGAGGACCTTCCGATCGGCCGCCTCGTCGAGCCGGACGAGGTCGCCGCGGCGGTCGCCTGGCTCTGCTCGGTGCAGGCCGCCGCGGTGACGGGGGCGTACTTCCCCGTGGACGGGGGGATGATCCGCGGGCAGATGTAGGCGGGAAAAGAAAAAGGGGCACCGCTCCCGCGGCGCCCCTCGAGCGAATCCTTCTCGAGATCCGGACGGATCAGTAGCGGCTGCGACCGCGTCCGCCGCCGAATCCGCCGCCGCCGCCGCCCGACCGCTCCTTCGCCTCGTTGACGGTCAGCGGGCGACCGCCGAAATCGCGCCCGTTCAGCTCTCGGATGGCGCCGTCGGCGTCCTGGGCACTGCCCATCTCCACGAAGCCGAAGCCGCGGGGCCGACCGGTGTCCCGATCGGTGACGAGCTTGACCTCGGTGACGGACCGCCCGTCCCGGGAGAAGAGCTCGCGGATCTGCTCCTGATCCGCGTCGAAGGGGAGGTTGCCGACGTACAGTCTGGTTCCCATGTCTCGAACTCCTGCCGCGCCGCGCTCGGCGCCGTTTTCGGGTTCCGGCCGCAGACCCGATCCGACGGGTCGTGGGTACGCGCCTCGGCACGTCCACCGGCTTCGGCACGTCATTCTTTCGTTTCTGTACGAGAGGATGCCGACCAGAACCTGACTGCAAGGTACAGGAAAACCCGGCGGCCGTCAAACCCCCGCCCGCCGGGGCCGGGCCGCCCGGCCGGAGACGTGGTATCGTGCACCGGAGCCTCCACCCGTGAAGAAGGAAACCGTCCCCGCCGCGCCGGCCGAGTTCGGTCCTTGGACCGCGGCCCGGTTCCACACCCAGGAGGCCCGCGACCGCTTCCTCGTCGCGTTCGACGCTCTCCGGACGGGCGAGGTCGAGGCCGTGGGGATGCCCGGGGAGGTCCGGGGCGCGCTGGTCCGCTGGCGCCCCGGGAAGTTCCTGGGCCTCAACGACGTCGCCTACGGGCACGGGGGACGGATCGTCCTCCCGGCGACGCGACAGCGCAGGGGTTGAAGCCGGGGCGGGACGCGCGCGCCCGCCGTCCCCTCACGCCGGCTTGACCGCCCGGAACGTCACCGAGCGCACCTTCCCCTCGAGGTCCCGCGCCGTCACGCCCTCGCGGGCGAGGGAGGCGAGGAGGTCGTCCGGAAGCGCGCAGGCGCCCGTGGCGAGGAAGTCCACGTCCCGCAGGACGCGGATCTCGCCGAGGCCCGCATCCCGGACCCCGCGGAAGTACGCGTCGCGCTCCGTCGCCCCGGCGACGCAGCCGACGTAGGCGAGCAGGTCCCTCCCCAGGGCGTCGGGCAGCCGGCCGTCGAGAACGACGTCCGAGATCACCAGCCGACCGCCGGGCTTGAGGACGCGCGCGATCTCGCGGAACACGGCCCTCTTGTCGGGCACCAGGTTGATGACGCAGTTGCTCGTCACCGCGTCCACCGAGGCGTCCTCGACCGGGAGCCGCTCGAGCCGCCCCTCCCGGAACTCGACGTGCGAGAGCCCGGCCCTCGCCGCATGGGCGCGCGCCTTCGCGACCATCGCCGGCGTCATGTCGACCCCGATGACCCTGCCCGAGGGACCGACCCGGCGCGCCGCGATCAGCGCGTCCACCCCCGCGCCGGACCCGAGATCGAGCACCGTCTCCCCCGGCCGGGGATCGAGCGCC
>CAZPWK010000181.1:0-5938 GCA_964590285.1 uncultured Acidobacteriota bacterium | reverse complement strand
GATCGCCCCGTACTCCCCGCTGTTGAGCGAGGCCAGCGAGAACTCGTCGTAGCCGGTCGCGCGGAGCGACCGCAGGACGGTCTCCCGCACCGAGTCCGGATGTCGCTCGCGCGCCGGGCGGTAGACGTACCCCGCCTGGCAGAACCGGCATCCCACGGGGCAGCCCCGCATCAGCTCGACGGAGACGCGGTCGTGAACGATCTCGCCGTGCGGCACGAGGATCCGGTCCGGAAACGGGAACCGGTCGAGATCGTAGAGGATCCTCCGCCGAACCGGGTAGGGCGCCAGCCCGCCGTCGGCCGGGACGCGAAGGCCCCGCTCCGGCTCCCTCTCGGTCGGGTAGAGCGAGGGCGCGTAGAGGCCCGGGATCGCGGCCAGCTCCCGGATCCTCGCGGAGCGCGGCGCCCCCTCTCGCTTGAGCGCTTTCAGCCGGTCCAGGAACTCCGGCAGGAGCGCCTCCCCGTCGCCGACGAACACGAGGTCCAGGAAGTCCGCGAGGGGCTCGACGTTAAAGACGACCGGACCTCCCGCGACGACGAGCGGGTCGCCCTCGCCCCGGCTCGCGGAGCGGAGGGGGATGCCCGCGAGGTCGAGCATCTCGAGGACGCTCGTGAACGACATCTCGTACTGGAGCGAGAACCCGACGACGTCGAGGCTGCGGAGCGGCGTGCCGGTCTCGAGCGTCCGGAGCGGCTCGCGGCGCTCCCGGAGCGCCGCGGCGTAGTCGGTCCACGGGCAGAACACCCGCTCCGCCGCCGTGTCCTCGCGCGCGTTCAGGAGCGCGTAGAGGATTCGGAATCCCAGGTGGGACATCCCGATCTCGTACACGTCCGGGAAGGCGAGGCCGAACGTGACCTCGACCGATCGGAGGTCCTTGACCACCGAGTTCCATTCCCCGCCGATGTACCGGGAAGGACGCTGCACGCCGGCGAGGACTCGCCGGAAGCGCGCGTCCTCCTCGCGGTCCCGACGATCGACGTGCATGCGAGGCTCCGGGGCGACTTCGGCGGCCATTCTACCAGAGCGCCACGGCCCCGAAGGCCTCAATTGACGAACCGGCGGCTCCTCACGTTGGCCACCAGCGCCACCGCGCTCA
This sequence comes from uncultured Acidobacteriota bacterium, assembly GCA_964590285.1. Classification (GTDB taxonomy): domain Bacteria; phylum Acidobacteriota; class Polarisedimenticolia; order Polarisedimenticolales; family JAIQFR01; genus CALMJU01. The sequence continues at coordinate 4,842 of CAZPWK010000181.1, read as the reverse complement.
CGCACGCCACGAGCGCGCTGCCGCCGTACGACATGAGCGGCAGGGGGACCCCGATGGTGGGAAGGAGCCCGAGCACCATCCCCACGTTCACGGCGACCTGTCCCGCGAGCCACGCCGTCGCGAGCAGGCAAACGTGGCTCCCGAGACGGTCCTGCGAGGACCGCGCGGCGAGGATTCCCCGGTAGAACAGCGCGTAGAAGAGCAGCAGGACCCCGGCGGCCCCGAGGAACCCGAGCTCCTCCGCGACGACCGCGAGGACGAAGTCCGTGTGCTGGGCCGGGAGGAAGTTCAGGTGGCTCTGGGTGCCGCGGAAGAGTCCCTTGCCGGCGAGCTTCCCGGAGCCGATCGCGATCTTCGACTGCCGCACCTGGTACCCGACGCCGGCGGGATCGCGCTCCGGGTCGAGCACGGTCAGGACCCGCTCGCGCTGGTAGTCCTTGAGGTGCATCCACGCCAAAGGCGCCAGGAGCGCGCCCAGCACGAGGATCCCGGCGATCACGCGCCACCTCAGGCCCCCGAGGAGGAGCGCGGCGAGGAACACGGGGACGAACGTGATCGCCGTTCCCATGTCCGGCTGCGCCGCGACCAGGGCCACCGGCAGCCCGACGATCGCCCCCATCTCGACGATCTGGCGCAGGCCGACCTCCCCCCGAACGCGCTCCGACAGGTACGCGGCGAGGACGAGACAGGTCGTGACCTTCGCGACCTCCGAGGGCTGGAACGTCCACGGCCCGATCTCGAGCCAGGAGCGGTTTCCGGAAACCTCCTTCCCCGCGAACAGCACGACGACGAGGAGGACCACCGCCCCCGCGTGCAGCGCGAGCGAGAACTCGGCCCACACGTGGTAGTCCACGGCGACGATGACGAGGCCCACGCAGACCGCGACGGCGAGCCACAGGAGCTGCACCCGCCACAGCCCCACCCGCCCGGGCTGTCCGGAGGTGGCCGAGGCGATCGCCAGGATCCCCATCCCCGCGAGCGCGAGGGCGATCCCGAGCGTCGGGAGGTCGAGCCTATCGAGGAACCGGCGCGGCAGCACCCGCCCACCCCTCCCCGCCCCGGTCGGTCCCGGTCCGCGCGATCTCGGACGGGTCCGGCTTCGGCGGCAGCCGGTCGGCGAAGAACGTCTCCAGGACCTGCCGGGCGATCGGGGCGGCCGTCGTGCCCCCGTGCCCGCCGTGCTCGACGACCACCGCGAAGGCGATCTCGGGGCGATCCGCCGGCGCGTATCCGACGAACCAGGCGTGGTCGCGCTCGGGCTTCGGCAGCGCGTCGGCGTCGATCCCCGCGGACTTCTTGAACACCTGGGCGGTCCCCGTCTTCCCCGCGACGGCAATCGAGCCCAGGGAAGCCCGCCTGCCCGTCCCCTCCTCGACGACGTCCTTGAGGGCCGCGCGGACGATCGCCAGCGTTCCCGCCGAGATCGGGAGCGGCGTCGGTTCGGGCCCCGAGCCGTTCTCCGGGCGCACGAGGTGCGGCTTCGGCTTCTTTCCCGTCGCCACCGCCGACATCAGCACCGCCATCTGGATCGGCGTCACCGCGAGGATCCCCTGGCCGATCGACACCGAGATAGTCTCCCCCGCGTACCAGGGCTCCCCGCGCGTCCTCATCTTCCATTCCGGAGAAGGCAGGACTCCCGCGCCCTCTCCCGGAAGGTCGATCCCCGTCGGGCGCCCGATGTTCAGCATGTCCGCGTAACGCGCGATCGCGTCGATTCCCGCGGCGCGACCGACCTGGTAGAAGAACACGTTGCACGAGTGGACGAGGGCCCGGTGCACGTCCATTCCGCCGTGACCGCCCTTCTTCCAGCACGCGAACGGACGGCCGTACATGTTGATCGAGCCGCCGCAGTGCAGGACGGTCGAGGGGCCGATCGCCCCCGACTCGAGCCCCGCGATCGACATCAGGACCTTGAACGTGGAGCCGGGCGCGTAGTAGCTGCCGATCGCCCGGTCGTGGAGCGGGCGCGCCGGGTCCTGCAGCAGGCCGAGCCACACCGACGGGGTCACCTGCGACGCGAAGACGTTCGGGTCGTACGCCGGCATGGAGGCGATCGCCAGGATCTCCCCCGTCCACGGATCGAGGAACACGGCGGCTCCCGCCTCCTCGCCGAACGCCTGGAGCAGCGCGCGCTGGAGCTGCAGATCGATCGTCAGCCTGAGACCGCGTCCGTCCTCGGGCGACCGCCCGATCTGCGGCTCCCCGAACTGGCGGCCTAGGGAGTTCACGGTCACGAGCTTCCATCCGCGGCGCCCCCGCAGGACGTCGTCGTGGGCCCTCTCGATCCCCGCCTTTCCGACGATGTCTCCCATCTCGAGACCGCCGTCCGCCCCCTCGCTCGCCAGCTGGGCCGCGGTCACCTCCCCGACGTAGCCGACGGCGTGGGCCACCGCCCTGCCGTCCGGGTAGTCCCGCCGGGAGCTCTCCTCCACCTCGACCGACGGGAACCACTCGCGCCGGGACTCGATCTTCGCCAGGTCCGCGAGGCCGACGTCCTCCTTGATGACCAGGGGCTCGAAGGTCGGCCGGCCCCTCATGGCGTCGAGGCGCGCCCGGAGATCCGCGTACGGAACCCCCAGCACCCGCTCGAGGCGTCGCATCTGCCCCTCGGCGTCGACCATTCCCTCGCGTCGGAGGACGAGGTCGAGAGAGGGGCGCGTCGAGGCGACCACCCGGCTGTTGCGGTCGAAGACCACTCCGCGGGTGGGCGGAATCGGGATCTTGCGGAGCCGGTTGTTCTCCGCCAGGAGGGCGTACTCCTCGCCCCGGGAGACCTGCAGACGCCAGAAGGAGAAGAGGAACGCGACGAGCAGGGCGGCGACCGCGAAGTGAAACAGGGCGATCCGGCGCCCGAGCCTGCGCTCGCTGAGGTACTCCTTGAGCTGCCAGCGCTCCCGGTAATCCATGTCACGAACCCGCCTGGCGGCGGACCTGCTTCTCGCCCCGCACGCGCTCCAACCCGTAGGACGCCAGGACGACGAGCAGCCCGGTCGCCGCGGCCCGCACCGAGAGCTCCACGAGATCGATCGGCCCGACCTCGGCGTCGAGCGAACGCAGCAGCACGACCTCGAGGCCGCGCCCCACCAGCACCATCAGCGCGCCGGAGCCGAACCGCCCGAGGGCCTGGTTGAGGTCGAAGATCCCTCCGATGCCTCCGAGCAGGAACCCGAGCAGCGTCTTCACGAAGCCCTGGAGCCCGAACACCGCCGTCTCGAACCAGACGTCCTGCAGGAGGCCGGCCGCGCAGCCGGACAGCATTCCGCCGCGCGCCGACCGCGCGATCCCGTACCACGCGACCGGCACCATCATCACGTCCACGTATCCGCGGGCCGCGGGCGCGAACCGGCCGATCGCGACCTCGGCCGCGAGGGCCAGGGCGAGAACGAGCAGGGCCCTGAGGAGCTTCACGGACCGTTCTCCGCTTCGGGGAGCGCGAGCGCGGTCCCTCCCGTCGGATCGAGCAGCACCAGCACCTCCCGCACGGCCCGGAAATCGACCTCGGGCTCCAGACGGATGTCCCTGCTGACCCCGGCCGTGTCCCGCACGGCGGTGACGGTCCCGATGTCGAAGCCGGCCGGAAACACCCCGTCGAGCCCCGACGTGACCACCCGATCCCCGGCGACCACGTCCTCGTACTTCGGCACGTACGACATGTCGAGGGCCCCGTCCCCCCGCCCGAGCACCATGCCCGCGGCGCGGCTCCTCTGGACGACGCCGGCGATCCCGCTGTTCGGGTCCGTGACGAGCCTCACCTTGGCGAACGCGCGGTCCGCGAAGACGACCCGCCCCACGGCGCCGCCCCAGGTCACGACCGCCTGGTCCGGACGCACGCCGGCGTCCGTGCCCCGGTCGATGACGAGCATCCAGCTCTGGCTCGTCAGCTTCGCCGTCACGACCGACGCGCCGATGCTGCGGGGCGCCAGGTCCTCCCGCATCCCCAGGAGGCGCCGCAGGCGGGCGCTCTCGGCGGCGGCCTCCCGGTAGCGGGCCAGCTCCTGCCGGGCGCGCTCGACCTCGCCCGTGAGCCGCACGTTCTCGGAGCGCGCCGTTCCGATCGCGCGGAGACCCGCGAGCACGCCGCCGATCCCCCCCGCCGCGGCCCGCGACGCCCCGACGGCCGGCCGGGACGCGCTCGCCACCCCCCGCTCCAGAACCTCCGAGCTCGCGTCCTGCCTCAGGCTCGACGCCATGAGGAGGAGCTGGCCGAACAGCAGGACGGCGAGCATCGCGAGATCGAGCCGCAGACGGGTCGGAGCCGCCATGTCGGATCACTCGGACGCGGGCGCGGCGGCGCAGCCCCGCCGCGGTCCCGCGTCGATCGTCGTCTCGTCACGAATGGCGTCGCGCCTCCGCCGGCGGGTCAGGCGAGGGCGACCCGGCGCAGCAGGTTGAAATCGGTGAGCATCTTGCCCGTTCCCATCACGACGGACGTCAAGGGGTCGTCCGCGATCGACACCGGAAGCCCGGTCTCCTCGCGCAGCCGCTTGTCGAGGTTCTTGAGCAGCGCTCCCCCGCCCGTGATCACGATCCCGCGGTCGACGATGTCGGCGGAGAGCTCGGGAGGGGTCTGCTCCAGGGCGACCCTCACCGCCTCGATGATCGTCGCCACGGTCTCCGCGAGGGCCTCCCGGATCTCCTCGTCCGACACGTCGATGCTCTTGGGCACTCCCTCCACGAGGTCCCGGCCCTTGATCTCGAGGGTCAGCTCCTCGTCCAGCGGGAACGCCGATCCGAGCCGGATCTTGACCTCCTCCGCGGTGCGCTCGCCGATCAGGAGGTTGTACTTCCGCTTGATGTACTGGATGATCGCCTCGTCCATCTCGTTGCCGGCCACGCGCACGG
>CAZPWK010000180.1:0-5969 GCA_964590285.1 uncultured Acidobacteriota bacterium | reverse complement strand
ATCGTCAGGTGCTCCATCGCGAACAGGACCGACGTCGGTAGGAGGGCGCCCCATCTGCGTGCCGCCGGGCCGCGCAGGCCGAGACGGGGAGCGAGCCGAAGGAGCTCCCTCAGCAGGAGGCCTCGGTAGTACGCCTCCTCGGCGAGGGCGCGCAGGGCCTGCCCGACGGCGATCCAGAGGAGCAGGGGGCCGGGCGCCGGCCACCTGAGGACGAAGGCGCTTCCGAGCGCCGCCGAGGCGCCGCCAAGGAGCAGGTAGGTCCCGCCGACGGCGAGCGCGGCGTAGAGCGCGCCCCGAGGCCAGCGCGAGGGGAGGACCATGCGCCACGTGTCGCCGGCCGCGCGGGGGGAGAAGGCGCCGAAAAGCAGGCACGACAGCAGGAGCCCCGCGCCGGCGAGGGCCCGGTAGTAGGCGTCGAGCTCCGCGTCCGTCGCCGAGGCGGGGGCCAGGACGACGAACACCGGCGGGTAGAGGCCGATCGAGATCCACTTCTCGACGAGAAGCATGAGGAGGATCGGGGCGAGGCTGCCGAACCGCACGCCCCGGCCGGGCGACGGGCCGAGCCTCCACTCCCGGGCGGCGGCGAGGAGAAGGAGGAAGACGGCCGCGAACAGGAGGCTCCCGACGAGAGGGGAGACGAACGGCGAGCGGGGAGTCTCCGAATGGAACTGCCGGAGCAGCCCGGCGGTCAGGAGCGTCGCCCCGAGCAGCAGCCAGGCGAGCGAGCGCGGGACTCTCACGCCCCGCGGCCCTTCCGCTCGACCGCGACGAACGGCCTCCCCCCCTCGACGACGACTCCGCGGGCCATGCGCGGCGTATCGAAGACAGCCGCCGCGCGCCCGCTCCGGTCGATCAGGACGAGCCCGGCCGAGCCCCCGACCCTCGCGAGCGTCGAGAGCGCGCGGCGCCCCGCGGCGGCCGGGGAGAGCCCGTCTCCCATCCGGTCGACCGCCGTCTTGGCGAGCGCGACGCGCAGGATCCCCTCGCCCCACCCGGTCGCCGAGGCGGCCCCGCACCGGTCGTCCGCGTAGGTTCCCGCCCCGATCACCGGCGAGTCGCCGACGCGCCCCGCCGCCTTGTCCTGCGTACCTCCGGTGGACGTCGCCGCGGCGAGCCGGCCCTCCCGATCCATCGCGACGGCGCCGACCGTGTCGGAGGGCCCGCCGTCGCGCCGCGCGCGGAACTCGAGATCGACGAGGTCCCTCTCCCCGCGCCTCACGCGCAGGTAGCGCTCGAGCTCCCGCCCGACGAGCAGGTCGCGGGTGCGGCAGAGCTCCGCCCCGTGCTCCCGCGCGAACCGGCGCGCCCCGCGCCCGGCGAGCAGCACGTGACCGGACCTCTCCAGGACGAGCCGCGCCACGGAGACGGGGTGCCGGACCCCCTCGATCGCCGCGACGGCGCCGGCGCGCAGGCTCGCGCCCTCCATGATCGAGGCGTCCATCTCGACCCCGTGCTCGCGGTTCAGGCGCGCGCCTCGCCCCGCGTTGAACGTCGGGTCGTCCTCGAGGAGGCGCACCGCGGCCTCGACCGCGTCGAGCGCCGGGAGCCCCCGCTCCATCTCGCGCCAGGTCTCGCGGAGGGTGCGCTCGACCCCGGCCCGGTTCGCCTCGAGTGCGTCGTCGGGGATGTTCCACGCTCCGCCGTGGACGGCGAGTGCGAGCGGCAAGGAAACCTCCCCTGAGTCCCGCGCGGGCCCGCGGGCGCCCCGCCTGGCGGAAGCGAGTGGGAGTCGAACCCACCTCGGACGGCAAAGCCGCCCGACGGCCGGTTTTGAAGACCGGGAGGGCCACCGGGCCCCGTTCGCTTCCCCGCCGCGGCGCGCCATTCTATCGCAGGTGAGCGGGGACGATCCGGTTTGAATCCCCCGGGTCCGTGTGCTAATCTCCGCCGCGCTTCCGCAGGTTCTTCGCGCGAAGTGGGGCTGTAGCTCAGTTGGGAGAGTACTTGACTGGCAGTCAAGGGGTCGAGGGTTCGAATCCCTCCAGCTCCACCAAGGCAGACGCAACGAAGGCCAGGAGTGGGCGCTCCTGGCTTCTTCCACGAAAGAAGATGAAAACGCGGGCCCGCCGCGACGTTGCCCGTGTCGCGCGGCGGGCCCGCGTGGAAGCAGCCGGTTCCGCGATGTCGCGGTGCGGCCTCAGCTCTACGGCGTGGGCCGCGCCTGCAGGACCTTCACGTCCCTGACGGACGGCGCGGTCGCGGTCACGCCCTCCTCGACGATGGCCGGCTCCACGGTGCCCGTCACCCGGATGTCGTCGATGAACCAGCCGTCGTCCGCGGGAGTCGGGTTCCACCCCATGAGCTCTTCGTAGGTTTCCACCGTTTCCACCTTGATCCCGGTGGTGATGAAGCGGATCCGGATGTACTGGCCCCGGTAGGCCGAAAGGTCGCAGCGGCTCTCGACCCACGTGCCGATCCCCGTCGCGCCCTGCAGCCCCGGTCCGGCGGCATGGTTGACGTTGAGCGCGTCGAACGGCTCGTCGGTGTCGCCGAGGGCCGTGAAGACCCACTGGTCGTAACAGAGAGAGGACGGGCCCAGCGGAAGCTCCGGGTTGTAGGGCTCGTAGAAGTCGTCCTCGGTGTTGCCGTCGTCGATCGGGTCGAACATGCAGTTGATGTAATTCTCGGCGCGCTGCAGGTCGTAGCCGTTCTGGAACGGCACGAGGGTCGTCCAGACGCCCAGCGGGTTGCCGTCCTCATCCGAGACCTGTGCCTGGACCACGCCGCCGTCGACCGAACGGCCCTCGGGAGCGTTGATGTACCGGTAGTCGGGAAGGCTGATTTGGTGCTTGAACGACAGCTCGACCGTCCCCTCGGACGCGATCTGCACGGGGCTGCCCATGGCGATCCCTTCCAAGGTGCCCAGCGGCGCGGTGAGCACGGCCGTCTTTTCCTTGCCCTTCCCGGTGACGAAGAGCGCACCCATCCAGACGGAGTAGCGCCCGCTGTAGGATCGCCCCTCCGGGCTCAGGCGATAGCCGTCGACGACCTGCCAGAAGAAGTCGTTTCCCTGCTCCTCGGTGGCTCCGACCCAGCAGTCGGCGTTGGGGAAGGGCTGCTTGCCGGGAGGCGACAGCTCGTAGCTGTTCGAGTCCGGGTTGTCCGGGTCGTTGTACTGGCAGCGGTAGCCGTCCGAAGCTTCCGCGCTGTACAGCCCGGCGTCGAGGTTCATCGGCACCATCGCGCCGAGCGTGCCGTCCTCGAACCCCTCGAAGAATTCGCCGGCCAGCGCCGGCGGGGCGGCCACGACGAGCGCCATCGTCGCGGCGATCAGCAACGGTACTCGGATCCGAGTCGGTTTCCTTTGCATCACGGTACCTCCTCTGGTTATCGTTCCCGACAGCGCGCCGGCGGCACCCTCAGGTTGTTGCCGAACGCCTTCTCCCGGTGTACGGGGAGAGACCTGACGTTTCAAGCTCGGCCCACAGGAATTTGCGGTTTCCCGGACCGCAGGACTCCCCCGCGGACGGGGAAAGGTGAGATCTCGCGACTCAATACGAAGTTGCATCTCGGGGCGGTGTGGGTTGCCGGGCGGCGATCGACGGATGGGGTCGAAACTTCTCGTGCCGAAGGAACCAACGTGGGCCCGCCGGTGCGTTGCCCGTTCGCACGGCGGGCCCACGTCGATGCCGCGATCCTCAGCAAGGTCGCAGGTGCGTTTCCGCCCTACGGCGTGGGCCGCGCCTGCAGGAACTTCACGTCCCTTACGGACGGCGCCGTGACGCTCACGCCCTCCTCGACGCTGGCCGGCTCCACGGTGCCCGTCACCCGGATGTCGTCGATGAACCAGCCGTCGTCCGCGGGAGTCGGGTTCCACCCCATGAGCTCTTCGTAGGTTTCCACCGTTTCCACCTTGATCCCGGTGGTGATGAAGCGGATCCGGATGTACTGGCCCCGGTAGGCCGAAAGGTCGCAGCGGCTCTCGACCCACGTGCCGATCCCCGTCGCGCCCTGCAGCCCCGGTCCGGCGGCATGGTTGACGTTGAGCGCGTCGAACGGCTCGTCGGTGTCGCCGAGGGCCGTGAAGACCCACTGGTCGTAACAGAGAGAGGACGGGCCCAGCGGAAGCTCCGGGTTGTAGGGCTCGTAGAAGTCGTCCTCGGTGTTGCCGTCGTCGATCGGGTCGAACATGCAGTTGACGTAATTGTCCGCTCGCTGCAGATCGTAGCCGTTCTGGAAGGGCGCCAGGTTCGTCCAGACGCCCAGCGGGCTTCCGGCCGCATCCACGACCTGGGCCTGGACCACCCCGCCGTCCGACGAGCGGCCTTCGGGAGCGTTGACGTATCGGTAGTCGGGCAGACTGATCTGGTGCTTGAACGAGAGCTCGACCGTGCCCTCGGACGCGATCTGCACGGGGCTGGCCATGGCGATGCCTTCCAGCGTGGCCAGAGGCGCGGTGATCGCGGCGGTCCTGTCCTTGCCCGTGGTCGGCGTGAGGAGCGCGCCCATCCAGACGGAGTAACGCCCGCGGTACGATCGTCCCTCCGGGCTCGAGCCGAAGCCGTCGACGACGTTCCAGAAGAAGGCGTTCCCCTGCTCCTCGGTGGCCCCGACCCAGCAGTCGGTGTTGACGGACGCAGGCTTCTTGCCCGGGCCCGCGGACGTGGGCTCGTAGCTGTTGGAGTTGATGTAGTCCGGGTCGTTGTACTGGCAGCGGTAGCCGTCCGACGCCTCCGCGCTGTAGAGCCCGGCGTCGAGGTTCATCGGCACCATCGCGCCGAGCGTGCCGTCTTCGAACCCCTCGAAGAACTCGCCGGCCTGAGCCGGCGCGGCGGCCCCGGCGAGCGCGAGCGTCCCGGCGATCAGCGTCAGCATTCCGATCCGAGTCGGCTTGGGTACCATCGCAGAGCCTCCTTTCGTGGCGTTTCCTGTCGGCGCGCCGGCGGCGCTCTCGCGCTGTCGCCGACCGCTTGGCCTGGGTGTACGGGGAAGGAAGGGACCGTTCAATCGAGGTTCGCAAGAATTAGCGGTTTCCCGGACCGCAAGAGTCGGGAGGAGGCGCCGGGAGGGCGATGTCCCCGGTCTTTGACAGCTTCTCCTCCCTGACGTACCGTGAAGCGGGATCGATCGGGGGCCGGCGGACGGTTCCCCCGGCGAATTCCCGGAGGGACGCGCGTCATGATCCAGGTCACCGAGGCGGCCGCACGCAAGGTGAAGGAGCTGCTGGTCGCGGAGAAGCGGGACGGGTACGGGCTGCGGGTGGCGGTGCAGGGCGGCGGCTGCTCGGGGTTCCAGTACGGGCTGACGTTCGAGAACGCGCAGGGGGCGAACGACGAGGTGATCGAGGTCGAAGGGATCAAGATCTACGTCGACGCGATGTCCGGCATGTACCTCGACGGCGCCAAGATCGACTACGTCGAGACCGCCCAAGGGGCGGGCTTCAAGATCGACAATCCGAACAACACGGGGACCTGCGGCTGCGGACACAGGCCGCCGGCGTAGATCTCCCGGTGCCCCGCGGCGGGATCCCTTCGTTGACGGCCGGCGTCCGTCTTCGGTAGGCTTCCCGCCGATGACGCAGGGCACGCGAGACCCCGAGTCCGTTCTCGCCCCCTACGCGCAGCGGGCGTCGGCCACGCGCGGCCGCCGCCACCGCGAGGAGGAGGCTCCCTACCGCAGCGCCTACCAGCGCGACCGCGACCGGATCATCCACAGCCGCGCGTTCCGCAGGCTCGAGTACAAGACCCAGGTCTTCGTCAACCACGAGGGGGACCACTACCGGACGCGCCTCACCCACAGCATCGAGGTGAGCCAGATCGGGAGGACGGTCGCGCGCGCGCTCGGGCTCAACGAGGACCTCGTCGAGTCCGTCGCCCTGTCGCACGACCTGGGCCACACGCCGTTCGGCCACCTCGGGGAGGAGGTGCTCGCCGAGAAGATGCGGGCGCTCGGCGGGTTCAACCACAACCGGCAGACGCTCCGGATCGTCGAGCACCTCGAGGAGCGGTACCCCGACTTCCCGGGGCTCA
>CAZPWK010000179.1:0-5978 GCA_964590285.1 uncultured Acidobacteriota bacterium | reverse complement strand
GAGGCATCCTAGAGGAGATCCGCCTCCCCGTAGCAGGCGCAGCCGCAGCACTTCTCCTTCCCGACGCCGCACGTGGAGATGCACGACCCCATGCACTCGTGGGTCAGCGTGTGCACGTACTCGCCGCAGTAGAACGACTTGACGGCGAAGTGGATCGCCTTGACCAGGAGCGAGGCCGGGATGTCGGCGGCCGGCGTCGAGCGGTAGGAGCCGAGCATCGAGCCGAGCGCCGCGAGGATCCGGGCCCGATCGGGGGACGAGCTCTCCCGGACGTCGTCGCGCAGGCCCGCGAGGACGCGCGCCGGCAGGTAGGCGGCGCCGTCCTCGGCGTCGTGGCCCGCGGGGAGCCCCTCGCTCCAGACCTCCGCCGCGACGACGATTCCGGTCGAGTCCCGGACGATCGCCGATCCTTCGCCGTCCGCGAAGCCGGTCGAGGCGACGAACACGGCCTCCTCCGCGAAGGCCGCGGGCGCCGCGACGACGGCGAGCGAGGTCACGAGGAACACCGTCCGCTTCGAGAACCCTTTCATCGGAAAGACCTCCCGAGGAGGCTCGTTCGCGCCGAGGCCGGGACCCGCGTCGGCGGGGTCCATTAGGCCACGACCTGCGGGAAAGGGAAGGCCGGGAAGCGATCCCGGTTGCCCACCGGGAACGGGGAAGGATCTCCCGTAGCGGCTAGCCGCCCTCGCGCCGGCGCGCCCGGTAGCGGTCCCGGTCCGCGAAGAGGTCCACGGCCCGGCACCCCGCGAAGAGGCGCGCCCCGTGCGGCGTCCCCGCGGGGATCGCGTACGAGTCGCCGGCCGCCAGCGTCTTCGTCTCCCCGCCGATCGTCAGGTCGATGCGCCCCTCGACGACGATTCCCCACTGGTCCCCGTGCGCGTGCTCGGGAACGAGGACGCTCTCGACGGCCTCGAGGAAGAGGACCTGGCCCCCGTCGCCGCCGAGGAGCCAGCCCCTGAGCCCCGCGACCGGCAGGTCGGCCTCGGGAAGGGCGCGCACGAAGGGAGGGAATCCGGTCGCCATGTCATCCTCCTGGAGGCGCGTTCGCCCCCGGCCACGGCTCGAGCGGGCCTTCGGGGATCTCCTCGTATCCTTCCTCGACCCGGTACGCGCGGAACCCGCGGGCCTCGTAGTTCGGGACCGCCCGAGGGTGGTCGAGATCGCAGGTGTGCATCCAGACCCGCGTCGCTCCCGGCTCGAAGGCGCGCCGGACGGCGGCGGTCAGGAGCGCCCCTCCGAGCCCGCGGCCGACGAAGGCGGGGAGGAGGCCGAAGTACACGATCTCCACCTCCCCCCCGTCCTGCCGCTCGAGCTCGAAGTAGCCGGCGGGGCTGCCCGAGACGTACGCGACCCAGGTCTCCACCTCGGGGCGGTCGAGCCAGGCGAGCCAGCGCGCGCGGCTCCACGGCAGGCGGCCGTACCAGACCCACGCGGAGCCGACCGCGGCGTAGAGGAAGCGGTTCAGCTCCGGGCAGGGGATCTCCGCGCGGACGAGGTCGAACGGGACCCCGGGCGGGCCCGCCGGGCGCAGCTCGGACGGGTCGCGCATCTCGAGGTACGTCGTCCTGACGAGCCGGCGCACGATTCCGCCCCCGGATCAGCCGCGCTTGACGTTGAAGAAGATCTGACGCGTCCTGTGGCGGGTGTCGATCGTCGCGTGCCCCAGGGCGACGAGGACGTAGAGCATGTTCAGGGCCGCGAGGTGCGTCGGCACGAGGCGGCGGTTCCGCGTCCGGGAGAAGACGAGCTTCGCGGTCAGCCCCTGCTGACCGCGAAGGCGCCTCCTCAGCTTCTCGACCGCGGCCTTGCTCACCAGGTTGAAGTTCCCGGCCGACCGCTTGCTCCTCGACATGGACAGGATGAAGTAGTGCCGACGGCTCGAGAGGACGTAGTAGCGCTGCCGCTTCCCTTGCACCTCGTCGTGGAACTTGAGCCCCTTCGTCAGGCTCCTGACGCTCAGCTTCATGGCCGCCCCCCGTAAGCCCGGATCGCGGGCGCCTCCGCCGCCATCAAAAGGCAAACCGGCCCCGAGCGCAAGCCCTTCCACCGCCCACGCGGCCGGCCCGTCAGCGGGGGGGCGGAGGCGCGATCTCGACCCTCCGGGCCGCCGCGTCCACGACGATCCGCCGCCCGTCGAGGACGTCGAGGCCGACCGTGCCGGACACCTCGACCCCCCCGAGGCGGCTCCGCATCGCGAGGTCCACGAGGAGCAGCTCGGCCGGCAGGGGTCCGGCGCCGGGAATCGTCGCGCGGACGCGGCGGAGGGTGCGCGCCCCCGGCATCGCGCCGCCGTAGCCCGACACGCGGATCGGGGGCCCGACGCTCGCCTCCGGGATCTCGGCGACACGGCTCGCGGCGACCTGGCTTCGCGAGGCGCCCGTGTCGAGCAGGAAGAGCCCCGGCCCGGCCCGCTCGATCTCCCCCTCGACGAGCATCTGCCCGGAGACGGTCCAGTAGCGCGCGCCGCGCGGCCCCTCGCGGGGCTTCTCGAGGACGAGGCGCCCCGCGTCGAGGTCGATCGTCACGACGTACCCTCGAAACGCCGAGAGGCCGAGGATCCCGTGATAGCGGCCGGTCGGCTCGATCTCGGACCTCGTCGTCGAGACGAGCGCGTCCCGGATCTTCAGGCCGCCGACCGCGAGGGAGGGGAGGAGCCCGCGCTCCGAGGCCTGGCGCCCCTCGCCGCCCCCGGCGAACACCGTCTCGCCGGCGAGGGGCGCCCAGCCCGCCTTCCTCGCCACGCGCTCGAGGAGGAACAGGCCCCCGCTTCCGGTGTCGAGGAGGAGCGGCGTCTTCTTCTTCTGCCCGAGGTCGGCGTGGATCAGGTAGCCGCGGTTTCGCCCCTCCTTCCCCGGGAGCGGGAAGAGCGGGACCTCGACCCGTTCGGGGCGGGCCTCGGCGATCCACACCGCCCGCTCTCCGAGGGCGCGGTACACGCGGAGCGTCCCGCGCGCGGCCTCGATCCGGTCCGGGTCGTCGCCCCGCGCGATCGCGAGGTACTTCTCGAGGAGCTCCACCGCGCGCGCCCTCGTCGGCGCGGCCTCCGAGGCGTGGAAGAGGACGTCGCGGTCCCCGGGGTCGAGGGCGAGGGCGCGGTCGAGGAGCGCCGCCGCGTCGTCGTCGTCCCCCGCTCCCGCGCGGAGAAGCCCGAGGAAGACGAGCGGCCGCGCGAGCGGGCGCTCGCACCCGGCGAGCGGCTCGAGGACCGAGAGCGCCTCCGCGAGGTGCCCGGCGCGGTAGAGCGCCTCGCCCAGGATCGCGCGCGCGCCTTCCGAGCCCGGACGCGCCGCCGCGAATTCCCGCGCCTCTCGAAGCGCCTCGCGCGTGCGGCCGAGCGCGATCCGCGAGCGCGCGCGAACGAGGGCGCACGCCTCGTCGTCCGGCGCCTCGGCGAGCACCTCCCCGCACAGCGAGAGCGCCGCCTCCGGGTCGCCCGCGAGCAGCCTCTCGGAAGCGCGCTCCCGCCTCGCCTCCGCGGGGCCGTCCGGGTCCGGCTCCGTCTCGGTCCCGGCCCCCCCGGACCAGGGGAGCGAGGCCAGGAGGAGAGCCGCGAGGAGCCGCCGCATGGCGCGAGCATAGAGGAAAACGGCCCCGCCGCGGAACGTGGCCTCAACACCCTTTCGAGCGCCGTGCTCCTGCGCCGATGCCTCTTCCGAAATGGCTTGCGCCTAAGGCTTGCTGCAGCAAAACCTCATCGTCCTCGACGGAGGGTTGACGGATTTGGTGTCCGCGTTGTAGAGGCGCACGGTGAGCGCATTGGACCCCGCGTAGCAGTAGTTCACGATGATGTCGTCGCCCCACTCCGCGAGCGGGACGCACGAGCAGACCTCAGCGCCGGAGAGTCCCGAGTACGGTGCCTCGGTTTCCGAGGACGTCTTGGCATTGATCAAGCCCGGATCGATCTCCACCGTCCCGCAAAGCTGTTCGATCATCGGAAGAACCGTACTATTCAGAAGTACCGTTCCGCTCGTCGCGGGAAGCGTGATGGTGGCCGCTGCCGACGGATTTTCCGGAACGACGGTCGTGCTCCCCAGCGAGACGGAGGGAGACGAGGTGCCCAAGCTGAGACTGCCGTCCTCGGACCACGAGGAAATCGCGAGGCCGGCCGAGTTTCGCAGGACGAACTTGCTCGGAGAGGAGGTGGTGTCGAGATCGAGGCGGAACGGAATCGCCGCGATACCTCCCGAGTCGACGGTCGTCCAGTTGAGAGAGCCCCCGGTGAGAAAGAGCCCCGCGGCGTCGAGAGAATCGCCGGCCGCATCCACGAGGCCGGCGTCGTCGGACACCACGGTGACGTCCCCTCCCGTCGCGAGGCGCACCTTGTGGAACCCGCTCCTGTTCTCGTAGAAATTCCCGATCAACGTGGCAGTGAGCTTCTGGCCGGCCGGGCTCCCGATGTAGATCGTCCCCGCGCGGGTGCTGTCGGACAGATCGAAGCTGCAGCCGATCAGATTGAGCGGCGCGGGATGGCGGTAGTCGATGATGTTGCCGCCGTCGCGGAACCAGTTGACCCGCGTGTTCAGAATGGTCGTCGGCCAGCGCTTGTACTGCGCGTCCTCAACCGCCGAGTGGAACAGATAGGCGCTTCCGCTGTTCGTCTCATGATAGTTCCCCTCGAACAGGGCCCAGAGGGCCATGGGGCCGGCTCCTCCGGTCCCCAGGTCCTGTGCTTTGACATGGATGTCCGCCGTGGCAGAGCCGCTCGTATTCATGAATACGCAGTCGTGCACGTCGATCGGCGCGGCCTCGAAGTCCATTCCATACTTCTCGAATTGGGCGACCTCGATCTTGCGGTACGTCACATCCGCCGTCTGCTTGCCCCACTGATGAACCCCGACATTGACGCCGCGAATCCAGAGCGTGTCGAACTCCATCTCGCTCATCTGGAAGGACGATCCGGCGTCGATTCCGACTCCCGGATCTCCCGTGACGGACTCGATCCCGACCCTTCGGATCGTGATGTTCTTGGCAGATCCCCCCGAAGTGACCTCGATCCCTATGCCTGCTTTGTGGTAGCCATCCGCGTCGCCGTCGCCGTCGATCAGGAAATCCTCGAACGAGGAGAAGGAAGTGTCTCGTATCCTGAGAACGGTCGCGTTCGCTTCTCCCTGCCAGACGAGGATCGTCCCCGCGAAGCTGCGGCTCAATCCGTTCTCCTTCAGTCCGTACCCGTGGCCTCGAACCACAATCCCGTATTGCGCCAACCCTTCCAGCCATACATCGTCCCAGTTGACGTCAATCGTTTCCGTAATCTCGACGAATCCCCTCGGAAGGACGACGATACACCCCTGCAGGGATGCTCCATCCTGGCTCCCCGTGTGCTTGGCCTTGCAGGAATTGACTGCGGGCTCGATACCTCCCGTGTTGTCCGCAAGCCCGATCCAGGGGTTCTCCATCGTCCCCGGAGCGTACGGAGACGGGTCCACTTTTCCGTGGGCGAAATCCTCCACATAGACGATCTCGTGATCGCTCTGCGCCACCGCCGGATGGGCGGCCAGCATCCCGAGCGTGAAGACGACCGCCACGATGCCGATGGCTCGCACGCGACGAACACTGTGCATGACTCCTCCTCGATCGGATTCCTTAGGGGTGCAGGGACCTCCCGGGGCAGCGTTCCCTCGATCCGAATGACGTTCTTGTACGACGAATCGGGATGGCCTGCAAGGATGGCGCAGGCATCGGCGACTCGGCGCCGCATCGCCCGCGTAGCATTTCCCGGGCGGTTCGTTGCGGCTATTCTGCGTGCGGCGGCCGCGAGGCGGGGGCAACCGGGCGGCCGTCGCCCGGCGCTCGATCCCGGGCCCGTCACCGCAAGGAGAATACGCCATGTCGATCGTTTACGATCGCGCTTCGGGCGCGGATTCCCAGGAGACTCTTCGCCGGGAATGGTTCGAGGCGAACGGGCTCGGCGGCTGCGCGTCCTCGACCCACTCGGGCGCGCACTCCCGCCTCGCCTGCACGGCGCCAGGCGAGACCGG
>CAZPWK010000178.1:0-5989 GCA_964590285.1 uncultured Acidobacteriota bacterium | reverse complement strand
CCAGGCGGCGGCCGACACGTGCGGCCGGACCCGCGAGGAGCTGGCGCGCCTCCGGGTGTTCGATCTGCACCATCCTTGCGGGACCGATCCGGAAGGCGCGCCCGCCGAGCGACACGCCTCGATCGACGAGAGGGGAACGCTGTTCGAGGCGACGTACCGTCGTCCCGACGGGACCCCGTTCCCCGTCGAGGTGCACGCGCGGGTCGGCGACTACGGGGGCCGGCGTGCGGTCTTCGCGGTCGTGCGCGACATCGGCGCGCGCAAGGAGACGGAGCGGGAGCTCGAGGAAGCGAAGTCGCAGCTCGAGCAGGTGTTCGAGACTGCGGCGGACGGGATGCGGATCGTCGGCTCGGACTTCCGGGTGCTGCGCTCGAATCGCACCCTGCGCGAGATGTCCGGCTGCGCCCTCGCCGACGGGACCGTCGCCTGCTACGAGACCTTCTCCGGGGACCTCTGCCACACCGACCGGTGCCCCCTGAAGAGGATCCTGGCGGGCGATTCGCATTTCGAGGCCGAGGTGGACAAGATCCGGGCGGACGGGACCCGGATCGCCTGCCTGCTGACCGCCAAGCCCTACGTCGTGGACGGGAAGGTCGCTGGGATCGTCGAGGACTTCAAGGACGTCTCGGAGCGAAGGAGGGCGGAGAACCTCGCGAAGCACCTCGCGACCCACGACTCGCTGACCGACCTGCCCAACCGGATGCTGTTCAAGGACCGTCTCGACGTCGCGCTCGTCCAGACCGATCGCGGCGGGAAGTCCCCCGCGCTGATGTTCGTGGACATCGACCGGTTCAAGGAGATCAACGACACGCACGGCCACGGGGCGGGGGACGTCGTGCTGACGACGCTGGCGCGCCGGTTCGAGCACATCGTGCGCAAGGTGGACACCGTGGCGCGGATCGGCGGGGACGAGATCACGATCCTGCTGTCCGGCGTCGGAAGCCGCGAGGACGCGGCGCGGGTCGCGCGGAAGGTGATCGAGTCGGCCCGCGAGCCGATGGTCGCGGGGGGCGAGCTCCTGTCCGTCACCGTCAGCGTCGGCATCGCGACGCCCCGGCCGGGGGACGACGCCGACGCGCTGCTCTCCCGCGCCGACCACGCGATGTACGCGGTGAAGCGGCGCGGCGGCGGGAGCTTCGAGTTCGCCGGGGAGCCGGAGCCGGAGGCGCCCCCGGTCAGGGATCCGTCTCCCACCGCGTGATGAAGACCCGCGGGAGGTCCCACTCGGGCGGCGGCCAGTTCTCGACGATGCTCTCGTCCCAGTAGAGGTCGGGCGTGCCCGCGGCGGGCGACGCGATGACCCCCTGCTTCGTGATCACGCTCCCGAAGTACTTGGCGTTGCCGGTGGCGTCGTAGTAGCCGTTCGTGTAGAGGATCCCCCAGATCGCCGCCTCGTCCTCGACGGCCGGCCCCGCGCCGTCGTACCCGTCGTCCACGTCGGTCGCCCGGAACGTTCCCCCGAGCGCGTCCGGGTACTCGAGGTTCAGGTACGGCTCCCCGTCGTCCCGCACGGCATTCGCGTTCGCGTCGAGGTACGGCTCGCCCGGCGCGCGGAACGTGGCCGCGCGTCCCGTCACTCCCCGGGTCTGGAACTGCTCCGCGTTGAGGTAGAGGAAGCCCCTCGCGCCCCAGGTGGATCCGGCGATCCGGATCGCGGGCGTCAGGTTGTCGAAGACGCCGTCCCCGTCGTCGTCGCGGGGCGGTCTCCGGTCCTTCGTGTCGAAGAAGAAGAGGCCGGCTCGACCGTCGGTGACGCTCTCGAACGTGAGGGCGGGGCCGATCCCGTTCTCCTGGAACGAGGAGCCGTTGGCCCAGGTGTAGTAGTGGACGTTCTCCCCTCCCGAGGTCGCGATCGACTTCCAGGTTTCGTAGTCGAAGTCCGGGCACCGGACGAGCGGCAGGTTCTGGAACAGGTTCGAGTGGTCGTCGGCGTCGGCGAGCGGCGCCGGGTGGGGGGGGCTCCACGAGAACGGGAGGGGCTGCTGGCCGCCCCCCCGGGGGTGTCCCGTGGGCTCGAGAAAGTCCCCGGCGGTGAGGATGCGGAGCCACGGGTCCTCGATCGCCAGGCCGGAAGCGCCCACCGACGCCGCGTAGTCCGCCCAGTTCGGGCTCGTCGTGAGGTCCGAGCCCCACATCGTGTCCACCCGCGGCGCCGTCGGAATCCCTCGCGGAATGCTGTCGTCCACCTTGACGTCGAGGGCGTTCGGCAGATCCAGATCGCCGACGGCGGTGACCGTTCCCCAGTGCGGGGAGAAGTTGCCGTCGTAGCGCAGCTCGGCGCAGGAGTGCAGGGGTCCGAACGGACCCGGGAACGGCGTCTCGTTGAGCACGGCTCGGACGACCTTCTCCGCGAGGACGATCTCGGACGGCCCGGACGTGCGGGAGATCCTCGCCGTGACCGCCGCGGTCGCCACCCCGTAGCGGCTCCAGGCGCCCGCGACCTGGACGTACGGGGGCGCGTAGACGTCGATCCTCGCGATCCTCGCCCGGATCCCCGCTCCTCCGGCGGGAAATCCTCCCAGGAGCGCGTCCGAGAGGTCCGAGAGAAACGTCCTGGCGGCCTCGGAGGCGCTCCCGTCGATGCGCACGTCCGGTCCCGACTCGGTCCCGAGAAGCGTGTCGCGAAGCGACGACCGGTACGGCCGGTCGAAGACGTCGTCCTCGCCGTCGGCGTCGAGGTCGACCCCCTGCTTGTACATCGGCCAGGTCGAGCCGTCCTGGGGCACCGGGTCCGTCGAGGGGTCGCCGTCGGCGTCGATCCTGCGGAGCGTCCGGTCGATCGCGGCGATCGGAGGATTGACGAGGTTGGCCGTGGAGCCGGGCGTGTCGAACCACCGCTTGACCATCCGCACGCCCGACTCGCCAACGTAGAGGACTTGCGCCGCGAGGCGCTCGTTCTCGGCGATGCGGCTCTCGGTGTCGGCCATCATGAGGTAGGAGACGCCGAGGAGCGTCAGCAGGGTGATCACGAGGACCGCGAGGACCAGGGCCGCTCCCTCTTCTCGCGGGCCGTCTCGGGGCGGCGTGGCGTGCATGGCCTTCCTCCTCCGGTCACGGTGGCCTCATTCGATCCTCCCTGCGGCGGCCGCCTCGCAACCCGCGTCGCCCTCTCGTCGCCGCGTCGTTGCCCCCGCGGCCGTCGAACCGCGGTGACGAACGTCGAGCAGGAAGCGTGCCGCGTGGCGCTGCCGTAGACCCCCTCGCTTAAGGTTTTAGAAGAAAAGGGTTGCGGCGGGGCCTGCTCGCCGCGACACGGCGAAGTGACTACCGATTCGTGTCAGGACTGTCCTTTTTCGTCATCCGGTGGGACAGCCCTTGTGCGCGAAGCCGTTGCCGCGTTCGTGAGGGCCGGAACGGGTCAGTCGGGCGGATCCACGAGCTGCGGACCGGGGAGGGCCGCCTCGCCGCACGCCGCGCGCTGCCGCTCGAGCAGGCGGCTGATTTCCTCGGGGGGGACCGGGCGGCTGAAGAGGAAGCCCTGCATGACCGGGCATCCCTCCTCCAGCAGGAAGTCTCTCTGCTCCGCCGTCTCGACCCCCTCGGCGACGACGTCCTTCCGGAGGCTCCGGGCCATGCGGATGATCGCGATCGTGATCGCCTGGTCGTCCGCCGCGCTCACGAGGTCGCGAACGAAGGAGCGATCGATCTTCAGGACGTCGATCGGGTACTTCTTGAGGTAGCTCAGCGACGAGTACCCGGTCCCGAAGTCGTCGATCGAGATCCGCGCCCCCATCGCCTTGAACTCCTCGAGGGTCTTCCGCATCCGCTCGGCGTCTCCCATCAAGAGGCTCTCGGTGATCTCCAGCTCGACGAAGGAGGGGTCGAGCCCCTCGCGGACGATCGCGTCCCGTATCGCGGCCGGGGGCCGGCGCTGGAACTGCTGCGCCGACAGGTTGATCGCCACCCGCAGCCGGTCGAACCCCGCGTCGTGCCAGAGGCGGCCCTGGGCGCAGGCGGTGCGCAGCACCCACTCGCCGATCGGCAGGATGAGACCCGTCTCCTCCGCCAGAGGGATGAAGTCGAGGGGAAGGACGAGGCCGAGGTCGGGGTGCCGCCAGCGGATCAGCGCCTCGACGCCGACGATGCGCCGGGTCTCCGCGTCCACGACCGGCTGGTACCGGAGCAGGAACTCGTCCTGCGAGACCGCCCGGCGCAGGCGCGTCTCCATCGAGAGCCGGTGGAATGCCGACGTGTTCATGGAGAGGTTGTAGAACTGGTGGTTGTTCCTCCCGCTCGACTTGGCGTGGTTCACGGCGACGTCGGCGTTCTTCAGCAGCGTCTCGGCGTCCTCGCCGTCGGTGGGGAACAGGCTGATGCCGATGCTCGCGGTCGCGAAGACCTCCTGGGAGTCGAGCCGGAACGGCTCCTTCAGGGACTCGAGGATCCGGAGCGCCACCTTGCTGGCGTCCGCATCGCGGCGGATGTCGGTCAGCAGCAGGATGTACTCGTCCCCGCCGAGCCGGGCCACGGTGCCCCCGCTCTCGGACGGCTCCCCGCGGGTCAGGCCGTCCGTCGAGCGGACGTTGCGCTTCAGCCTCTCGGCGAAGGCCCGGAGGAGCTGGTCGCCGGCCGTGTGCCCCAGCGTGTCGTTGATCCGCTTGAAGTGGTCCACGTCCAGGATCAGGATCGCGACCGGCTCCTGGTGCCTGCGGGCGTTGTCGAGCGCGAAGGCGAGCTGCCGGTCGAAGAGGACCCGGTTCGGAAGGCCCGTCAGGGAGTCGAAGTGGGCGAGCGAGCGGATCTTCCTCTCGGCGAGAGCGATCTCCGTGACGTTCTGGATCGTTCCCGAGATCCGGTGGGGGCGCCCGGGGAGGTCCGGCGCCGGCTCGACCCGGCCGCGCAGGTAGAGCGGCGACCCGTCCGCCCCCAGCGCCCGGAAGTCGAAGCTCCCGGCCCGGCGGAGTCGGTCGGCGTCCTCGAGCGCCTTGCGAAAGGCTCCGCGATCCTCCTCCCGGACGCGGCCGATCAGATCCTCGAGCCGGGAGAGAGAACCCGGCGCCGCGCCGAGGAGCCGATGGAGCTCCTCCGGGCACTCGAGCCGTCCCGACCGCGGCCACCAGTCCCAGTCGCAGAGCTGGGCGATCCGCCGCGCGCTGGCCAGCCGCGCCTCGGCGAGGCGCAGCGCGTCGGCCGCTTCCTTGCCTCGGATCATGTTGTGCGCGCGGCGCGCCAGCGCCGGCCAGCTCGCCGGCTTGGGCGCGAAGTCGGTCGCGCCGGCTTCGCAAGCCCTCGGAGCGGGATCGAGGTCTTCGGTGTCGGTCAGCACGAGGATCGGGGCGGCGTCTTCCCCCGCCGCGCGCCGGATCTCCGCGCACGCGGAGGCCCCGCCCTCGGCCTCGAGGGCGGAGTCGAGGATGACGAGGTCGGGACGATGCCGGGCGAAGAGCTCGACCGCCTCGCGGCCGCTCTCCGCCGCGACGACCTCGTAGCCGTCCCGGGCCGCGGCCGCGACGAGTCCCCCGCGGGCGGCCGGTTCGCCTCCCGCGATCAGGATCAGCGGCTTCTTCGGTTCCGCCATCGCCTCGTTTCCGTGCCCCGGCTGCGGGACTCCCGCAGAGGGGAATCTAGGGGCGTCCCGGCCCCCGTCAAGGAGCTGCGCTCGCGTCGCGGCGTGACCGTCCCTCGCATGGCCTAGCGCCGGTCCAGCCGGAGGTCCTTCAGGGTCTCGAGGCTCATCTCGTCGAACTTGAACCGGAGCGAGAGGAACGGCCCCTTCCGGGTGCCGTCGTCCGCGGCGGCGTACGGGGCCTCGAACCCGATGACGTTGTATCCCCCCGTCAGCCACAGGTGCCGGATCGCGAGCCAGCCGACCTCGATCCCCGCCCCGTACGTCGCGGTCCCGGTGTCGTCCTGCGCGAACCGCCGGACGCTCCCTCCGAGCGTCCAGCGCGGCCGGACCTGCGCGGTGTAGTGCGCGCCGAGGATCCAGGTGAGGCTCCCGCCGACGCCGAGGGAGTCGAGCCCCTCGACGCGGCGGGCGATCCCCGTC
>CAZPWK010000177.1:0-6005 GCA_964590285.1 uncultured Acidobacteriota bacterium | reverse complement strand
GACTGTCGCTCGATGACGCGGCTACATCAGCGGATTCTCTCGCAAGCCCCGCGATGAAAAGTCCGCCGTAGTAACCGCGTGACGCACGACCCAGCTTCTCGGGTCGTGCGGCGCGCGGTTGCTGGGGGGTCCGGGGGGCAGTGCCCCCCGTCAATTCCGGAACTCACCGCTCCCCGAACAGCGCGCGGCCCACGCGGACCAGCGTCGCGCCTTCCTCGATCGCGACCTCGAAGTCGTCGGTCATCCCCATCGAGAGCTCCTTGAGCTTCCGGCCGAGGAGGGGCTCCGCCCGGTCCCTGAGATTCCTGAGGCCGGCGAACCACGGCCGGGCCTCCTCGGCGTCTCGGGCGGGGGGCGGGATCGTCATCAGCCCGCGGAGATCGAGGTGCGGAAGCGAGGCGACCGTCTCGAGCAGCGCCGCCGTCCCCTCCTCGGCCACGCCCGACTTCGTCGCCTCCCGGGAGAGGTTGACCTGGACGAGCACCGCCTGGACGATCCCCCGCGCCGCCGCGCGCCGGTCGATCTCGCGGGCGAGATCCGAGCCGTCGACCGAGTGGATCAGGTCGAAGGTCCCGACGGCCCGCTTCGCCTTGTTCCCCTGGAGGTGCCCGACCAGATGCCACGAGGCGCCCGGACCGACGAGCGGGATCTTCTCGAGGGCCTCCTGGACCCGGTTCTCTCCGAACACGTGCTGGCCGTGCGCGAGCACCTCCCGAACGCGCTCCGCGGGAAAGGTCTTGGACACGGCGACGATGGCGACGGATCCCGGATCGCGTCCCGACCGGGCGCACGCGCCTGCGATCCTCTTGCGAATCTCCTCGAGAGCCCGGCCGGCCTCGTCTTCCACGTCAGGAGCCCGCGGTCGCCGGCGCTTCCGGCAGCTCGACGAGGTGGAGCTCTTCCTCCCCGGCTCCCCGCTCGCAGAGGTCGAGGACCCGGTTGACCAGACGGTCGGCGTCGCGGTTGGCCTCGCGGGGGACGTGGCGGATCCGGAACGCCGGGAGCGCCCGGATGCGGCGCATCGCCTCGGCGTGGAGGGAGATCAGGCCCGGGTGGCGCACGCGATAGCGCCCCTCCACCTGGCGGACGATCAGCTCGGAGTCGGCGAGCACCTCGACGTCGTCCGCGCCCCGCGCCTCCGCGATCCGGAGCGCCTCGACGAGGGCGCGGTACTCCGCCACGTTGTTGGTCGCTCGGCCGATTCCCCCGGCGTGCCCCTCGACGTAGCTCCCGTCGTCGTCGAGGAGGGCCACGGCCCACGCGGCCGGACCGGGGTTGCCGCGGGAGCCCCCGTCGACGGCGGCCCTAAGCCGGCCCGCCATTGAGGGCCTCGATCCCGGAGGCGGGCGCCGTGTCGGGCGCCGCGTCGGCCGGAGCCCCGGGCCGCGCCCGGAGCGTCGGTTCGTAGTAGAGATAGCGCCGGCAGTGGCCGCAGACGTGGATCCTGGAAGCCTGCCGGATCTCCTGGTAGACCTGCGGCCGGAGGCGCACGAAGCAGACCTGGCACAGCTCCTTCTCGGCCCGCGCGAGGAAGACCCCCTGGCGGCTCTCCTCGACCCTCCTTACGTTCTCGATCAGGTCGGCCGGGAGCTCCGCTTCGAGATCCGCCCGCTCCCGCTCCGCGGCCGCGATCCTCTCGGACGCGGTCGCGGCCTCCGCTTCCACGCGCGCGCGCTCCTCCCCGACGAGCGCCCGCTCCTTCTCGATGTGCTCCGAGCGGGCGTCGAGATCGACCTTCAGCGTCTCGACCTCCTCCATCTCCTTCAGGATCGCCTCCTCGTGCGCTCCGATCCGCCCCTTGACCGCGTCGATCTCCTTGAGCGCGGCCGAGTACTCTCGCTGGTTCTTCACCTGCATCAGCGATTCCATGTACTTCTTCCGGCTCTCCTCGAGCGCCTCGAGGTCGGTCGTGCGGTCGCGGCGGTCCTTCTCGATCGCGTCGAAGCGCTCCTTGAGCGCCACGTACTCGGCGTTCCGCTCGCGGAAGCGCCCCTCGATCTCCTCGACCCGCGCGGGGGCCCCCTCGACGACGGCGCGGCCCGCGCGGATCTCGAGCGCCAGCTCCTGGATGCGGAGCAGTCTCTGCAGCTGTTCTTTCGGGTGAAGCATCAGCCCTCCCGTCCCGCCTTCGCTTCCCGCCTGCGCGTCCCCCGAAAACACGAAGGGCGCTCGGATCCCCGAGCGCCCTCGCGCGCGACCCCGGCGCCGGCCCCCGTTCCGCGCTTGCGGAGGGGGCCCGGCTCCTGCGGGCGATCTGGACGTGGACTCTTCTCGCGCACGACAATCGACGAATCTAGCAACCGCGGCCGGATCCGTCAACCGCTCCCGGCGGGGAGCCCCGCCCGGCGGCTCAGGGGATCCCGAGGTCCGCCTTCAGCCTCGAGACCGAGACGCTGCCCGGGTCGAGCCGGGCCGCGCTCGCGGCGGCGGATTCCGCCTCGGGGCGGCGATCCAGGGCCAGGAGGGCGCGCGCCCTCAGGACGTGGCCGTCGGCGAGCCGCGGGGCGATCCGCGTCGCGCTCCCACCGTCCGCCAGGGCGTCCTCCGGCCGGCCGGCCGCCAGGGCGAGGGCGCCGCGCTCCAGGTAGGCCCGGACGGATTCCGGGTTCAGACGGATCGCCCCGTCGTAGGCGCGCCGGGCGACGCCCGCGTCCCCCCTCCCCCTCGCGAGGCCGCCGAGCGCGAGGTACGCCGACGCGACGTCCTCGTAGTTCACGCCGAGCCTCGCGTCGCGCCGGCGCGTCTCGAGCCTCCCGGCCGCGCGGTCGAGCAGATCGGCGGCCTGGGCGAGCCGGCCCAGCTTCTGCGCGCTGACGTTGAGGTTCCTGTAGCCGTAGACCTCGTCCAGCACGATCGACTCCGAGACGAAGGCGGGGAGCGCGATTCCCGAGACGAGGGCGACGGGGAGGGCGACCGCGAGCGAGAGGGAGAGGAGCCGCAGCCGGGCCTCGCGCGGCGCCCCGAGGAGCGAGTCGATCGCCAGCCCCCCGAGAACGGCGAGCGCCGGGACCGCCGGGAGGCGGAACCGGGAGTTGACGAAGAAGACGAGGAGGTACAGGAGGACCGCCGCCGGCAGGACGTGGAGCGGCCAGAGCGCCCTCCGCTCCGGCCAGGTCAGGACGAGACCCGCCGCGCCGAGGGCGAGCACCGCGGCCCACGGAACGAACGCGATCTTCAAGGGCCAGGAGAGCGCCTTCTCGATCTCCGGATGGCCGCTGCACGAGAACTCGTAGGACGCCAGGGCGAGGACGGCCTTGTCCCGGAGCAGCCTTAGGGCGTCCCCGGGCTCGTCGCGGACGAAGCGCACGGCCCTCCGAGCCCAGAACGCCGAGACCTCGGACGGCGCGAGCGCCCGCCCCTCGGCGCGCTCGGCGAAGAGGCGCTGGAACGCCTCCTGCTCCTCGACCGCGAACAGGGGCCGGCCCCCCGGACGGAAGTCGTACATCTCGAGCGGCCGTCCGATCAGCCCGTCCGCGTTCGGGTTGAACCCGAGGTAGAGGTTGAACCCCGCGCTCGAGGAGACCGGCACGAAGTCGCGGGCGACGACCGCGTTGCGGACCGCGACCGGCAGGATCGCCGCGAGGACGGAGGCGGCGAGGATCGCGCCGCCCCGCGCCCAGCCTCGCGGACGCGCGGCGGCCAGGACGACGAGGACCAGGGCGGGCGCGAGAAGGAGCTGGGGCATCAGGAGCCCCGCCGCCCCGAAGCCGAGGCCGGCGGCGAGCCACGACCGGGCGGCCGGCCGCCGCGACGCGCGGAGGACGAGCCAGGTCCCGAGGAAGGCGAGCGCGGTGGCGAGCGTCGCGGGCAGGAGCTTCGCCTGGAACAGGACGAAGGGCGCGTACAGCGCCGCGATCCACGCCGCGAGGCATCCCGCGCGGGCCGAGCGCGCGTCGCGGCCGGCCAGGAAGACGAGAAGGAGCGTCAGGAGCCCCGCGGCGACCTGGAGCGCGACGAGAGAGGCGTGGGACCGATCCGCCCACGGGACCAGGAGCAGCGAGTAGAGCGGCGACCAGTAGAAGGCGGTGCGCGCGGCCTCGCCGCCGGAGGCGAGCTGCGCCGCGATCGTCCGGTACACCTCCGAGTCGGACATCGGCACGCTCAGCAGGGAGGCGGGGTCGAGCGTGGATCGCGCGTGCGCCCAGGCGAGGAGCGGCGCCGCGACCGCCAGCGCCAGGGCCGCGAGGATCCAGCCCCGGGAGGGTCCCTTCCCCTCGGCCGCGCGCGCGCTCCTCCGTGTCATCGGCGAATCCTCTCCCCCCTTCCGGAGACCCGGCGCGCCGCGCCGCCGCGGCCGCTTCCGGACGGCGGTCCCCGGATGTTACACCGCGCCCCGCGGGCCCATGCGCCTCCTCGGGCGGCGATTCGGGTAAGCTCTTGGAAGCCGACATGAGCGAGAAGAGGGTCGGGAAGCGGGAGACGGGGGAGCGACCGCGCGCCGCTCTGGCGCTCGAGGACGGCACCGTCTTCGACGGGCGCTCGTTCGGGAGGCGGGGCGAGGCGACGGGCGAGGTCGTCTTCCACACCGCTCTGTGCGGCTACCAGGAGGTGCTGACCGACCCCTCGTTCGCCGGCCAGATCGTCACGATGACGTGCCCTCACATCGGGAACTACGGCGTGAATCCCGAGGACGTCGAGTCTTCCCGGCCACAGGTGGCGGGGTTCGTCGTCCGGGAGGCCTCGACGGTCGTCTCGTCCTGGCGCGCCTCGGGATCGCTCGACCGCTACCTCGACGAGAGCGGCGTCGTGGGTATCGAGGGGATCGACACCCGGGCCCTGACCCGCCGCCTGCGGACGCGCGGGGCGATGCGCGGCGTCGTGTCCGCGATCGACCCGGACCCGGCGTCCCTCGTGGAGAAGGCCCGCTCCGCGCGGTCGATGCTCGGGCTCGACCTCGCGAGCGAGGTGACCTGCGGCGCTCCGTGGACCTTCGACCCGAGGTCGGAGGGCGAGAGCGCGGCCGCGCACCTCGAGCCGGTGCCGAAGCGCGCGGGAGGGGACCGCCGCCCGGCGGGCGAGGAGCCGTTCCGGGTCGTCGCCTACGACTTCGGCATGAAACGGAACATCCTGCGGAACCTCGCCGCCGCCGGGTGCGCGGTGACGGTGGTCCCGGCGACGACCTCCGCGGCCGAAGCGCTGGGCCTCCGCCCGGAGGGGGTCTTCCTCTCGAACGGCCCGGGCGACCCCGAGCCGTGCTCGTACGCGATCGAGGCGGCGAGGGTCTTCGCGGAGAGGCTGCCCACGTTCGGCATCTGCCTCGGCCACCAGATCCTCGGCATCGCCTGCGGGGGGAAGACATTCAAGCTGAAGTTCGGCCACCGGGGCGCCAACCATCCGGTCAAGAACCTCGCGACCGGCCGGGTCGAGATCACCTCCCAGAACCACGGCTTCTGCGTGGACCCGGGACTCTTCGCGCGCCCCGACGTCGAGCTCACCCACGTCAACCTCAACGACGGGACGGTCGAGGGGTTCCGCCTGCGCGACCACCCGGTCCTCTCCGTCCAGTACCACCCCGAGGCGAGCCCGGGGCCCCACGACAGCCATTACCTGTTCGAGGAATTCGTGTCGGCGATGCGCGCCCGGCGGGCGGGGCGGTAGCCCGTGCCCCGCGACCCTTCGATCCGGTCCGTCCTCGTGATCGGCTCCGGACCGATCGTCATCGGGCAGGCGTGCGAGTTCGACTACTCGGGGACGCAGGCGGTCAAGGTCCTCAAGAAGGAGGGTCTCAGGGTCGCCCTCGTCAACTCGAACCCGGCGACGATCATGACCGATCCGGAGTACGCGGACCGCACGTACGTGGAGCCGCTGACCCCGGAGGCGGTCGAGGCGATCCTCGAGCGGGAGGGTCCGGACGCCCTCCTGCCGACCGTGGGCGGGCAGACGGCCCTCAATCTCGCGGTCGACCTCGCGAGGCGGGGCGTCCTCGACCGGCTCGGCGTGCGGCTGATCGGCGCGAGCCGCCGCGCGGTCGAGGTCGGCGAGGACCGCCAGCTCTTCAAGGAGGC
>CAZPWK010000176.1:0-6021 GCA_964590285.1 uncultured Acidobacteriota bacterium | reverse complement strand
CTCGACGGTGACGCTCTTCGCGAGGTTCCGGGGCTGGTCCACGTCGCAGCCGCGCAGCAGCGCGATGTGGTAGGCGAGGAGCTGCAGCGGGAGCACGAGGAGGAGGGGCGCGAGCAGGGGGTGGGTCTTCGGCACGAGGATCACGAAGTCGGCGCGCCTCGAGAGGTCCTCGTCCTCCTCGTCGGTCACCGCGATGACGACGCCGGAGCGCGCCTTCACCTCCTCGATGTTGGCGAGCATCTTCTCGTACACGGCGTCGTGCGGCGCGAGCGCCACCACCGGCATCGACTCGTCGATCAGGGCGATCGGCCCGTGCTTCATCTCGCCCGCAGGGTACCCCTCGGCGTGGATGTACGAGATCTCCTTCAGCTTGAGCGCCCCCTCGAGCGCGATCGGGTAATTCACGCCGCGGCCGAGGTAGAGGAAGTCGCGGTGCTCGCAGAAGGTCTTCGCGATCTCCCGGACGACCCCGTCGGAGAGGAGGTAGCGCTCCATCTGGACCGGGACGTGGTACAGGTGCCGGACGAAATCGTGCGCCTCGGCCTCGTCGAGCGTCCCGCGGACGCGCCCGAGCTTGAGCGCGAGGAGGGAGAGGGCGACGATCTGGCTCGTGAACGCCTTGGTGGACGCGACGCCGATCTCGGGGCCGGCGAGCGTGTAGATCGTGCCGGAGGCCTCCCGGGTGAGCATCGAGCCGCGGACGTTGCAGATGGCGAGCGTCCGGGCGCCTTCCGACTTCGCGTAGCGCTGCGCCGCGAGCGTGTCGGCCGTCTCGCCCGACTGGCTGATGAAGATCGGCAGGACGCGCTCGCCGACGATCGGCCTGCGGTACCGGTACTCCGAGGCGTAGTCGACGCCGACCGGGATCCGCGCCAGGCGCTCGATGAGGAACTTGCCGACGTGCGCGGCGTGCCAGGAGGTGCCGCAGGCCACGATGACCGCGCGCTCCGCGCTCCGCAGGCACTCCTCCGGGATCTCGAGGTCCGGGAGGAGCACCTCGGCGGACTCGACCGACACCCGGCCGAGCAGCGTGTCGCGCACGGCGCGCGCCTGCTCGTGGATCTCCTTCAGCATGAAGTGCCGGTAGCCGCCCTTCTCCGCCATGATCGGGTCCCACGGGATCCGCGTCGGGGCCCGCGAAACCGGCGAACCGTCCATCCGGAAGAACGAGGGGCCCTCGGGGGTGATCACGACGATCTCGTGGTCGTCGAGGAACACGACGTCCTTCGTGTGGCTGAGCACCGCCGGGACGTCCGAGGCGACGAACCACTCTCCCCGGCCCAGCCCCACGACGAGCGGGGGGCCCAGCCGCCCGGCGACCAGCGTGTTCGGCGCGTCGGCCGACAGCGCCACGAGCGCGTAGATCCCGCGGAGGCGCGGGAGGACCGCGCGGAAGGCCTCGACGAGCCCCTCGCCCGTCTCCTTCATCCGCTGCTCGATGGCGTGCGCGACGATCTCCGTGTCGGTCTCGGTGACGAATCGGTGGCCGAGCGCCTGGAGCTCGTGCTTGAGCTCGAGGTAGTTCTCGATGATCCCGTTGTGGATGACGACCAGGCGGCCCGTGCAGTCGCGGTGCGGGTGCGCGTTCTCCTCGGTGGGGCGGCCGTGCGTGGCCCAGCGCGTGTGGCCGATCCCGTAGACCCCCTTGAGCGGGCGCTCGGCGATCGCCTTCTCGAGGTCGCGGAGCTTGCCCGGCGCTCGCCGGATCGCGACGTTCCCCGCCTCGTCCACGACCGCGATCCCGGCGGAGTCGTATCCCCGGTACTCGAGGCGCCTCAATCCCTCGACGAGCACCTCGACCGGGTCCTTCGGGCCGATGTAGCCTACGATTCCGCACATGCCGCAACACCCCCCCCGGGCCTCAGCCGGCGCGCGGGAAGAATATAGTGCGGAATCCGGGGGGAAGCCCGTCGGCGGGGGGCGGGACGCTCCGGCCGCCCTCCGCGCCTCCTCAGCGCTTGCGCCTGCGGCGCGCGACCCAGCCCTCGACGTTCCTCTGCTTCCCCCGGGCGATCGCCAGGGCGCCCGGGGGCACGTCGTTCGTGACCGTCGAACCGGCCGCGACATAGGCTCCCTTGCCCACCCGGACCGGCGCGATCAGCTGCGTGTCGCTTCCGATGAACACCCCCGCGTCCAGCGTCGTCGGGTTCTTCCGGACCCCGTCGTAGTTGCAGGTGATCGTGCCGGCCCCGATGTTGCAGCCCGGTCCGATCGTCGCGTCGCCGAGGTACGTCAGGTGCATCGCCTTCGTGCCGCGCCCGAGGCGGGACTTCTTCACCTCGACGAAGTTCCCGACTCGGGATCCCGCCTCGAGGACGGTCCCGGGGCGGAGATGGGCGAACGGGCCCACGACGGTCCCGTCGCCGAGCCGCGCATCGTCGAGGACGCAGTGGTCCCGGATCTCGACCCCGCGCCCCGTCACGACGTTCCGCAGGCGGCACCCGGGCCGGACGACGTTGTCCTCGCCGAGGACGGAGGCCCCCTCGATCACGACGTCCGGCCAGATCACCGAGTCGCGCCCGACGCGCGCTCGCGCGTCGATCCACGAGCGGGCGGGATCGAGCAGCGTCACGCCGCGCTCCTGGAGCGCCTCGGCGGCGCGGGCGTAGAGCGCGGCGTTCGCGCGGGCGAGCTCGGCGCGCGTGTTGACGCCGAGGACCTCCTCGGATTCCGGATGGAGCACGGCGGCGACCCGCGCGCCGCGCGCGAGCAGCCGGTGGACCGCGTCGGTCAGGTAGTACTCCCCCTGCGCGTTGTCGGGCCGCGAGGACCCGAGGACCGCCAGGAGCGCCGCGCGATCGGCGCAGTAGATCCCGGCGTTGATCTCGCGGATCCGCCTCTCCTCGGGGGTCGCGTCGCGCTCCTCGACGATCCGCGCGACGCGGCCGGCGCCGTCCCGCACGACGCGCCCGTAGCCCGACGGGTCCGGCACGAGCGTGCTCACGAAGGTGAGCGCGGCCCGGCTCCTCCGATGCCTCGCGACGAGGGCCCTCAGGGTCGAGGCCCGCACCGCCGGGACGTCGCCGCTCAGGACGACGAGCGCGGAGCCCTTGCCGGAGCGGAGGAGGGGGGCGGCCGCGAGCACGGCGTGCCCGGTGCCGCGCTGCTCCGCCTGCGGCGCGAAGCGGTCGCACAGCCCCGAGAGCGCCTCGCGGACGTCGTCCGCCTGGTGGCCGACGACCGCGACGAGCCGCGCGGGGCGGAGGGCCCGGGCCGCCTCCGCGACGTGGGCGACCATCGGCCGGCCCGCGACCTGGTGGAGGAGCTTGATCCGCCGCGACCGCATCCGCTTGCCGAGGCCGGCCGCGAGTATCACCACGTCGACGCGCCGCAAGGGTCTCCTCCCGCGATCACTCGCCGGCCGGATCCATCACGTCGATGAAGACCGCCTCGTCGCGGATCCGCTCGAAGTCGGAATCGTTCGCCGCCTGGTGCCGGCAGGAAGGGTCGATGCGGATCGCCGCCCGGAGATCGGAGGCCGCCGCCGCGGAGTTTCCCTGGAGCGCCCGGGCCGCGGCCCGCGCGTACAGGTAGGCGGCGGAGCCGGGCTCGGCCGCGACCGCGCGGTCGAGATGGCGGAGCGCCTCGTCCAGCCTCCCGGCGTTCGCGTGGAGCACCCCGTGGAGGTAGCACTCCGCCGGGGTCTCCGGATCCCGGTCCGCCGGCGCGAGCTTCCTCTCGCAGATCGTCTCGTACGTCCTCGCGCGCTCCAGGAGCTCCGGCTCCCCGGGGTTCCCCGTGCGGAGCGCCCGGAGCTTCTCGAGAGCCTCCCCGTACGACCCGGCGCGAAGGAGGCCGACCGCCGAGCCGAAGTCGCGGATCGCCTCCTCGTAGGCCGCCGTGTGGCGCGGCTTCGGTGCCGCCTCGGCCTTCTCGCGCTTCGCCGCCGCCGTCTTCGGCTCCGGCGCCTTCTTCTTCGTGGTCATGAGGGTCGCTTCCTCCCCGCCGGAGGGGAGCGGGCCGCGGCGTCCCGGCGGTCCGGAACCTCGCGGCGTGCCTCGCCTCGGGCGAATGGGCCATCATAGCGGTCCGGGGGGAGGGATTCAACCGGAACGCGCCGGACCGGCGCCGGGGCTCCGGGGCGCGGACGGAGGGATCGGGTGGAAGGGTACGTGGCGCTCGGCAGCAACCTCGGGGACCGCGAGGGCCACCTGCGTCTCGGCCTCGCCGGCATGGCGAGCCGGGGCGTCGCGCCCGTCGCGCTGTCCTCCGTCTGGGAGACGGAGCCCGTCGGCACCGCCGAGGCGCTCCGGTTCCTCAACATGGTCGCGAAGGTACGGACGGCGCTCGGCGCGGAAGAGGCGCTCGGCGTCCTTCTCGCGGTCGAGGCGGAGGCGGGGCGCGTCCGGCGCGAGCGGAACGCGCCGCGCGAGCTCGACCTCGACCTCCTGATCCTCGGGCGGATCCGGAGGAGCGGGCCGGCCCTCACGCTGCCTCACCCCAGGATGTGGGAGCGGCGGTTCGTGCTCGCGCCCCTGGCGGAGGTGGCTCCGGGCCTCCGCAACCCCGGAACCGGTCGGACGATCGAGGAGGAGCTCCTCCGACTCGGCGACCGGCCCGGCGTGCGGCGCCTCGGCGAGCTTGCCTTCCCGAATCGCGGGCCCGTATAATCGCGCCCCTTCGGCGGGAGCACGATGAAATTCAGGTCGATCGCGGTGGAAGGCCCCATCGGCGTGGGGAAGACCTCGTTCGTCGAGCTCCTGGCGAAGAAGATCAACGCCCACAGCGTGCTCGAGAAGGTCGACAACCCCTTCCTTCGGGACTTCTACCGGGACAAGCAGGGCTCCGCCTTCCAGGCGCAGCTGTTCTTCCTCCTGTCCCGGCACCGCCAGCTGCTCGAGCTCGGCCAGCGCGACCTGTTCCACCAGGCCACGCTGTGCGACTACATCTTCCCGAAGGACAAGATCTTCGCGTACCTGAACCTCGACGACGCCGAGCTCCTGATCTACGACAAGCTCTACGCGATGCTCGAGCCGCAGGTGCCGAAGCCCGACCTCGTGATCGTCCTCCAGGCCGCGACGGCGAAGCTGATCGAGCGGATCCGGCGCCGCCGGCGCGACTACGAGGCGGAGATCAGCGAGGCGTACGTCAACGAGGTCAACAAGGCGTACAACTACTTCTTCTTCCACTACACGCAGACGCCCCTGCTCGTGATCGACACGACGGAGATCGACTTCGTGCACCACGAGGCCCACCTCGACGAGCTCGTGGAGCAGCTCCGCAAGATGGACCGGGGGGTGCAGTACTACCGCCCCCTGGGGTCCCCGGGCTGAGCCGCCCTTTCCGGCCCAGGTCCCTCGACCGTCTCCGGACGGCGGGGAGAAGAGGAGGCCGAGTGAATCCCGAGAAGTCCCGAGCGACCCGGATGACCGTGCCCGCGTTCCGCGCCCGGAAGGGGCGCGGCACGCCCCTCGTCGTGCTGACCGCCTACGACGTGGGCGGAGCGCTGGCGGCCGAGGAGGCCGGCGTGGACGCCCTCCTCGTCGGCGACTCGCTGGGGATGGTCGTCCTGGGGTACGAGAGCACGCTCCGGGTGACGATGGAGGAGATGCTCCACCACGCGCGGGCGGTCGGCCGGGCCCGGCGGCGCGCGCTCCTGGTTGCGGACATGCCCTGGCTCTCGTACCACCTCGGCCCGGCGGACGCGGTCCGCAACGCGGCCCGCTTCGTCCGCGAGGCGGGCGCCGACGCGGTCAAGATCGAGGGGGGCTCGGAGCGCCTCGACGCGGTCCGGGCGCTCCTCGACGCCGGGATCCCGGTGATGGGTCACCTCGGGCTGACGCCCCAGTCGGTCCTCCACTTCGGCGGCTACCGCGTGCAGGCTCGCGACCCGGCCGCGGCGGAGGCGCTCCTCGCCGCCGCGGGAGAGCTCGCCGCGGCGGGCGTCTTCTCGATCGTCCTGGAGGGCGTTCCCTCGCGGGTCGCCGCGCGCGCGACGCGCGACCTCCCGATCCCCACGATCGGGATCGGGGCTGGGCGCGACTGCGACGGACAGGTCCTCGTCGCCCACGACCTGCTCGG
>CAZPWK010000175.1:0-6030 GCA_964590285.1 uncultured Acidobacteriota bacterium | reverse complement strand
CTCGGCGCTCGGCGCCCTCGCGGGCCTGTCGCGGTCG
Organism: uncultured Acidobacteriota bacterium; assembly: GCA_964590285.1. Classification (GTDB taxonomy): domain Bacteria; phylum Acidobacteriota; class Polarisedimenticolia; order Polarisedimenticolales; family JAIQFR01; genus CALMJU01. Next base: position 5,993 of record CAZPWK010000175.1, on the reverse strand, counting down.
GACCTCGCGCGGCTCGCGCGGGACGAGGAGGCGCCCAAGATCGTGCGGGTCGTGGCGGAGAGAAGCCTCGGCCCCTCCGGGACCGGCGCCCGGCCGCCCCAAGAAGGTTGACAGCCGCTTTCCGCGATCCCTAGAATCTCCTTTCGGCCGACGGTTTCCCGTTCGGGTCCGGCCCACCCCGGGGGCCCGCATGTCTTCCTTCGGAGAGACGCTCAAGCGCGAGCGCGAGTTGCGCCAGATCACCCTCCGGGAGATCTCGGAGGCGACGAAGATCAACCTGCGCTACCTCGACGCGCTCGAGCGAAACGAGTTCCGTCACCTTCCGGGCGGCGTCTTCAACAAAGGGTTCGTGCGCGCGTACGCCCAGCACATCGGGATCGACCCCGAGGCGATGGTCGACGCCTACCTCGAGGAGATCCGCGAGCAGGAGGAGCGGAGCCAGCCGCGGGAACGGGAGCGCCCGCGACGCGGCGCGGCCTACCCCCCGGTTCCCCCGGAGGGGAAGCCGCCGCAGACCGGCGACGAAGGGCGGGGCGCCCGCCGGGCCGCCGCCGCGGTCGTCGCGATCGCGCTCGTGGCGCTCCTGGCCGCCGCCGGGTGGGCCGGCTGGCGCTACTGGTGGACCCCGCGGCGCGCGGGCGCGGCGACGGCCGCGCAGGCCGGAGGGGTGGCGCTCCCGGCGGAGGCCGGAGCGCAGGCGGACCCGCCCGAGGCGGGGGCGGAGGCCGCCCCGGTCCGGTCGATCGTCGCGCGGGTCGTCGTCGACCGTCCGGTGGACGGCGCGATCACCTGCGACGGCGAGACGGTCCTGGCGCTCCGGGACCTCGAGGCCGGCGTCCCTCGGGACGTCTCGTGCGCCGGCGCTCTGGCTCTCGACGCGACCGACGGCGGAGCCGTTCGCGTGGGCGTCGACGGCGCCGAGCCGGCGCCCTCCGGACCGGATGGCGCTCCCCTCTCCGGATTCCGGCTCCGGGCCGAGCCTCGGACGGCGGAGCCCGAGTCCGGAGCGCGGCCTTGAGCGAGCCCTCCCCCATCGACGCGCTCGTCCGCAGGATCCTGGACGGCGCCGCACCGGAGGCCCTCCGCGCCGCGGCGGCGCGGGGAGCCTTGCCGCTCCCCCGCAACGTCCTCGCCCGGCTCCAGGTTTTCCTGCGAGCGGACCCCGACGAGGCGATCCGCCGGGACGCCGAGCGAAGCCTCGGCTCGATGTCGAGGGACGCGCTCCGGGAGGTCCTGTCGGACCCGGGCAGCGCTCCGGAGCTGCTGCTCCACTTCGCGGTCCCCGCGGCGCGCGACGAGGGGATCGCCGAGTCGATCGCGTTCCATCCGTCGGCGCCGGACGCCGCGATCGAGATCCTGGCCGCGCAGGGGGGCGCCTCGGTCCTCGAGCTGATCCTCACGAACCAGGAGCGCCTGCTCCGCTGTCCCGCCCTCCTGGACAAGATGTCCGAGAACCCGGCGCTGCGCCCCGAGCAGCGCGGCCGCATCCTCGATCTGCTCGCCCGCTTCTTCGACACGACGCAGGAGGAAGGGCGCCGGCCGGGGAAGGAGACGGACCCCGAACTCTCCGTGGACGACCTCGTCGACCCGCAGGTCGCGGCCCGGATCCTCGAGGTGGACGTCGGCGAGCTGTTCGCGGCGAGCGAGATCCTGGGAGGCGAGGAGTTCGAGCGCGCCCCGGACCCGGCGATGCGGAGCGTCTACCGGAAGATCCTGACCCTCTCGACGGCGCAGAAGGCGCTGCTCGCGCTCAAGGGAGGAAGGGAGGAGCGCACGATCCTGATCCGCGACACGAACAAGGTCGTGGCCCTGGCCGTGCTCAAGAACCCCCGCCTGAACGAGCAGGAGGTCGAGTCCGTGGCGGCGATGCGCAACGTCTCGGACGAGGTCCTGCGGGCCATCGGCTCGAACCGCGAGTGGTCGAAGGTCTACCAGGTCGCCGCGGCCCTCGTCCGCAACCCGAGGACTCCTCCCGGCGTTTCCACCAACTTCATCCCGCGGCTGACGGAGCGGGACCTGAAGCTCCTGGCGAAGGACAAGAACGTGCCCGAGATCGTGCGCCGCAACGCGAAGCGGATCTTCGACCAGAGAACCGCGAAGTTCGAGCACGGCACGATCAAGAGAGGCTAGCGTTCCGGAGGCCGCCCGATGCGACTGCTGCGAGAGATCCTGAACCTCACGGGGAACTACCACGTGAAGTCCGGGATCTACCACTACTACCGCAACGAGCACAAGCAGGCGGTGGACTTCTTCCGCAAGGCCCTGAAGGACGAGCCGAGCCTGGCCGACGCCGATCGCCGGATCGCCCGCTACTATCTCGCCGAGACCTTCCTCGGCTCGGCGGAGCGGCTGGAGCAGAAGGGGGATCTCGAAGCGGCGGAGCGCGACTTCGCCCGCGCCGCGGAGGTCAGCCCCGACTACCCCGACATCCGCTTCCAGCACGGCCGCATCCTCGAACGGCTCGACCGGCTCGACGAGGCGATCGAGGAGTACCGCGCCGCACTCGCCTCCCAGCAGGGGTTCATCGAGGCGCGCGTCGCGATGGGCTTCGCCCTTCTCGAGGCCGGCAGGGAGGAAGAGGCCGCCGAGGCGTTCACGCGCGCCCTGGAGATCAAGGTCCGGGAGATCCGGGACCCGTTCGAGAAGGGGATGCGGCGCCTCCGCGAGGGGATGGCGGACGAGTCGCGCGAGTACCTCCGCGAGGCGTTCTACGCCGCGCCGGACCGGTTCGCCCATCACTTCCGGAACGCGATCCGGTTCATCAAGGCCGGCAACCACGAGAGGGCGATCGAGGACCTCGACGAGGCGCTCGCGATCAGCCCGAAGTTCGCCGACCTCCACAACTACCGCGGGATCACGCTGTGCGAGCTCGGCCGCGTCGAGGAGGCGATCGCCGCGTTCCGTCGGTCGGCCGCCCTCAACCCCGACTACGTCGAGGCCCGGCTCAACCTCGCCTTCGCGCAGATCCGGCTCGGCCAGTTCAAGGAGGCCGAGGCGCAGCTGGAAACGGTCCTGGCGCTCGATCCGGCCCAGACCGCCGCCGCGGTCAAGCTGGAGGAGCTGAGGACGGGCCGCGCCGCCGAGGCGCGCCGCGCCGCCTCCCGCGGGGGCGCTCGATGAGGTGGCGCGCCTCCGGCGTCACGGACGCGGGCCGGCGCCGGGAGAAGAACGAGGACGCCCTGCTGGTCGCCCCGTCCCTCGGGCTGTACGCGGTCGCCGACGGGATGGGCGGCCACGCCGCCGGAGAGGTCGCATCGAGCCTCGCGATCGACGCGCTCCGGGAGTCCCTGGAGGGCGTCGAGGCCGCGCCGCCCCCGGACGAGGCGGCGGCCGCGCGGCGACTCGAATCGGCGGTGCGCGAGGCGAACCGCCGGATCTGGGAGGCGATCGAGGAGCGCGAGGACCGGCGGGGCATGGGCACCACGCTCGTCGCGATGCTCGTGCTCGGCGGCCGGGCCGTCCTCGCGCACGTCGGCGACAGCCGGGCGTACGTCCTGCGATCCGGCGGGCTGGCGCGCCTGACCAGCGACCACTCCTGGGTGGCCGAGCAGGTCCGGCTGGGCTACCTGAGCGACGAGGACGCCCAGCGCCATCCGATGCGCAACGTCGTCACGCGCGCCCTCGGAAGCCGTCCCGACGTGACGGTGGACACGGCGACGCTGACGTTCCGGGCGGGGGACGTCGTCCTCCTGTGCTCCGACGGCCTGAACGCCATGCTCCGGGACTCGGAGATCGCAGAGATCCTGGGCGCTCCCGGGGCGGACCCGAAGCCGATCTGCCATCGGTTGGTCGCGGAGGCCAACGCCCGGGGGGGGGACGACAACGTCACCGTCGTGGTCCTGATCGCCGACGATCGTCCGCGGCCCGCATCTTCCTGATTCGTTTGACGGTTCCGCCGTTTCACCCTATATTCATGATTTCGGAGTCCGTCTGCCCGGGAGGGCCGGCCGGGCGCGGAGGCTCGGAATTGACGAAGGGCCGCACACGCATCGCGCCGCTCGCGATCTGCTGGCTGCTGCCGCTGGCCGCGGCGGCTCCGGGCACGTCCCCCGCCGCCGAGGTTCCCTCGCAGCTCCGAGCGTCTCTCCGGGCCCAGGCGGTCGCGACGCTCTCCGCCGGCGGGGCCCACCCGATCCCCTGCCTCTCTCCGCTCCTGCAGTCCCTCTCGCAGGATCCGTCGGAGGCCACGGTCGCGGAGAGGAGGGCCCTCCTGCTCCTGCAGAACGAGCCGGCGCTCGCCGGCGAGCGCCGTTTCTTCGGGGCCGACGGGACGGTCGTGCGGAGCGCCGTGGACGGACCGACCGGTCGCGTCTTCCCACGGGGCGACGAGGAGGCTCCCGAAACGGTCGAGGCGGTCCTCGACGGGATCTCGGACGCCCGGAAGCTCCTCGTGGAGCAGATCGGCCTCCCCGCTCCTCCCCCGCTCGAGGTCGTGCTCGGGCACCTGGGCTCCGGCATCGACGGCTACCTGTTCCCGCAGACGCGGCGGGACGGGCGGGCGATGGCCGTGCTCGACGCGACCCGCCGCGACGGCGCGCCGGCGGTCCGTCGTTCCGCCGCACACCAGTTCGCGCACGCGGTCGCGATCGCCCTGGGCTCCGGACTGTCCCCCGCCTTCGGAGAGGCGCTCGCCGCCTGGACCTCGCTCCGCCTGTACGGGGTCGCCGACGATCGAGTCGCCTCGACGCTGTCCGAGAGGCTCGACCGGCTCGGGACGGGGCTCGTCGTCGACGAGGCGCGGCTCGCCGCCGGGAACGCGGCGTTCTTCGCGTTCCTCGACGAGGCGTACGGTCCGACCGTCGTCGGGCTCGCGTTCCAGGAGCTCGCCGCAGGCGAGGAGGCGCCGGTCGCGCTCGACCGGGCGATGCGCCGGGGTGCCGGCGCGACCTTCGCGGAGGCGTTCCGGGACTACCAGCTCTGGTGCCACTTCGTCGGCGAGCGCTCCGACGGCCTGCATTTCTCCTTCGCCGACCGACTCGACGCGCCCGCGATCCCGCTCCGCTTCGAGGGCCTCCCGGCCCTCTCCATCCTCGAGGCGCCCCCGGTCGGCGCCCTCGGCGCGGCGTCGGTTCTGCTCCGTCCGGACGCCGCGGACGGGGGCATGATCGTCCGGTTCGAGGGAGACGCCGAGGGGCGGTGGGAGGCGGACCTCTTGATCTTCGACGCGGAGCGCCGGGCCCGGCGCGTCCCGATCGCACTCGCTGAAGACGGCGCCGGCGAGACGACGGTCCCTCTCGAGGCGATCACCGAGGCGGTGCTCCTCGTCCGCAACCTGGAGCCGGAGGGGGCGCCGCGCCGATTTTCCTGGTCGGCATCCCTGGATCGCGCGTTCCCGTTCGAGGCCTCGACGACCGAGGCCCGGCCGATCCCCGGCGGCGGCGTGCTCGTCTCGTGGGAGACGCTCTCCGAGCGGTCGCTCATCGGGTTCAGCGTGCTGCGGCGATCGGAGCCCGCGGGACGCTGGGTCCGGATCAACCCGCTGTGGATCCCGCCGATGGGCGACGGATCCACCGCGGTGTCCTACGTCTTCCTCGACGAGACGGCGCCCGAGGGCGCGTCCCTCCTCTACCGGATCGAGGGGGTGACGTCCGACGGGCTGTCCGGCTTCTCCGACCCCTTCGAGTTCTCCGCGGCCGAGCGCCCCTGATCTCCCGGCCCGCCTTCCTCGCGGGGCGGCCTTTCCCGGTTGTATAGTCGGTCGCGACCCGCCGGAGGGGAAGCCTTGGACGATTTCTCGCCCGAGAGGTCCTTCGAAGAGGGGTTGCGGCGAGCGGCGCGCGAGGCGCTGGGCGTCGAACCCCCGGCGATCCCGCTGACCTGGCCTCCCTCGGCTTCCCACGGCGACCTCGCCAGCCCGATCTGCTTCGAGCTCGCCCGCGCGGCGAGGAAGCCGCCCCGCGCGCTCGCGGAGGCGCTCGTCGCCCGCTACGAGCCCGGCGGCGGCGTCGCGCGCGTCGAGGTCGCGGGCGGAGGGTACGTCAACGCCTTCTTCG